>JAAEPF010000023.1:0-300000 GCA_024222295.1 Actinomycetes bacterium
CGTCGCCCCCTCCGACGACTACTGACCCACCCCCAAGATTCCCCCCAACCAACCCAAGAGGGGTGGAGCTTCGGCTCCACCCCTCTTGCGCGCTCTGGCACACAGGGGTCCGGAAACGCCGAATGCCCCGAGAGGCCGCTCACGCCACCAGCACCCGGCAGACCCGCTCACCGTGATTGCCTGCGCGTGCCGCGGATCACGTTCTTCGCACCTCGCGCATCCGCGCAGCGTCCCCGCTCCGAAGCCTCTGACGGCGGCCCGGCGCCGATCTCCAGAATCCATCTCCTGGGTCGGTGTCGGGCCGCCGCGCGCCGGCACCACCCGCCGACTCGTCAGCCGGACGGAGGGACATTCCGCCTCCTGGACAGGAGCCGCTCCAGCCGGAGGCGGTTGTAGCGCTGTACGACCACGAAAGGCAGATGGCACAACAGCCCGAAGGCCGTCATGAGGATGCCGAACAGGCAAGGCCGGAACACGAAGAACAACGGACCGGCGAACGCATTCGACCAGTGCACGTATTCAGCTCGGCGGGTCTCGATGACGAAGCGTTCCAGGGTCTGATCCGAGCGGTCGGGAATGCGGGCCTTGGATATCCCGCCACGGAAGAATCCCCCGGCCTCGGGAAGAAGGTCCTTCCATCGCCGGACCCGAAACACCCGCTCGTACAACCGGCCCTCGCGCTCGAACCGGCGCGAGCGGGTCACCCAGGTGTCGTGGTCCAGCCTGCGGGTCGGGATGCGGTTGCCCACCCACCCGGTCGCCAGCCCGATGATCAGCCATGCGCCTGCCGCAAGGAGAACTACGACAGCAGGCGGCAGCCCGTCCAGCTCGATCACGAGGGCCTGCCCGTCAACGCTTGCCGGTCGGAAGCGGGACCTCGCGCCCACGCCAGCGCACCCGCCGGCGGACCAGCGTGAACCAGAGGCTCCGGAAGAAGATCGCGAAGAACGCCAAGAGCTGCAACGGGAACAGGAGATAGGCCAGAGGCCCGAAATTGCCGAGGTGCGAGAACATGTGGCGAAGCTGGACCGCGAAGGCGCCATAGAGGGCAAGAACGGCGAGGGTGGGTGCCGGCTGCCCCGCGACCCGGACGAACGTGGCGACCACGCTGCCCATTGCGGTCAGCCAGACCACCGCTCCCGCCAGTCTGAACCCCGGCGTGTGGCTGGCTCCGGTTGCAAGGTTCTTCGTCCAGCCCTCCACGAGCGACCGCGGCCCGTCCGGGTACATCCGGAACCCCAGGTTCCTGTCCCCCACCAGCACCTTCACCGGCAGCCCCTGCGACTCGTAGGCCCTTGCGAGGGCCATGTCCTCGACGATCTCCCCGCGGACCGCCTCGTGTCCCCCGGTCGCCTCGTAGTCGGCACGGCTGGTCGCCATCACCGGGCCGAATGCCCCGTTCGTGGCCCTCTCACCAGTTGCGCCGGCGCCGATCCCCATGAACGAGACGGTGCCCAGCAGGGCAGAGACCCGCTCGTAGGTTCGTTCCACGAAATGGAAAGGCTCGACCGAGACGAGACCGCCGCGCTCATCCAGTTCGCCGACAACGGCCTCGAGGGCGCCGGGCTCGACGCGTACGTCTGCGTCGACGAACAGAAACGTCTCAGAACTCGAAGCCTGCGCTCCGACGTGGCACGCCCACGGCTTGCCGACCCAGCCCTCGGGCGCGGGGCCTGCGGAGAGCACTCGCACGCCGTCGAAGGACCGAGCCACGGCGAGCGTGTCATCGGTGGAACCATCATCCACGACGATGACCTCGGCCCCAGCAGGCCTCGCAACCTCCAGGGCGGCCAGCAGATTCGGAAGTGACTGCTCCTCGTTGCGGGCGGGGACTATCACCGAGAACCTGCGGCGTGCCGGCTGGCCCTGCAACGGCCGTGTCACGTGGAGCGTGGTCGGCCTTCCGAACAGCCACCATCCGAGCAGCCAGCCGGCCAGCATCCATACGATGTTGAGCACCGGAGCATGCTTGCACGTCAGGGCAGGCCTGACACGAGCTTCGGCCAGAGCTGGCTGCCAAACGGTGCAGACAATTTCCCAGCGAAGAGACCTAGCTTCTGGACCGTGACCGAAAAGGACAGTGCTCCCGCACCCGAGGTCTGGTCGGCCAGACGATCCCGGGTCGGCGAGGCCACCGTGTACAGGGCTCTCCCACAGCGGCCGCGCAGAACGGTCGGCGCATGGTGCTTCCTCGACTATCTCGGCCCCGGCGAGCCGGACGACGGTGGGGAAGGCATCGGACCCCATCCCCACATCGGGCTGCAGACGGTCACGTGGATGCTTTCCGGTGAGATGCTGCACCGCGACAGTCTCGGCAGCGAACAGCTCATCAGGCCCGGCGAGCTCAACCTGATGACGGCCGGGCAAGGCATCGTGCACGCAGAGGAGCGAGTGGGCGACAGCCCCGTCGAACTCGCCCAGCTCTGGGTCGCCCAGCCCTCGGCGACGCGCGACGGGAGCTCGGCGTTCGAACACCATGGGGACCTGCCTCGAACCGAGATCGGCGAATCCGAGGTGACCGTGCTGGTCGGCGAACTGGCCGAACTCGCGTCACCCGCCCGGCGCGACACGGACCATCTCGGGGCGGACATCAAGCTGAGGGGAAGCGCCTCGGTGCCTTTGCACCACGCACACGAGCACGTCGTCGTGCCGCTGCGCGGGTCGGTCCGCGTTTCGGGAACCATGGTCGAGTCTCCGCACCTGGCCTTCCTGCCACCGGGTCGGTCCGGGGTGGAGCTCTCGAGCACGAGCGACGCACGGGTCCTTCTCTTGGGTGGCGAGCCCTTCGACGAAGAGGTGCTCATGTGGTGGAACTATGTGGCCCGAACCCGCGCGCAGATCTCGGAGGCCCACGCGGAATGGACGGCACGAAGCGCTCGCTTCGTCGTTACCGACTCCGTCCTGCCCTCGATCGACGTGGGCCCTCCTCCCTGGGAGACGGGCTGAAACCGATCGAGACCCTCCAGGCCGTGCTCCGCTCGGGCCCCACATCGCCCAGGCCCCGGGTGGTCGTCGCGGGAATGGGTGACACCGGTGTCCCCATCGCCGTCCGGTTGGCGCGTCACTGCGATGTGGTAGGGGTCTCGACGAGGCCGGCCCTCGTCAGTGGCCAGGAGTTGGGCACGCGGCTGGCTGACCCCAGCAGCTGGCGGGCCAACTACCTGGTTCCCTACTCCAGGTTCAGGGGACTCGACTCCGTACGGCTCGTGCACGGCAGGATCGCCTCGGTCGACCTCGAGCTCCAGGATGTACGGATCCAGACTGCCTCCGGAGAGACAACCTCCGAGCCCTACGACTGGCTCGTCATCGCCACAGGCGCCTCCAACGGATTCTGGCGCCACGACCGCATCGAGAACGTCGCCGAGGTCAAGGCGGAACACGACCGGGTGGCCGACCGGGTCTCATCCGCATCCACCATCGCAGTGGTCGGCGGCGGGCCGAGCGGGGTGAGCGTTGCCGACAACCTTGCCCGTTCAGGCCCGGCCGAGGTGCACCTGTTCCACTCGGGTGACCTGCCCCTGCCGGGGTATCACCCCCGGGCGCGCGAGTGGATCGCCGGACGGCTGCGCCGCGACGGCGTGAGCATCCACACGAACCACCGCGCCCGGATTACAGACGGCATCGCACCGGACCGAATCACCTCGGATCCCGTCGCATGGTCGACCGGCCAGGCAGCGTTCGAAGCGGACGCCACGATCTGGGCGGTGGGAGGTGTTCGACCCCACAGCGAGTTCCTGCCCGCGGAGGTGCTCGACTCCGACGGATTCGTTTCCGTCGACGCCCACCTGCGGGTTCCCGGCCATCCCAACGTGTTCGCCGTGGGAGACATCGCCGCCTCCGACCCGAACCGCAGCTCGGCCAGGAACTTCGGCTATCGGGTGGTGGTAGCGAACATCCGCCGGCTCATCGCGGGCCGACAACGCGGCCTGCGGACCTTCCGGGCACCGGAGTACCGGTGGGGATCGGTGCTGGGAGTGCAGGAGGACGGCCTCGTCATTCTCCAGCCTGATGGCCGGCGGATCCGGATACCCCGCTGGATGGCCCGGGAGGTGCTGTTGAGGTTGTTCGTCCGCGCCTACCTGTACGGAACACTCCGGCGGTCGTGAGGCGAGGCCTCGGTCCCAGCCTCGACGCGCAAGGCCACGCGAGGCGACCAGCGACACTGTTGCGCAGGACACCACGGCCGCACCCGACACCACTGCCGCGCCGGAGACCACTGCCGCCCGAATGCAACAGTTCCGTGGGCTGAGCCGACGTCGCCTGCGACGCCCGAATGAGCGTCATTCCACCGAACGTCGCTATTGTCGCCGGCCGTGAATCTGTATGAACGAGTCAAGGCAAGGACGCTGCGGCTCAAGCCCTCGATCAAGTCTGCCTACATGCCATATCTGGAGCTGGCCGGCTCCGCCCACCTCCAGGCGCTCAGCGACACCTATGACATGCAGCTCGTCGAGTCGAGCAAGGATCCGCTCCTCGCGAAGCTCGCACCACCATGGCTGCAGCGAATCGCCGGGCCAATGCTCGATGCTGGCGACTGGTACGCCATGGCGATCCTGCATGAAGGCGACGTGGTCGGGCGGGTGTGGATGGCGTTGCGCGTCCCACACGGCCCGGTCAACGGAGTCATGAACGTGCGGCTCGCCAACGACGAGGCATACGGATTCGATCTCTACATCGAACCCGAGCACCGCCGCGGAGACATCAGCAACTTCATGGCCTACCACTGCATCAACGAGCTACAGCTGCGTGGAGTGAAGGTCGGCTACACCCACCTCGATTGCGACAACGCACCGTCGGTCTTCTGGCACGCCGGAGTGGGGTTCAACACGATCCAGAGCTACAGCTACCTGAAGATCGGTGACCGGATTCACTGGAAGATCCCACTCTCGGACTCGCCCAGGTGGGGCCCGGTTTCGCGCCGAGGCCGCCATTCGGAGGCGCCCGACGAGCGGGTCGACCCCTTCGGCAACGCCCTTCTGCCCATCTGAGCCTCGGCCGCGGCACAACAGGTGCGACCGCCTCGAGAGTGATCTTCAGTGCCTGGTGGACCCAGGTTGACCAAGCGGCCTCGCCAGTCAGGCTCAATCCGAGAGATGGCCGGCCGCCCGCCCTGCATAGGGAGGCAGGTCTAGGTAGCTCGCTATTCCGGGTTGGGCTGCCACCACGGCGGGAACCGCGCTCACGCAGTGCGTGGCGGTGGCGACGATGCCGGGGTTGCGGACCAGTCCGGCCGCAATCGACTCGGGGTGCCACCCGTGGAGCGTCATCGTTGTGGATGGATCGCCGGTGACCTCGACCTCGAAACGCTCACCCTCCGGCCCGAAGGACCAGGCGGGCTCCAGGTTCTCCTCGCCCATGAACCAGTTGGTCCGCACCGTTACGACCGGTTGGCCGTCGACGGTCGCCTCCCAGGTGAAACGCTGGGCGGCCACCCGGCCCGGTTCGATGGGCCCGATCGGTGAATCGATCGGCGCGGTGGCCAGCGACACGTCGTGACTGACCCGCAGTTCCGGATCCGCGCGGAAGCCGAGTTCCGCCACGATCATCGCGATCGACTGGCCAAACCCGTCACCCAGCACCGCCGGCATGATGCTGGCCCGCGCCTCCGCGGGTGTGGCGCCGAACAACATGATGGGGCCAACCACATCCGGTGCGTCATAGGACCGGATGTCACTCCACTCCTCGGCGCGCACATGGGTGATCGACTGCGACAGAGCCGACACGACCAGCGGAATGCGTTCGGTGACGCCGCCGGGATGGATGCCCGTGCCGTGCACGGTCGAGTTCCCCTCCCGACACGCGGCTTCGATGTCGGCTTCGTCGCGTCCTTTGGCAAAGAACCACCCGAGCGGGGTCACGACATTGGCGCCGGACGCGAGAATCGTGGCCACCACCTCCGGGTCGGCCATCACCGGCGAGTAGATCACGCAGTCAGCGCCGAGCTCCAGCAACTCTGCGACGTCGTTGGTGGCTTGCACGCCCACTGCCGGAACACCGATCAGCTCACCGACATCGACGCCGACCTTGTCCGGAGAATGGACCCAGCAACCGACCAGCTCGAGCTGCGGATGTGCCAGCACCCCCTGGATCGCCGCTGTTCCGACACCGCCCGTGGCCCACTGGATCACCTTGATCGACATCCGCCGAGCGTAGGTCGCTCACGGGGGTGTGAGGCCCCGGACGGTCTCCTCGATCCGGCCGGCACGTGTGGTGGGCCGCTTGGCGCTCTGAATCCGGTACAGGTACTGCTTCTTGTACGACTTGCTCAACGCATCAAAGGCTTGCTGGGCTCCGGGAGCCGCCTCCAGGGCATCTTGCAGGTCGGTTGGTACCAGGAGCGCCTCGATGTCGTCATGCTGCGACCACGAGCCATCGGACCTGGCCGCGTCGATCGCCGCCCGACCCCTGTCGTGCATCAGGCCCTCGTCCCGGTGGGTGTTCGACTCCAGCCAGCGACGCCAGTCGGCCCGGGTCCCTGGCACCACTACGTCCTTGTCGTTGGGCGAGGCGGGTACTGCCAGATCGGCGGTCTTCGTCATTGCGTCCGACCTTACGGCGGTCAGGCGACCCGGTTCGGACAGGTCCCAGACCCCCACGCGATCGACGATCCCCGCGGTGCTAGACAATCGACATGGCCACGCCAGAGCTCCATCCGGACTGTGAGCAGCTCGCCGGCCTCCTGGGCACCTGGAGGGGTGGAGGCGAGGGTGAGTACCCCACCGTCGAGTCGTTCGATTACGTGGAGGAAGTGAAGTTTGCCCACGTGGGCAAGCCCTTCCTGGCCTACGACCAGCGCACCCGCGCCACCGACGACGGCCGACCCCTGCACGCCGAGACCGGCTACTGGCGACCAGTCGTGCCTGGGCACCTCGAGGTCGTGCTCTCCCACCCGACCGGCGTCGCCGAGGTGCTCGAGGGTTCGATCGTGACAGGACCAACGATAGTGATCGACCTGCACACCACGTCGGTATCGCTCACGTCCACCGCCAAGTCGGTCTCCCAACTGCACAGGCGCTTCGAGCTCGATGGCGATGTCCTTCGCTACCGGCTTGCCATGGCAGCGGTGGGCGTGCCCCTAACGCATCACCTGACCGGGGAACTCAGACGAGTGGTCTGAGCCCCGCGTGTTTGGCCGGGTAGGACGTGGTCAGCTCAGGCGCAGACGCCACTGAGGTTGAAACCGATCGGCGTGCGCCCCGAGTAGGTAGCGTAGGAGCCTTCGGCTTCGAGGTCGGTGAGCGAGTACCCGTCGGGCACCTCGATGAAGATGTTGTCCGTCTGACCGCTGTTGGCGATGAGGTCGTCGCCCGTGAAGGTGAAGGTGTCGCCGGCGAGTACCAGCGTGACCGAGGTGAACGACGTCTTGTTGTTGTTGGGCACCAACACGAAGTGCCAGAACTGACCACCCGTTGGGCAGTCGCCGCCCTGTGGTCCGGCCGTGTCATTGTGCAGCGGAACGGTGGGGCCAGGAATTGTTGTCGTCGTGGTCGACGTGGAGGTTGTGGATGTCGATGTAGACGTGGTGGAGGTGCTCGACGTGGTGGAAGTCGAAGTTGTCGACGTGCTCGAGGTAGACGTCGAGCTCGTGGTCGTCGAGCTCGGCGGGCAGTCGTTGCCACCCCACCACTGCAGGGCCGTGTCGGTGTTGCCCGGGAACAGCAACGCCGGAGCGTTTGTGGGCTGGATGATCGGCGGCACTTCACCGGTCACAACCTCGAACTGGACCGGATCACAACCCTTGGTGAAGTGCACGACCGTCGAACCCGGCTCCTGCAGGGTCAGTTGTGTCGACCCTGCGAGGGTCTGAGGCCAGGCCAATCCATCCCCAGGCATCACATACACGACTGCGGCCGCTTCGATCGGGTGGCAGAGCCGCTCGGCGAGGTGCAGCGCAATCGTGAACGTGTTCGGATCCTGATGTAGCGAGTAGGTGAGGTTGCGGGTGACGATCGCCTCCGTCGGTGGCACGCACCCACCCCCGCCTCCCCACGACGTGAAGGCCACTGAGATGTCATCAGTTGACGCCGTGCGTGGAGCCGGCGTCCTGGATGAACAGCTTGCGGCCAGCAGGACCGTCGCCACAAGGACTGCCGCACCAAAGGTGACGGACCTGTTCGTGATCACGAGTTCCCCTCCGAGCTGCCGGCTCGCCTCCGCCGGTGACTTCCTCGCCTCTCGGTTCACTTCGTGAACCAGCCAGCACCTCATGTGAGTTCGTGAATGCCCTCAAACAGGTGTCATGGCCCGAGCGGCCACCGCTGCTTGTCGAGGTGCACAACCGATCCTGGGCAGGGTCCATGGCGACTCCCGGCCGCCAGACCCGACTGAGCATCGGGCGCGACCGCCCATCTCCGAAGCCTCATCCACAGGGTCGCTGCGATCGACAAGGCAACCGACAGAAGCGTGCAAAGGACCGTCAGGACCAGGAACCGCTTCACGCGCTCGACCCTGCAAGACGGGGACCGGACGAACGGCCACCACCAGGTGGGCACCTGTGCCCTCGAGCCTCAACCAGCGAAGCGCCGCACCGGCTGGTCAGGGAGCGTCGGCGTAGCGCAGGTACGGCCGGAACTCCTCGACGTTGGCGAACTGCTGCCTTGCGTCCTCGGTGGACATCGTCGGAGCCACCACGACGCGGTCACCGGGCTGCCAGTCGGCGGGGGTGGACACAGGATTCCGGTCCGTCGCCTGAAGCGCGTCGATGACCCGCAGGATCTCGTCGAAGTTCCGGCCGACCGACTTCGGATAGGTCAACGTCAGGCGCACCTTGTCGGAGGGGTCGACGATGAATACCGATCGGACCGTGGACGTGTCGCCTTCGCCTGGATGGATCATCCCGTACAGCTCGGCAACCGTGCGGTCGGGGTCAGCGACGATGGGGAAGTTCAGTGCCGTACCTGTTACTTCGCCGATATCGGGGGCCCAAGCTTCGTGGTCCTGCACCGAATCAACCGACAGCGCAATCGGCTTCGTGTTGCGCTTGGAGAACTCTCCCGTCAGGGCAGCGGTGCGGCCGAGCTCGGTCGTGCACACGGGCGTGAAATCAGCGGGGTGGCTGAACAACACGGCCCAGGCGTCCCCTTTCCATTCATGGAACGAAATGTCGCCATCGGTGGTGGCTGCGGTGAAGTCGGGGGCCGTCTCGCCCAGTTGGATCGCCATCTGTGAGCTCCTTGGTGCTTCCTGTGAGCCATCGGCGACCCACAGGACAGGACAACCCGAAGCGACACGATCCTGTTCCGACCTGGCTTGGCCCGTAGCCAGCCGGGCTGGCAGACCGCGCGGTCGGGCACCAGCAGTCGGGGCGGTCTGCAGGGCTCGCGTCATTCGTACGAGGACTGTCGGCACGAAGCGCGGACTGGCCGGCGGCGTCTCGTCGTCGTGGCTGGCTCAGGCGGAGTCGGTAGCCGCCCGGTTGGCGAGAACGGTGCCGCGGATGACGAAGAACAGGAGCCAGGCCACCCCGCATGCCGTGACCCCAACCCCCATTCCATTGGACGGCCGCAGCAGCACTACCGCCCCCGCGAGCATCGTGCCGACCGATCCCGCCAGCAACGAGCCTGCAGCAGCCTGCTGCGCCCGCACCCAGAGGACATTGTCCGCAAGCGTGGCCTTCGTGCGAATGCCGACGACCCAGTTCCGTGGAAGCCTGCCGTTGCGCGACCGAAGAGCAACGACAAGCAGGATCACTCCTGCTGCGATCAGCGAAAGGCCGAGAAGCACCGCTGTGCCAAGGGCCATGGGGTCGCTCGCGCCAGCGCCATCGAACATCGTCCGAAGCTAGCGCCACGATCAGGACCGGCCGACCCGCGCCGCGCGCATGTCGCCGGGTTGTCAGCTGTCCTCGACTGGGGACGTGCATCTGCCCAGCGAAGCACATCAGGTGGTGCTCCTTCGGTCCAAGAGAAGTGCGAGAGAAGCGAGCACCAACGGCACCACGACGATGACCGCCGGTGGGGAACTGGCCAACGATCCGATTCCCCTCAATACCCCGTCGTCGAATGCAGTCGTACCGGCAGCTTGCACGAGGGTCCACAGCAACAGCACCCCCAAGACGATCCAGCTCGCGACAAGCAGTCCGCGCCCAGGCCCGCCGCGGTGCACAGCCGAGTGACGCCAGGTGATCAACCCAACCCAGGCAACCATCGACAGCCCGACAACCGTGTTCACGGAATCGCCCTGAAGATTCGAAACCGCCACCAACCCGGCCACAACCAGCACGAGGCCCGAACCGCCGAGAACCCGATCCAGACGCTGATCTGAGGCCACGGCCGGACTCTTGCACAAGAGCTCTCATGAGCGCGGGCCGGATTCATCGAGATTGCCCGAGAACACGGGCGAGCCGTACTACTCCAACGTCCACCACTACGGGCCCGACCTCGAGGAACTACCGCCCGCACCCGGAGCACCGACGAGCTCGTCGGTTCTCCATGGGGTGGTGGAAGTCCAGCCCGACCACCCGCCCTACGATGCCGAGATGCAGTTGCGTCTCGTCGTTGTCACCGCGCTCGTGTTGTTCGCCGGATCGTGCTCCAACTCGGATGACACTCAATCGGCAGAACCCAGTTCCGACCCGGTTGCCGAAGCGGTCGACTACTCGCAACCCGGTGATTACGCGGCAGGAGTTACGACGCTGGAGTTGGAGGATCGATCGGTAGAGGTCTGGTATCCGGCGGACCCTTCGGTCACCGAGGGGATGGACACCGAAGTCTTCAACGTGTTGATGACGTTGCCCGACAGCTTCTCGTCATTCGTGCCCGATGGGCTCTCGGGCGACATCGACACGGGCGCCTACCGCGATGTTCCCGGAGTCGAAGGCGACCATCCGATAATCATCTACAGCCATGGCTTCGGTGGATACCGGCAGGTGGCGACCTACCTGACATCCCATCTGGCGAGTCATGGATTCGTCGTGGTGTCGGTGGATCACATCGAGCGTGGTCTGGTCCAACAGGCCCTGGGTGACGCGACGAGCGATCCGCAGCGCGAGATCGACGACCTCGACGCAGCAATCGCGTTGGTTGCCGAAGGTGACGCGTCGGCCGATTCACCGCTCTCTGGTGTCGTGGACACTTCTGTGATCGGGATCACCGGCCACTCAGCGGGAGGCGGGACATCCACTCGCTACGCCGAACTGGGCGACCGGGTGCTGGCGTTCTCTACGATCTCGGCTGGTACGCCTGCCCCGATCGAGGGTGACGAGATCGGTGTGCGCGGGATCGCCCTGAGTCCGGATGCCCCAGACGAGGTCACCGTCGAGGTTCTTGAGGTGTCTGGCGAAGTGCTAACGGTGTCTGTCGACGGGACGGACCCGCAGACGGTGGACGTCGATCGAGAAAAGGGCGCAGAGGTCGAAGCCGGCGGTGGGACTGCGACGCTGTTCTTCTTCCCACCGGACAGCGATCAGGCAGCGGTTCAACCCGGAACAGTCGTAGTGTCACGCCTCGTGCCCGACAAGCCTTCGCTGGTGATCCTGGGCGACGATGACCAGGTCGTGACGGCCGAGCGCAGCCGGAGCCAGTACGCAGTGCAGCCGAGCCCCAAGGTCCTCGTTGGCGTTGCCGGTGCTGGGCACAACAGCTTCACGGACTCGTGTGCTCGGATAATCGAGTTCGGAGGGCTCGGCGAGTTGGAGGACCTGATCGGATCGGCGCAGGTGGCGCGGGCGGAGGACGGATGCACACCGGAGGCTTCCGACCCCGAGGTCGTGCAGGCCGCGGTCCGCCATGCAACGACGGCCTTCTTCCTGGCTCAGCTCCTCGGAGAGGACGCCACACCGTCGCTGACCCAGGACGCAATCACCGAGTACTCGGGAGCCGAGTTGTCAGACCATTCGACCGCTCCGGCATGACGGTTTCTCTTGGGTGGAGCCCGAGAGGAGAATCGAACTCCTGACCTGCTCATTGCGAGGTATCCGACACTGAACGGTGTGCGAACCCCGCCAAGCACCAAGGGACGAATGACCCCGGATGAACCGATACGGCCCCAGGCCTTTTTGCGCTGTGCCGAGTCGGTCTGCGAGGTCCTTGACCAGGTGGAAGGGTCGCCTGCGCTAGCGGATGTCCCCGGGTTTCGCGCCCGATGGCCACGGCGGAATCCTGGTGCTTCGGCCGGCGCCCGCTAGAGACCGAGCAGGTCCATCGTCGTGCGGATATAGCGCTCGCCGGTTTCGGAGACCGGGAAGGTGACGGCACCCCCGGCCCTGGTCAACTCGACCATCGGCCGGCCGCCGGCGGGTATCGCTACCTCGACCCGGTGGATCTCGTCCTCTCCGACCAGCAGTGGGACCCGTCTGCGGATGCGGCGCCTGACGGGCTGCAGGAATCCGCAGGCACCGCAGATCGGAAGCGGGTGTGCGACGCGGCTGCATCGGCCACAGCGACGGATTCCGCAAACCACGCACGCCTCGGCAGGTTGCTCGCAGCGGTTGCATGTCTCGGTGCCGCAGTAGTTGCACTCGAGAGCGTGCTCGACGAGGTGCATCGACCGGTCGACCCGGACTGTGTCGACGGACCGGCCCGTGTCGAACGCAGTGACGTATCCCTTGCAGCGGCCGGCCGGTACCAGGTAGTCGATCTCGACCCGGCCTTCGTCGAGTGCGAACAGGAAGTTGCGCCCGGCGCCGACAGACCAACGTTCCCTCACGTGCAGGTCCGCACGTGCTGCGGCAGCAGCTGTGGCGGGCTCGGCGCTGCCGGACGATGCGTCGCCGAGCAGGATATCGACGGACCGGCTGATTCGGCGGCCACCCACCACACGGGGGCCCTCGACCAGATCCTCCACGCAGCCGCTTGCCAAACCGGCGTCGAGGGGGGCCGGCGGAAGCATCAGCGGTACAGCCGCGAAGGACGCCCGTCGTGGAGTGGGCACCGGGTCGGATTTCACGATGTCGACGGTCTCGAACCGCATCAGCCACTTCCTCCATGGGGACACATTGTGCGGTCAATATGTTTACCATGACGTAACGATTTACATCGCCCTCAAGTTTCTGGCCAGGCTGGCTCGCCTTCACCTGGCTTCGTCGCACCCCTCGACTCTGAGATCCAGAGCTCCTTGCACGAGCAGGCTGTGAAAACGGTGCAGGTGGGCGGGGCAAGCCGCGAAACGTCGCCCCTCCCACAGCGAACGACCGTGCGGCACCCGAGCTGCGCGACTTGGACAATCAGACTCTTCACGGTTCCGCCTCCGGGCGGCCCCGCCCTCAGGGCAGTGCCGCCTCGACCTGCGGCTCCCCCTGTGCGAAATCGGCCAACTGATTCCGTTGGCGTGGTCTGCTGATTCGAGCCCGAGAGGAGAATCGAACTCCTGACCTGCTCATTACGAGTGAGCCGCTCTGCCGACTGAGCTACTCGGGCGTGCCATGTGGGCGACTGCCGAGCATACAACCGGCCGCCCTGCATCCACGAAGGCGATCACTTGCGGTCGCTTTGGCTCCGACCGACGTTGATTCGTACCGTTGGGGGTCATGCAAGCCCCCAAGCCAGTGAAGCGAGCCGTGCAGAAGGTGGCCTCGTCGGATCGCTTCGCCAGGGTCGCACCCAAGGTGGTGCCCCCGATCGACCGGTTCGTATCGAAAGCGACCAAGGGCCGCATCATGCTGTCCCAGTGGGTCGTACCTTCGATCGTGCTGACCTCCACCGGGGCCAAGTCAGGCCAGCAGCGGCGCAGCCCACTCGCTGCAGTGTTGCTGCGCGGCGACATCTACGTGGTCGCCTCGAACTTCGGTGGCGAACACCATCCAGCCTGGTCCTACAACCTGATCGCCAACCCGGACGCAATGGTGACCATGCGCGCACGCGACCGCAAGGTGAAGGCGCATCTGCTCACCCACGAGCAGAAGGCGGAGGTGTGGCCGGAGCTCACAAAGGCGTGGCCTCCCTATGACCGCTACGTGGAACGGTCCGGACGCGATCTGCGGGTCTTCCGCCTGGCGACCACGTCCTGACCAGCCCGGATCAGGCAGCGTCGGGCGGGAGACGCAACAACAGCGCTCTCAATGCGAGCGACTCGTTCGGGTTGACCTGGAGCGAGTCGGTCAGCGACTGCACGGCCCCCGCGGCGTCAGTGAAACGTTCCGCAGCAACCGCGTCTGCATCACCAACGGCATCGCGGTAGTGGCCCACGAGGGTGGCGAGTCCGGCTCGCAGTTCGTCAGTGCGCAGCCGGCGGGCCTCACGCTTGTGACGAGCCTCCATGCGGCTGCGGTCCCCCTTGCGTGCAACTCCTGACCGTTCGGCCATGTCGTCGAAGGCCTCCATCTCGGCCTGGTGGGTCTCTCCGAGAGGCTCGAGCACGGAGTCGATGCCCTCCAGCAGCTCGTCCGCCACGTTGCAGGCTGCTGACCCCGAACCGTCGAGGCGCGTCGGAGCCTCAGCCCAGGCCGAGCGACGAGCGACGAGCTCGGAATCACAGGAGAGCAGTCGGGCACGGCGGAGGCTGCCACCGGCAGACCTCGATGCCTCTGCCGCGAGCTCGGATGTGACCCCTTCGGCTACCAACCGTTCCTCGATCGCCGAGGCCGGCACAGCCGAGGCGTGCAGTTGGACACAGCGAGATGCGATGGTCACCAGCTCCTCGGGAACGTCCTCCGCAAGCACGACGAAGATCGTCGTCGGAGGTGGCTCCTCGATCGTCTTGAGCAGGATCGGTGCAGCATCACGCACGAGGTGGAACTCGTCGAGCACGAACACCTGGAGGTCGCCCTCCGGCGGGGCCAGGGCGGCGCGGCGAACAACATCGCGCGCCTGGTCCGCGCTGATCGCCGGGCCGTCGCGCTCCACGATGGACATGCACGGGTGGACCCCGGTATCGGCCAGGTGAACGATCCGGGACGCCTCGGGCGAACCCGGCTCGGTTCCCGCGGCACCGACGAGCAGCTCCGCCGCAAAGGCCGTGGCCGCCGCCCGCTTGCCGGATCCCTCGGGGCCGACGATCAGGTAGGCCTGCACCGGCGACACGGCCGCCGCCCGCAGCGCAGAGACGAGGTCCGGCTGGCCGACGACATCCGCCCAGAGGTCATCGAGCGTGCGTTCGCTGTCGCGGGCATCCGACCCTGGCTGCATCCGGCGACAGTAACCGAGGCATCCCGAGCCGCGGACCGCCCCTCGATGGCTCAGGACGCAGCGCTCGCCAGCAGCTCCCCCTGCGAACCGCTCCAGCACGGCTGTGCGTGGACCACCATCAGCCACGCGCGTGTGGCGAACACAGGAACTCGCGATCTGTTCCAGATCCCGGTACTCCCTCGGATTCCGCGCTGCCGACCCGCCGCCTGCCGGCCCGGGATCACATTCCCAGTCGGTCGGCCACCACTGCGTTCACACGGTCCGAAACCGCCTCCACGGAGCCGGAGCCATCGAGGACCACCCAACGTTGTGGGTCCGCTGCTGCCTGGGCATCGAAACCCTGTCTGACACGATCGTGGAATCCTCCGCCTGCCGCCTCGATGCGGTCACGCGGCGCGCCGGTTCGCTCCGCTGCCGTCGCGTCGTCGACGGACAGCAGGACGACCAGGTCGGGTACGAGTCCGGAGACCGCCCAACGCGATATGTGCTCCACCTCATCGGGGTCGAGGCCGCGGCCGTGGCCCTGGTAGGCAACCGAGGAACCGATGTAGCGATCGCACACCACGTGGCGGCCCGACTCGAGGGTGGGGCGGATGAGGACCTCCGCGTGGTGGGCGCGGTCAGCAGCCATGAGCAGCGCCTCGGCACGGTCGGCGACCTCACCCGCGGTGCCTTCGAGCAGGATCGACCTCAGCTGTCGGCCGAGTTCGGTACCGCCGGGCTGGTGAGTGAACAGCGCGCCCAGCCGTGTGGCCAGCAACTCGGCCTGGGTCGACTTGCCACTACCCTCGCCGCCCTCGAACACGATGAAGCGGCCGCGCTCCGATCCACTACCGCTCACGAGGCTTCCTCTCCCGATTCGGTCGACCCGGGCGAATCATCTGAGTCGGACTTGCCGAATCGCAGTTCGCCGGTGATGTCGTCCCAGCCTTCGCGAAGACTGGACCGGATACCCATCTGCATCGAACGGGCTGCAAGCACACCCGCGCCGAAGATGATCGCTGACGCCAGCCAGAGCGTGATCCGAACCCCCGGTATCGCGAGGTCGAGACCACCGAGTGACCAGGTCGGCACTTCCGGCTCCGGGTCGCCGGTGGCTGCACGGGCGAAGCCGTTGAAGATGGTCGCCAGCACCGGGCCGAGCAACAGGGCGAGCATCACACACAGTCGAACCAGCGTCAGCAACGTGGTGAATATGCGGCCCCGCAGGTCGGCTCCGGTGTGCTGCTGCAACAGGGTGAAGCCCAGCACATAGCTGGCTCCGGCGAACAGCCCGAGGCCCGCGACTCCAAGCGCAGCCAACCAGAAACTCGACATGGACACACCGAAGAACAGCGACAGGCCCGACCCCATCACGCAGAACGGGAAGATCGTCTCCTTCGGCAGCCTGTTCTGAATGGCCGACAGCAGCACCACGCCTGATGCCACACCGATTCCCATGGCGGTGATGAAGAGCGGGAACTTGTCGGCATCGCCGATCACGAACCGGGCGAAGGTGGGCCCGAGCGGGATCAGCATCGCGCCGCCGACGAGACCCGTGGCCAGCCCGATGTTGACGGCACGCACCACCGGATTCACGAAGATGAAGTCGAGGCCCTCGCGGATGTCGGCCCACATCTTGCGAAGATGGGACTTCTCCTTGTCGAGGGCGTCCTCGGCCATCTCCTTCGCGTCCGTCGGCTCCTTCGCTTCCTCCACGGACTTCAGCTTCTTGGGAGCGTTCGACGGCAGGCCCCGGAACACGAAGCGAGAGAGGATCATCGCCGAGGCAGTGAACGTGAGCGCGTCGAAGTAGAAGGCGAGAGTCTGGGTGTCGCCGAGTGCGCGGTTGAGCCCTAGGAAGCCGAGCCAGCTCACCTGCACCAGTCGGTCGTTGAGGGTCTTGAGGGCGAACTGGATCGGCCCCGCGATCGGCAACGTCGCATACGCGGCGACCAGGCCGAGCGAGTTGGCCTGAGCCAGCTTCTCCGACGGGACCACCGCGGGGACCGTGGCCTCCTTGGCCGGTGACCACATCATCGTGAACACCTCGAGCACGAAGCTGGCGAGTATCAACCCCGGCACCGTGCGTACCAGTGGCAACAGCAGGTAGACACCGGCGCGCACCAGGTCGGCGGCGACCATCAGCTTCTTGCGGTCGAACCGGTCGACCAGCACGCCGATGAAGGGGGCCAGGAAGAACCCGGGAGCCACGCGTGCGAGCGTGACCAGGGCTATCGCGCCCTCGGGTTGGGAGGAGATCGACGCCGCCAACGAAGTGATGGCGAAGAACCCGACCCAGTCACCGAGGGCCGATATGACCTGGACGTTGAACAGCGCGAAGAACCGCCGGGTGCCGAAGACGCGCCCGATCCAGCCGTCTTCCTCCGGGGGGCCGCCCGACAGCGGCTCCTCGGCGGTCATCGCTCCTGATCAGCTCTTCTTCTTCGCGGGGGCCTTCTTCTTGGCCGGCGCCTTCTTCTTCGCTGGCGCCTTCTTCTTCGCCGGTGCCTTCTTCTTCGCTGGCGCCTTCTTCTTGGCCGGCGCCTTCTTCTTCGCTGGCGCCTTCTTCTTGGCCGGCGCCTTCTTCTTCGCGGGAGACTTCTTCTTGGCGGGAGCCTTCTTCTTGGGCTTCGCCTGGGCGGTCACCTTGCGGGCACGTGCAGCGGCCTTGTCAGCAGCGTCGCGGGCCTGCGATGCCGCCTTGTCGGCCGCGGATCGGGCCTGAGATGCCGCCTTGTCAGCAGCGTCCTTCGCCTGGGAGGTGGCCTTGTCAGCAGCGTCCTTCGCCTGAGAAGACGCCTTGTCCGCGGCGTCGCGGGCCTGGGCGGTCGCCTTGTCGGCGGAGTCCTTCAGGCCGTCGAGGGCCGACTGGATCTGCTCCTCGGCCTTCTTGCGCTGGTCCTCGGCCTTCTTGCGGTGCTCGTCGGCGAGCTTGCCGATGCGGTCGGCCTCGTCGGCCATCCATTTCTGGAGGTCCTCGATGAGCTGCTGGACATTGCCCAACACGTCACCCATCAAGTCCTCCACGTTCTTGGAGCCGTCGCGGGCCTGATCAGAGAGCTTGTCGAGCTCCTCACGTGCACGATCAAGGAACTGGGGGGTATCCGGCATGGTCGCCTCCTTGCTGGCTCCGGGCAGGTTGCCCGGAAGCGATAGCACCATCTCTAGTCCGCGCGGGCCCCTTGAGTCGACAAGATCCGGGCGAAATGGGACGGGCGACGCCCCCCGGTGCTACTGCGAGGAGCCGTCGCCGTCGGAAGATCCGGAGGCAGGTGGCTCACCGGACACCTCGGCGGCCGATGTCTCGTCGTCGCTTTTCTTGGCCGGAGCCTTCTTCTTGGCAGGGCTCTTCTTCTTCGCGGGCGCCTTCTTCTTGGCCGGAGCCTTCTTCTTTGCCGGAGCCTTCTTCTTCGCCTTCTTGGCCGGAGCCTTCTTCTTCTTGGCAGGTCCCTTGGCGCGACGCTCGGCGAGCAGTTCCATCGCCCGCTCCAGGGTGATCTCCTCCACCGAGTCGCCCTTGCGCAGGCTCGCGTTGTACTCCCCGTCGGTCACGTAGGGGCCGAAGCGACCGTCCTTGATGACGAGCGGCTTCTCGGTATCCGGATCGTCGCCGAGTTCGCGCAGCGGCTCCTGGCTCTTCTGGCCGCGGCGGCGTTTCGGCTCGGCGAATATCTTCAGGCACTCCTCGAGGGTGATCGTGAGGATCTGCTCCTCGCTGTCGATCGAGCGCGAGTCCTTTCCCTTCTTGATGTACGGCCCATACCGTCCGTTCTGAACGGTGATCACCTCGCTGTCCGAAGGATCAACGCCGACCTCGCGGGGCAGTGCCAGTAGTGGCAGCACGTCTTCGAGCGTGACCGTGGCCACGTCCATCGTCTTGAACAGCGACGCTGTGTTCGGCTTGAAGCCGGTCTCGTCGTCGTGCTCGCCTTCCTGCACGTAGGGGCCGAACCGCCCGGCCTTCAGGTGGACCTCGAGATCGCTGTCCGGATGGACGCCGAGCACGCGGTCATTCGACGGGGCATCCAGTAGCTCAACCGCCCGCTCGGCCGTGAGTTCATCGGGCGGCAGGTCCTCGGGAATCGACGCTGTCTTGCGGTCATCGCCCTCACCCTTTTCGAGGTACGGGCCATAGCGACCGACCCGGGCGACGATCGGAACATCATCGGCCGGGTCGTTGACCAGGGGGATTGAGTTGACGGCCCTTGCGTCGATCTCGCCCAGTCGCTCATCGACCAGTTCCTTCAGACCCATGCCACCACCGCCGGCAGCGCCCTGCGGGATCTCGCCGTCGTCGGTCACCTGGTCGCGCACCCCGAAGTAGAAACGGGTGAGCCATGGCTCCATCTGTTCGGTGCCACCCGCTATGCCGTCGAGGTCGTCCTCCATGCGGGCAGTGAACGCGAAGTCGACAAGGTTGGGGAAGTGCTCCTCTAGCAGGCTGACAACGGCAAAGGCCGTGAACGTCGGCACCAGCGCCGAGCCCTTCTTCCACACGTAGCCGCGGTCGAGGATGGTCGAGATGATCGAGGCGTAGGTCGACGGGCGGCCGACGCCCAGTTCCTCAAGTCGCTTCACGAGACTGGCCTCGGTGAAACGCGCGGGCGGCTGCGTGTCGTGTGCCACCGCGTCGAGTTCCTGCACGGCCATCGAGTCGCCCTCGGACATGTCGGGCAGGACCTTCTCAGCCCCGTCGTCCTCGTCTTCGTCGACTCCCTGCACGTATGCAGCGAGGAAGCCCTTGAACTGGATCGTGCGGCCCGAGGCAGCGAACACCGAATCACGGCCATCGGCGAGGGCTGCGCCCAAGCGCACCGAGACAGTCTCACCGCGGGCGTCGACCATCTGGGAGGCGACGGTGCGCTGCCAGATCATCTCGTAGAGGCGGAACTCCGAGTTGTTGAGCTCGCCCTTGACCTCTTCGGGGGTGCGGAAGCTGTCACCGGATGGCCGGATCGCCTCGTGCGCCTCCTGGGCATTGCGCACCTTGCGGTTGTAGGCACGGGGCGCCTCGGGCAGGTACTCCGCGCCGAAACGCTCGGTGATCTGGCTGCGAGCGGCGCTGACTGCCGTATCCGACAGGGTCGTGCTGTCGGTTCGCATGTAGGTGATGTAGCCGTTCTGGTAAAGCTGCTGGGCGGTGCTCATGGTCATCGCCGATGAGAACCGAAGCTTCCGGCCCGCCTCCTGCTGGAGGGTCGAGGTCATGAACGGAGCGGCGGGGCGGCGCGTGTACGGCTTCGCCTCGACCGAGCTGACCGCGAGGGAGATACCGGTGAGCCCTTCACGCACCGCAGTGGCAGAGGCTTCGTCGAGCAGCACCGCGCCCGCGTCCCGCGCAGACGCCTTGAGGCTGCCGTCGTCGCCGAAATCCTTGCCGTTGGCGAGGCGTGCGCCGTCGAGCTCGACCAGCGTCGCCGGGAAGGAGGTCTGGTCCTTGGAGGTGTCCTGGTGGCGCAGCTGCGCGGCCAGGTCCCACCAGGTGGCGGAGTTGAAGGCCATGCGTTCGCGTTCGCGCTGCACAACGACCCGTGTCGCCACCGACTGCACCCGGCCCGCGGAGAGTCGCGGCATGATCTTCTTCCAGAGCACCGGCGAGACCTCGTACCCGTACAGCCGGTCGAGCAGGCGGCGGGTCTCCTGCGCATCCACCAGACGACGGTCGAGCTCGCGGGGATTGTCGATGGCGTGCTGGATGGCCTCGGGAGTGATCTCGTGAAAGACCATCCGCCGCACAGGGACTTTCGGGTTGAGCACCTCGAGCAGGTGCCATGCGATGGCTTCGCCCTCGCGGTCCTCATCTGTCGCGAGGTAGAGCTCGTCGGCGTCCTTGAGCAGGGCCTTCAGGTGGCGGACGTGGTCCTTCTTCTCGGGGGACACCACGTAGAGGGGCTTGAAGTGGTTCTCGGTGTCGATGCCGAGGCGGGCCCACTTCTCGCCCTTCATGTTCTTGGGCACATCCGCGGCATTCCTGGGCAGGTCGCGGATGTGACCGATGGACGACTCGACGTCGTATCCATCGCCGAGAAAGCGCGCGATGGTCTTCGCCTTTGCCGGGGACTCGACGATCACAAGCGGGTTGGCCACGACGCACAACTAAAGCGTGTCGGCACCCGATGTCAAACATCGCGCCTCGCCGGCGCAGCCGGATCAAGCGGATCGCTGCCTCCTGCGCCAACCCTGCAGACCCTTGCGCGGAGCACGCGGAGCACCCGCGAACCCTCGCCGCGCCGGCACATCCATAGCGGTCGATTTGCTTGATCCAGAGGCGTTTCCGACCGACTGTGGAACCGATGACCCGGCAGGAGTCCACATCCGAGCCCGTAATCGGCGCCCAGTTGTACGTTCGTGGCGCAACGATCTGTGCCTGGTCGGCGATCGTCCTCGCGGTGGCCATCTTCCTGGCCGGCTAATGGGGTGGCAGCGCCCCCGCAACCGGTCGCTTCCGGGAGGACTGGCTGGCGACGGCACCGTGGTCAGCAGCGCTGTTCGCACTGTTGGCAGCCGGCGCGTTGCTCGGCAGGCGCCACAGCAGGGTCGCCGTCTGGTTGTTCGGTCTCGTCCTGGTGTTGGTCACCGCGATGGCGGCCCTCCTCACCGCCGGCGTCGACGACTTCTGGAGCCCCTTCGCCACCGAGGTCGAGCAGGCAGGCCTCCCGCGCAACGGCCTTACCCGCGGCGGCACGCTCGTCGTCGCGATGATCACCCTCGGTGCGCTGCTGCTGCTCGCACGGCGGGCGCCGGGAACGCGCACCGCCCTGAGTACGACCGCTGCACTCTTCGCTGCGGCGTCGATGCTCAACCGCGCCGGAATCACCGAGGTGTTGGAGCGTGAGCTGGCCGCTGGACGCGATTGCGGCGTGTTGTTCGTCGACCTCGACAACCTCAAGACGATCAACGACGAACTGTCACACGAGTCAGGCGACAGAGCCCTGCGGGCGGTGGCGCAGGCTATCGAGTCCCGCCTGCGCGGCCGCGACCGCGTGGGCAGGATCGGTGGCGACGAGTTCATGTGCGTGCTGACCAACCTGCAGGACATGGCCCAGTTCCGCGAGGTGGCGGGAAGGGTCGCTCAGTCGATAAGGGACAGCCGAATCAGCGGCAAAGGAGGCAGCACCGGGGTCAAGGCGAGCATCGGTGGCGTGATTGCTCCCAGCCACGGCGACGCGAAAGCCGCCCTTGCCGCCGCTGACGAGTGCATGTAAGCCGTCAAGAACGCGGGCGGCGACGGGATCTTCATCCTCGACAAGCCCGCGCCGGGCGAGAACCGCCGGTCGGCGGGCGGCGACGACTCGAGCAACGGTCCCCAAGCACACTCCGCGTCCCCTGATTCGTCCGGCCGCACCCGGATGTAGAGTCGCCGGACCCGACAAGGAGGGTCCGAGTGGACTTCGAACCGAGCCCCAGAGCCCGCGACCTGCAGGACAACCTGCTGGAGTTCATGGACGCCGAGGTCTACCCGGCCGAGCCCGTCTACGAGCAACAGATGGAGGCCCTCGGAGATCCCCACGGGCATCCGCAGATCATCGAGGACCTGAAGGACAAGGCCCGCGAGCGCGGGCTGTGGAACCTGTTCATGCCACATGAGACCGAGTGGACCCCCGACCCGGTGTCCAACCTCGACTATGCCCACCTGGCGGAGATCTCGGGATGGTCGGGCCACATGGCGCCGGAAGCCATGAACTGCGCGGCGCCGGACACCGGCAACATGGAGGTGCTGTCGCTGTTCGGTACGCCCGGACAACAGGAGCAATGGCTGCAACCACTGCTTGCCGGGGAGATCCGATCCGCGTTTGCCATGACCGAGCCCGACGTGGCTTCCTCCGATGCCACCAACATCCAGCTGTCCATCCGCCGCGACGGCGACGAGTACGTGCTCAACGGCCGCAAGTGGTGGATCTCGGGAGCCGCATCCGAACGCTGCAAGGTGTTCATCGTGATGGGCAAGACCGATCCGAACGCGCCCCGCCACACCCAGCAGTCGATGATTCTCGTTCCCCGCGACGCACCGGGGCTCAAGATCGTGCGCGACCTGCCGGTGTACGGCTACCAGGACCGCGAAGGCCATGTGGAGCTGCTGTTCGAGGACGTCCGCGTGCCTGCGGGGAACCTGATCGGCGAAGAGGGTTCCGGGTTCGCGATCGCCCAGGCGCGGCTCGGGCCCGGACGCATCCATCACTGCATGCGCTGCGTGGGCGTGGCCGAGCGTGCACTCGACCTCATGTGCAAGAGGGTGAAGGGGCGCGTGGCGTTCGGCAAGCCGATCGCCGACCAGGGGGTCGTGCGCGAGTGGATCGCGGACTCACGCATCGAGATCGAGCAGGCACGCCTGCGCACGCTCAAGGCCGCGTGGCTGATGGACACCGTCGGCACCAAGGGCGCCGCCATCGAGATCTCCGCGATCAAGGTCGTCGCCCCCAACATGGCGCTGCGTGTCGTGGACCGGGCCATCCAGGCCCACGGTGGCGGCGGTGTCAGTGACGACTTTCCGCTCGCACGGATGTACGCGGGCCTGCGCACCCTGCGCTTCGCCGACGGCCCCGACGAGGTCCACCGGCGCCAGGTGGCACGCACCGAACTCGCCCGCCACGAGTAGTCACCCACACCCTTTCAGGGCCCTTCGGAGCGCAAGGGGTCAATACGGCCCCAGCATGGCTGCGGGCTAGGCTCGGGCCCGGAGTGCCGGGAAGTCTGGTCGGCGCCGTTCGGCACGCCCGGCGGCTGATCTCCGACCCCTCATGATCCCGCTTCTGCTCGCCCACCTGATCGCCGCCGTGGTCTGCCTCGCCCCCGGGCGTCGCGCAGCCCGCTGGGCGCTGCCTGTGGCTGCGATCGCTCCCGCCGTCACATTCGGTTGGCTCGTGGCGAAGGCCCCCGCCGTGCTCGATGGCGACACGCCGACCGAGACCGTGAAGTGGGTGCCCGACCTCGCGCTGTCGATCTCGCTTCGCCTCGATGGCTTCGGGCTGCTGATGGGGCTGCTCGTGTCGGGCATCGGGGTGCTCGTGCTGCTCTACTCCGTGGCCTACTTCGGGCGCCGCGACGACCTCGGCAAGCTGGCGGGACTGCTCGTCGGATTCGCCGGCGCCATGCTCGGCATCGTCTGGGCCGACGGCCTGCTCACCCTGTTCGTGTTCTGGGAGCTCACATCGATCACGTCGTTCCTACTCATCGGCTTCGATGACGGCAACGTGACCGCGCGCGCTGCGGCGACGCGGGCGTTCCTGGTCACCGGTGCCGGCGGCCTCGCGATGCTCGCCGGGCTCATCATCCTCGGGCAGGTCTCCGACACCACCACCATCTCCGGTCTGGTCGAGGCGGCGCCCACGGGCACTCTCACCAGCGTCGCACTGGTGCTCGTGCTCGCCGGGGCGTTCACCAAGTCGGCACAGTTCCCGTTCCACTTCTGGCTGCCCGGAGCCATGGCGGCACCTACGCCTGTGAGCGCCTACCTGCATTCCGCCACGATGGTGAAGGCCGGCCTGGTCGTCGTCGCCCGCCTCGCACCGGGCTTCGCCACCGAAGGCCCCTGGCGGCTGCTCGTGGTGGGAGCCGGGCTTGCGTCGCTGCTCATCGGCGGCGTACGAGCGATGCGCCAGCAGGACACGAAGCTGGCGCTCGCCCACGGCACCGTCAGCCAGCTGGGTTTCCTGATGGTGCTGCTGGGGCTAGGCACACCGGCCACCACCTACGCCGGCGTGGCGATGCTGCTCGCCCATGCGTTGTTCAAAGCCTCGCTCTTCTTGTCGGTCGGGGTGGTCGACCACCAGGTGGGAACCCGCGACATGCGACGCCTCAAGGGGCTGCTGCGAGCGCTCCCGATCCTGGCCGCCTCCGTGATCGTGGCGGGTGCGTCCATGGCTGCCATCCCACCCACCTTCGGATTCGTGGCCAAGGAGAAGGCTCTCGACGCCCTCCTGGATGCCGACATCGGTGCCATAGGTGTGGTCGCCCTGATCGGCATCGTCGTGGGGTCGGTTCTGACCGTCGCCTACACGATCCGCATCGTGGTCGGCATGCTCGGCAACGACGCTGCAGGCATCGAGTCGACCACGACCGAGAGCGGCGAGGTGCTGCCTTCACAGGCACCGGTCGACCCGTCGTCGGTGCACCGACCCTCACCGGGCTTCATCGGAGCGCCCGCGTTGCTTGCGTTGGTCTCGCTGGTGTTCGGCTTCATGGCCGGCCCGGTGGGCAACTGGCTGGCCGAGGCAACCGCCTCGCTCGATCCCGAGACGTCCTCCAAGTACCTGAAGCTGTGGCCCGGCATCAACGTGGCGCTGGGCCTCTCGGCCGGCATCATCGCGCTCGGAGCGGCGACCTGGTGGTTCACACGGGTCCCCACCCGCACCGTCGACGCCCGCCGCAGCCCGGCCACGGTCATCTACGACCGCATCTACGACGGCCTGCTGTCGGGCGCCCGCCGCATCACCGCAGCGACCCAGAGCGGGTCACTCCCCTTCTACCTGGGCGTGGTGCTCAGCACGGTCGCCGCCGCAATGGTCGCCGCCATCATCGCCGGCGCCACCGATGCGATCAGCGACCCGGTGTGGGCCGACTCGCCGCTCGAAGTGGCGGCCGTGGTACTCACGGGGCTGCTCGCCGTGGCCGTCGTGGCGGCCCGCCAACGATTCACCGCAGCGGTGCTGCTCGGTGGCAGCGGCTACATGCTCGCCGTTGTCTACCTGCTGCAGGGTGCACCGGATCTGGCCATCACCCAGTTCCTGGTCGAGACACTCACGATCGTGGTGTTCCTGCTCGTGCTGGCGAGGCTGCCCCGCGAGTTCGCAGCTGCACCAGCATGGGCTCCGAGAACGCTTCGCATCGGCATCGCGGTGACCGTGGGCATCGTGGTGGCCGTGTTCGCCTTCGGTGCATCTGCGGCCCGCACCGAGCCGTCGGTGGGTCAGGAGTACATCGCCCTGTCCGAGCCGGAGGCGGGTGGCCTCAACGTCGTCAACGTGATCCTCGTGGACTTCCGCGGTTTCGACACCCTGGGAGAGATAACGGTGCTGGCAGTAGCCGGCGCAGGCGTGGTCAACCTGGTTCGCGCCGCTAGGCGCCAGCAGCGCCGCAAGCGACTCGAGGACGGCACCGAGCTCGAGGACCGATCGGGTCGACAGGTGGGGGTGTGGCGATGAGCGCTGACCACTCCGGGCCGGGACCGCTGAACCGTCGCTCGATGATCCTCACCGAGACGGTCAACGGGATCACTCCGATCCTGCTGTTGTTCTCGATCTTCCTGACCTTCCGCGGGCACAACGCTCCCGGTGGCGGTTTCGCCGGCGGACTGGTGATGGGTGCCGCGGTGATCCTGCGCTACCTGGCCTCCGGGCCGGCCGGCGTGCGCTCCCTTCGAATCGACCCGATCGTGCTCATCGGCATCGGCCTGACCCTCTCGGCCGTGGTCGGCCTGGCTCCACTGCTGGTCGGCGAGGGATTCCTCGAGTCGGCCATCTGGAAGTTCGAGCTGCCCCTGCTCGGCAAGGTGAAACTGGTGTCGTCCAGCTTCTTCGACATCGGGGTGCACATCCTCGTGCTCGGGGTCGTGATGGCGATCCTCGTGGCGTTCGTGGAGGCCGATGACGAGGTGGCACGGGTGCAACACGCGCGGCGTGTGTCCAAGCGGGAGGCCGAAGCTGACGCGGCCGAGGCGGAGGGGACGCCATGAGCATCGTGCAGGCTGCCCTCATCGCCGTGCTCGCAGGCACCGGCACCTACCTCGTGATGCACCGCACGCTGACGCGGATCATCCTGGGCCTCGGCCTGCTCGGCAACGCGATCAACCTGCTGATCCTCACCTCGGGAGACTCCCCGGGCGAGGCACCGATCATCGGACGCGAGGGCGCGTTCACCGACCCGCTGCCCCAGGCGCTGGTGCTGACCGCCATCGTGATCGGCTTCGGCGTGATCTCGTTCCTTCTGGCCATGGCCTACCGCGCCTGGACGATCGACGGCAACGACGAGGTCGAGGACGACATCGACGACCGCCGTCTCGCACAGCAGAGCGACACTGGCGGCGACTACGGGGAGCCCACATGAGCGCCCTGATCCCCCTGGTCATCGCAGTGCCGCTCACGGGGGCCGCCGTGACGCTGCTCGCAATCCGTTCGCGGACCACCCAGCGGCTGATCGCCATCGCCTGCGCAGTGGCCACGGCCGCGATCTCGATCGCGATCCTCATCGGAGTCGACCGCGACGGCACCCAGGCGGCCGCCCTCGGTGGTTGGCCGGGGCGCATCGCCATCAACCTCGTGGCGGACCGGTTCTCAGCGCTGATGCTCACCGTCAGCTCCACGATGCTGCTCGCCGTGCTGCTGTATGCCCTCGGCCAGCGAGCGGACGACGAGCGGTCACGCTGGTACCACCCGGCCTACATGGCCCTGATGGCCGGCGTGAGCGGGGCGTTCCTGGCGGGCGACCTCTTCAACCTGTTCGTCTGGTTCGAGGTACTCCTGATGGCCAGCTACGTGCTGCTCACCCTCGAGGGCAACGACGGCCAGATCCGTTCGGGCACCACCTACGTGGTGCTCAACGTGGTGGAGTCGCTGGTGCTCGTGACCGCCGTCGCGCTCATCTTCGCCGCCACCGGCACCCTCAACATGGCGGACCTGCCCGATCGCCTCGCAGCGCTGCCTGACGGGGTCCGGCTCGGGCTCAACCTGCTGTTGCTGATCGCGTTCGGGCTGAAGGCAGCCGTGTTCCCCCTGTTCTCGTGGCTACCTGACTCCTACCCGGCCGCGCCCAGCCCGGTCAGCGCCGTGTTCGCCGGCCTGCTCACCAAGATCGGTGTGTACGCGATCGTGCGTACCCAGACGCTGCTGTTCCCCGACACCAATCGCACGCTCCTGCTCGTGATCGCTGGCCTCACGATGGTGATCGGTGTGCTGGGCGCCATCGCCCAGTCCGACATGAAGCGGATACTCAGCTTCCACATCATCAGCCAGATCGGCTACATGATCATGGGCGTGGCCCTAGGGGGGCTGGCGGCGATCACGGCCACGATCTTCTACATGCTGCACCACATCCCCGTGAAGACATCCCTGTTCCTCGTCGAGGGAATCGTCGAGCGCGACACCGGGTCATCGACGCTCGACCGCGTCTCCGGGCTGGCGAGACGGTCGGGTCCTCTTGCTGCGCTCTTCCTCATCCCTGCGTTCAGCCTCGCCGGGCTTCCGCCCTTCAGCGGCTTCGTGGGCAAGCTGGCCGTGGTCACCGAGGGCCTCGACCAACGTTCGTGGTGGATCGTCGCAGCCGCCCTGGCAGTGTCGCTCATGACGCTGGTCTCGATGCTCAAGATCTGGACCGGTGCCTTCTGGGGAGACCCCGACCCAGCCCCCGCCGAGGGCCAGAGCCGGGGTCTGCTTCGCCAGCATCCTCTCATGTCGGCGGTCACCGTCGCCGTGGTCACCGCCACGCTCTGCATCGCGCTGTTCGCCGGCCCGCTGTACCGCTTCTGTGAGCGAGCGGCCCAGGATGCGACTCGCGTGACCACGTACACCGAGGCGGTGATCAAGTGAGCCGCCTACTGCCACCGGCCTTCGTGCTGTTCGTGTGGCTCGCGCTGTGGGGTGAGATATCGGTCGCCAACGTGGTGAGCGGGATCCTCGTGGTCACCCTGATCGGGTTGATAATCCGGCCGGTGCCCCGCGAGCACACCCTCGCCCCCCTTGCCCTCCTGCGACTGCTGGCGGTGTTCGTGTGGCGCCTGTTCAGCTCCTCGATGATCGTCGTGGCCGCCGTGGTGGCTCCGACACCCGCCCGCCTGCGTTCCGGCGTGGTGGCCGTACGGCTACAGCATCGCTCGAACCTGGTCGCCACGATCGTGGCCGACGCGATCAGCCTCACGCCGGGCACGCTCACCCTCGACGCGCACGACCCCGACCACGTGGAGCAAGATCCGCCCGGAGCCGAGGAGCACGATGGCGAGGCACCGGCCGACGGTTCGGATCATCCACCGCACGGCGACACTCCGGTGCTGTACATACACGTGCTCGGACTCGACAACCCCGACGCCGTTCGAGACGACGTGCGCCGCCTGGAAGAACTGGTTATCGCAGCGGTGACTCCCAACGAAGCCGTGTCGGGCGGTGACACGCCATGATCGTCGTCGTGTGGATCTCAGCAACGATGCTCGTGGCCGCGGGGCTGCTGGCAACCGTGCACGTGATCAGGTCGCGCAACCTGCCGGATCGCGCGATCGGCATCGACATGCTCGTGGCGCTGATCCTCAACGGACTCGCGGTGGGAGTCGCGGCATCACAGGACTCGCTCGTGGTGGCCCTGGTGCTCATCATCGGGCTGCTCGCGTTCCTCGGAAGCGTGACCATCGCTCGTTTCATCGAGAGGAGGGGGCTGTGAACTCCTTCGTGAACGTGCTGGCGGCTGTACTCATGCTCGCCGGCTCTGCCCTCGCACTGATCGCTGCGGTCGGCCTGTTCCGCATGCCCGACGCGTATTCCCGGATCCACGTCGCCACGAAGCCCGCCACGCTCGCGGTCGTTTGCACGGTCGGCGCGGCGATGCTGCGCGTTCCCGGCCTGTCCGCCACCACGAAGCTGCTGCTGGCGGTGGCACTGCAGTTCTGGACCGCACCGGTTGCCAGCCACATGATCGGTCGTGCCGCCTACGCGGCGGGACTGAAACCAGCCAAGCCCTGGGCCATCGATGACCTGGCCAACGGCGATGGCTTCGCGGAACCCGGCGCCGATGCGGACCCGGAGCCCGAAGCCCCCGCCGGGGACGCCGGCTGACGGCAGCTCAGGCCTCGCGGCTGATCTCGAGGATCCGGTCCAGACCGCATTCGCCGAGCAGGTCGGCCGCGGCCCCTGACGCCGTCACGGTCATGGTCGCCCCGCGACGCCTGGCCTTGCGGTCAGCGGCCAACAGCACGCCCAGACAAACGGGGTCGAACCAGTCGACCGATCGCAGGTCGACGTGCAAAGGTCCGTCGTGAACCGCGTCCAGCGCAGCCATGAGACGCGGCAGCGCGGACAGATCGACATCGCCGACCACTGCGATGGTGGTCGAGTCGCCGGCGGGACGGGTCTGCACGTCGAACAGCACGCCGCAAGCCTACGACTCCGAGCCGGCGCGCCCGACGGGGAGCCTGTCACCCACACATCGTACCGTTGTGGGATGACCGAGGTGCTCCGTACTCCGCCCGCCACCGGCGCGGCCACCGACCCCGGTGATGCCATTACGGCCTTGGTCGACTCGCTCTCAACCGACTCCCGCTTCGTGCACCGCCACCGCGACCCGCCCAGGCCGGCTTCACACGCCGACCCGAAGCTACCGCTACCCGAAGCGCTGGCCGGCGGCCTGCGGTGCTGGTCGCACCAGGCCGCGGCCATCGACGCCCTGCGCGATGCCACCTCCATCGTCCTCACCACGCCCACGGGATCAGGCAAGTCGCTGTGCTATCAGGCACCTGCACTCGAGGCCGCCCAGCGCGGTGAGCACGTGCTGATGGTCTTCCCGACCAAGGCGCTGGCCCACGACCAGCTCCACTCGCTGGCGGCCGCGGCGCCGCGGGGGATCAACGTGGCCGCCTACGACGGCGACTGCTCGCCCGAAGAGCGCAACTGGGTGCGATCCAACGCTCACATCGTGCTGACCAACCCCGAGATGCTCCATCTCGGCATCCTCTCCAACCACCGACGCTGGGAGGACTTCCTTCGCGGCCTCGATCTGGTCGTCGTCGACGAACTGCATGTGCTTCGCGGCGTGTTCGGAAGCCACACCGCCAACGTATTGCGCCGCCTGCGACGGCTGGTGGAGGCACACCGTGGTCGCGGACCCACGTTCGCGTTCACCTCCGCCACGATCGGTGAGCCCGGCGTTCTCTCCGAGGCCATGTGTGGCCTGCCTACCGCCACGATAGGGCAGTCCGGCGCCCCCACCGGCGAGCGCACCACGGTGCTGTGGAACCCGTTCGACGACAAGGGCGATCGTGAGGCAGCCGGCAGCTCACTCAACATCGAGACGGCGCGGGTTGCCAGCGAGGTGGCTGCCGGCGGGCTGCGCACCCTCGTGTTCTGCCGGTCGCGCAGGGCATCGGAGCTCGTTGCCAACGAGGTACGAGTCCGCCTGGAACAGGCAGGGGTGGAGGGTGCCCATGGTCTCGTGCGTGCCTACCGGGCCGGGTACCTCGCCGAGGAACGTCGCGAGATCGAGGTCGCACTGGCAGAAGACCGGCTGCGCTGCGTGGTGGCCACCAATGCACTCGAGCTGGGCATCGACGTCGACGGACTGGACGCAGTGGTGATGTCCGGCTTTCCCGGCACGATCGCATCGTTTCGCCAGCAGGTCGGACGAGCGGGTCGCGGAGCGCGCAGTTCGCTTGCGGTCTTGGTGGCGGGCGAGGATCAACTGGACCAGTGGATCATGCGCCACCCGCGCGAGGCCTTCAGGCGGGCACCCGAGCCGGCCGTGATCAACCCCGACAACCCCCATGTGCTGCATCCCCACCTCGGCTGCGCAGCCGACGAGATGCCGCTCACCCGACGCGACGAGGGCTACTGGCCCGATGTTCTCGACGATGCCGTGCGCTGCCTCGTGCTCGAGGACCGCCTCCGCGTGGAGGTTCCAACCGAGCGCGAGCCTGGTGCTGGATCGCCGCGTGCGCGCTGGGCGGGGCGCGGCTCGCCCGCGCCCACCATCGGGCTCCGTTCGGCGTCGCGGGGCGAGTTCCGCATCCGCCGGCCTGACGGCAGCGTGCTCGGCACCGTCGACTCCAGCCGGGTAGCCGACACGGTGCACGACGGCGCGGTGTACCTGCACCAAGGTGCTGCGTGGCGAGTGTGCGAGCTCGACATGGCCGACCGCACGGCGCACGTCGAGCCCGACGACGGCACCACCTACACACAGACAAGGCGTGACACGAGCATCGAGCTGCTCGACGAGTCGGGCACCGCGGTGATCGAGCAGATGGCAGCACATCTAGGGCGGGTGGAGGTGACCACAACCGTCACCGGCTACGTGCGCAAGTCCGTCGACCGCCACGAGGTGGTCGACCGGGTGGACCTCGACCTTCCCCCCTCGACCCTCGACACCACCGCCGTGTGGTGGACCTTCGGCGCCGAATTGATCGACGGCCTGGGGCTCGATGCCGGCCGTCTGCCCGGCGCACTGCACGCAGCCGAACACGCCGGTATCGGCATCCTGCCGTTGTTCGCCATGTGTGACCGCTGGGACGTCGGTGGCGTGTCCACGCCCTGGCTGGCGGAGAGCGACGCTGCCACGATCGTGATACATGACGCCCATCCGGGCGGTGCCGGAGTCGCTCCGATGGCCTTCGATGCGGCGCCGCGCCACCTTGCGGCCACGCTCGAGGTGCTCCGCAGCTGTCCCTGTGAGTCAGGCTGCCCGAGCTGCGTGCAGTCGCCGAAGTGCGGCAACGGCAACGAGCCGCTCGACAGGGAAGCGGCAGGCCTGCTGCTTGCGGCCGCCACCCGGCGACGGGGTCGGCGTCGCTGAGGGTCTGGCGGCATGTCATTCCACCCGTACCACCAGCGTTTCGCGCAGCCGCAACGACCCGACCGCCAATCCGACCAGGGGAACACGGGTGGGCCGCGCCACAACCGCCACGGTGAGCAGGGAGCCCCGCTGCCTTCCTCCCGACAGTCGCAGACCCTCGATCTCGAGTCCGGAACCGACATCGTGCAACGCCTCGCGGGTGGCTGCCTCGGTGGGCTCCACCATAGCTGCGCGGGCCGCGGCCGAGGTCGCCCTCGTGAGGTGGACCTGGTCACGCGCCAGGACCGCGACCTGCACAACGGCTGCCAGCAGGACGACGACCAACGGCAATACGAGAGCGAACTCCACGGTGGCCTGCGCCCTGACGTCCGGCTGGCGACCAGTGTGGCTCATCCGGCCTGCTGGAGGATCCGGGAGAACACGGCCTCGAACAGCCTGCCGACCACATCGGTTCCGGTGACCCAGGAGACCACCAGCAGTGCGAGCGCGGCCGCTCCGAGCAGCACGAGTGCGTACTCCACAGTGCTCTGGGCTCGCTCGTGCGGTGTGCCCGCGGCCATATGGCCGCTGGTTCTGGTGAGGTTTCTCATGGGTCTCCACTTCGCTCTTGTGAGCCGGTCGCCGGCTCGGTAGGGCAAGCTCGAGGAGGTCCTTGCCCGCCATGGCGAGCGGGGCGATCGTGACCAGCACGAACGCGGGCAGCACCAGCCCCGCCAGCGGCAACAGCAGCACCACCGGCAACCTGCGGACGCGCTGCTCGCGTTCGCGGCGAAGGCGCTTGCGCTCCTGAATTGCGAAACGTCGCAGCGGTTGCGCCACGGGTGCTCCCGACGTGGCGCTCAGGGACAACAAGGTCGCCAGCGAATGCCATCCCGGCTGTTCCCGGGAGCCGAGGTCCTCGAGCACGTCGATCAGGTCGGTGCCGCGTTCGAGGGAGTCAGCACAGGCCCTCATCGCAGCACCGGTGCCCGGCGCCCGGCCCACGCCGACCACCGCCTCGGCGACGCTGCTTCCGGCCGCTGCGGCGACGGCCAGCAGCTCGGCGCAGAGCGCCGGCTCCTCAGCCGTGTCGGGTCGCGGGTCACGCGGCCTCACGACTCGGGGACGGGTTGGCAGCGAGACGGGTCGACCCGGCCAGGCCACGGCGGGACCCACTACATCGGGGCGGCCCGGCATCACCGCCCGCGACCACCGACGCGGCCACAGCCCCGCGAGCGTGGCCGACGCGGCCAACACCGCTACCAGGGCGGTCACCGGACGGCTCGTGCGGTCAGGACCGCGCCCGCGCGCAGCGCGGCGAGGTCGAGCGCGACCGCCACGCCGAGGCACCCCCAACCAAGCGGCGTTGCGACCATGGCCGCCGTCGACCCGGGAGCAATCATCGTGATCATCGCCAGTCCGACCAGTGGCAGGGCGCAGAGCGCTGCCACCGAGGCGCGCGCCTGGCTGGTCAGTGCCCCGACTTCCTCGGTCAGTTCGATCCTGTCGACCAGCGCCGCTGCGACCGCATCGAACACCTCGGGCAGCCCCCTGCCATGGTGGCCGGCGAATCGTGCGGCGGCGCACAGCAGCCGTACATCCTGTGCAGGGAGAGGCGACTTCGTGGGCGGTACCGAGTCGGCCCGCAGATACCACTGCTCGAGTGCTTCATCCAGGCTGAGGCCGCGGCGCAACTGTGCACAGACGACCCCGCACTCGTGGCCAACCTCCGCCCTCAGACCACCCGCTGCATCCTCCAGCGCCTCCACCGGCGTCATGCCGAGTCGGGTGGAACGTGCCAGGTGCACCGCCACGGACACGAGCTCCCGGCGCGGATCAACGCTGCGACCTCGTCGGCGCCTGCGGAGCACGAACCTGGTGCACACCGCCGCGACGGCCAGCAGGCCCAGCGTTGGCGTCATCGGTCCTGCTCCACCGCCGCGAGACGTTCACCTGCGAAGCGGTGCATCGAGGTGACCGCACGCGAACCGTCGACCCTGCGCTCCACCCCGACCAGCAGGTCGACAGCGTTGCGGACCTGCGCGCTGGCCGCGTGCAGAGGAACGGAGCCGCCGAGTCCCACGACGACCATCACCTCGAGTCGTGCAACCGCGTCGACGGCGCTGGACGCGTGCACTGTCGACATCGACCCCCGGTGGCCCGTGGACAGTGCCCAGATCATGTCGGCGGCCTCGGCGCCGCGTACCTCGCCGACGATGAGGCGGTCGGGCCTCAGGCGCATCGCCGCCCGCACGAGGTCGCCCATGGAGATGCCACCAGCGCCCTCCGCCGATTCCGGCCTGCCCTCGAGGCGCACGACCGTGGGCCCCACCGGATCCAGCTCCGATGTGTCTTCGATCACCACCACGCGGAGCTCGGCGGGGATCAATCCCGACAGTGCGTTGACAAGAGTCGTCTTGCCGGCACCCGTTGCTCCGAACACGACGATGTTGTCACCACGGCGGACCGAGTGGCGGAGCTCATCGGCGACCGCCTGGGTGCAGAAGGCCTCAAGGTCGAGTGTGGCCATGTGGTGGCGGCGCAAGGCCACCAGGGGACCTTGGGGCGCCACCGGGTCGAGTATGACCGCTACCCGTGTGCCGTCCTCGGTGCGGGCGTCGACTATCGGATGTGCGCGGTCGGCCCTCAGGCCGAGCGGCGTGACCAGTCGCTCGATGGTGCGCAGTATCTGGCCGCCGTCCAGCTGGATCCCGGTGCGCTCGAGGCACCCCCGACGCTCCACCAGCACTTCGCCGGGCCCATCGATGAATATGTCGGTGACCGACTCGTCGCCGAGCAGCCGCTCGATCGGCCCCATGCCCAGAAGGTCAGAGGCGAGGTCATTGGCCAACGCCTCGAGCGCTGTCGCGTCCAGCAGCGGGGCCTCGCGAGCCAACAGCTCCCGCAGGGCCGCCTGCGGATCCCCTCCGCCGCCACCCGAGCGGAACGCCGAGCGCACCCGGTCGCGAAGCCCTGGCGCGTGGTCGGCTGGTTCAGTGCGCACGGCGCAGACCCGTCGCCAGGGTGGGTGGCACGCGGCGTGCAAGGCTGCCGCTGTCGATCGCCCGCCGAACAGCAGGATCGGATTCGACCACCCCGACCACCGGCAACCCGAGTATGTCGGCGATGTCGCGACGACCGACCGACCTGCCGGGCTCCCGCACGAAAACGACCCCATCGGCTGTGACCCCGAGGCTCATCGCCCGTCGCAACGCCATGTAACAGCCCGTCGTGACGAAAAGGGAGCTCCCGGCTTCCCGTAGGTGCACGGCTGGATGCCTGGTGCGACCATGGCCATCGAGGCCCGGCTCGCTCACGGCAAGGTCATGGGTGCTGAGTAGAGGGGTCCCGGCGTCCACCACCACGACCTCGCCGAGGGCAGTGCACGCCTGCACCAAGGCGGCGCCCCTGTCTGCGCCGACCTGGGCGCTGCCCTCACCCTTGGGCACCAGCAACAGATCGCTGGTGACGTCCACGGCGAGTCGGGCCAGCGCTTCGCCGGGGGCTGCGCTGTCGCACCAGTCGAGGATCCCGGGGCCGGCGGGCTCCGACATTCCGAGTGCCGCGGGCTGGTCGCCGCCGAGATCCACCACCACCGCACGGCCGTGGCGCTGTGCCATGAGTCCGCCCAACGCTGCGCTGACCACGGAGACGCCTGCACCGCCCTTGACGGACCAACAGGTGATGAGCATGCCTTCACCCCTTCCTTCACGGCCGCGCTCGAGGGCGGCCAGGATGGGGGAAGCGGGCGTCAACGATGCGCTCGGTGGCGGTCGTCAGCCCCGTGCTCGGTGTGCCGGAGACAAGCTACGTAGCGAAAACGAAGAATGCACCGGGTCGCGCGACCCGGTGCATTCGGTTGTGAGGTGTGCCTGGGCTCAGACAGCCAGCAGGTCGCGGGCACCCGTGTCGCTCGACGGGTGACGCAGCTTCGACATCGCCCGGGCCTCGATCTGGCGGATGCGCTCCCGGGTGAGGTTGAAGTGCTCGCCGACCTCTTCGCGGGTGCGAGCCTCGCCACGGTCCAGTCCGAAGCGAAGTTTCAGGATCTCTCGCTCGCGCTCATCGAGCGGTGACAACAGCCTCGAGATCTCCTCGGGCAGCAGCTTGGTGGCGGCCACCTCAAAGGGTGACTCGACGCTGCGGTCCTCGACGACGTCACCGAGTTCGGCATCGCCGTCCTCACGGAGCGGCTCCGACAGCGACAGCGGCTCGGCGGCGAAGCGCAGGGCCTCGGTCACCTTGTCCTCTGGCATCTCGACCTCGCGGCTCAGCTCGGCGAGGGTCGCCGGGCGGCCGAGCTTCAGCTCGAGGCGTGCCCGGGCCTTCTGCAAGCGGGCGAGCGTGTCGCCGGCGTGCACTGGCAGGCGGATCGTGCGGCCGGTGTTGGCGATGCCGCGCGTGATGGCCTGGCGGATCCACCAGGTCGCGTAGGTGGAGAACTTGAAGCCCTTTCGCCAGTCGAACTTCTCGACCGCGTGCATGAGGCCGAGGTTGCCCTCCTGAATGAGGTCCAGCAGCGGCAGCCCGGAGGCCTGGTACTTCTTGGCGATCGAGACGACGAGTCGCAGGTTCGACTGCACGAAACGACGCTCCGCCTCTTCGCCCTTGCGCGAGAGCCTGCGGAGCTCGCGGCGGCGGCCCGGAGCGATGCTGCGGCCCTTCTCCTCGATCTCGGCACGAGCCTCCGCACCGGCCTCGATGGCCTGGGCGAGCTCGACTTCGTCTTCCTTGGTGAGCAGTGCGTACTGCCCGATGTCGGTCAGGTAGAGCCGTACGAGATCTTCCTCGTCCCTCTCAACTCGGTCCTTGGCCACCGTTCACCTCTTCTTGGGCACCTGTTCAAGGGTGATTCGTGCGCTGGCACGAGTGCCTGTCAGGCCGGTGCGTGGTCCCGACGGCATCTATCTACTGTACGGATGAAGTCAAGCCTTCCAAGTGAGTAAATCATCACGCCGTGTGGTGGTGTGTCGATACATCTCATGCATGACGAGAAGTGCGACCGGTGGTACGGCAGTGGGCTCCGATGGCTGACACAGCTGTACAACAGGCGCGAACCGCCGTGAATTCCCGTTTCGTGGCGCTCCGGGCGGGCAACCGAGCCCAGCTGGTCACACCCCGATGGACCGCCCGATCCACCGCCGGCTTCGCCAGATCTGCTGTGGCGCCTCTCAGGAACTGATCAGGTCCGCCAGCGACACCGCCGCAGACGAGCAGATTTCAGCGTTCCTGTCGCCTTGCAGGCACTCCCCCAACAGGCCCAACGCTTCCAGGGTCGCGCGCTGCAGGTCAGCAACACAGATCGACAGCCACCTGAGTACTCCTCGGTCTGCTGCGTCAGCGCACAGTGCCAGATGGGCGCGATACCTCTCCGCCAGGGCGGGGCCTAGTGCGATCGACCACAACGCGAGACGCTGCTCTGCGTCGGCCACCTCGACAGCCGATGCCAGAACCGGGGCCCAGCGCTTCGATGCGGCATCGGGCCGGGCCCGCACCGAGCGCGGTAGGCGCCGCTCCCACTGCTCGGCTCGCCAACCATGCTGGGCGGACTCGACCGCGAAGAATGACTGCAGCGCAGCCCCCGTGGAACCTGACGCAGCGTCAGCATCGGTGGACCACACCCCGGTCAGGCGGAACAGGGCCTCCTCGAGCTCGAGGTGTCCTGTCACGAGCGCAGCCGTGTCTTCGAGGGTCAAGTGCTTCGGAGGCGGCTGCTGCACGGCCCAAGACTAGGCCGAGGGTTCAGGTCGGCTGCGGTGGGGCATAATGTCGTTGCAGCGCGCGGGAATCAACCATCACATGAGTGTGGTTCCACTGTGGTTAAGAGCGGAGGACCGACAATGACTGATCAAACTGGGAATGCCTGGCCGGCACTGCTGGACGCGCAGGGTCGTATCGCCGACCGACTGGACCGTGACCTGATTGACCAAGCCGACATCACGTTGGCCGAGTTCGAGGTCCTGGACCACCTTGCCGGCAGCGCGGAGCACACGGTTCGAATGAACGAGCTGGCGGAACACGTGCGCCTGTCCCCCAGCGGGCTCACGCGCCGCTTCGACACACTCGTGCGCCGCGGGTGGGTTACGAGGGAGCCTTGCGACGATGATCGCCGAGGCATCAACGCGCGGCTGACCACTGACGGGCTCGCGAAGCACGCGTTGGCCGTCGGCGTCCACGATGCCGGCGTGTCGACCTACATGCTCGACAACCTCGACGAGCACGAGGCCGAGTGCCTCACCCGGGTACTCGGCCGGCTCGGTGAACTGAACACGATCAAGCGGGGAGCGCGGGTCACCGAGGGCGCGACCGCGTCCGGCTGAGCAGGTAGTACCCGCTGACCCGGCAGTGGTCAGCCGCGCGGTCGGTACGCGTTCGTGATCGGCAGCCGCCTGTCGCGGCCGAAAGCCTTTTCCGATACGCGCAACCCCGGCGGCGACTGCCTCCGCTTGTACTCCGCCAGGTCGACCAGTCGGGCAATCCGTGACACCAGGTCAGGATCATGGCCTGCAGCCACCAACTGCTCTGCGGTCATGTCCGCGTCGACGTAGTCCTCGATCAGCGGATCCAGGACCTCGTAGGGCGGCAGGCTCTGGTCATCGGTCTGGTCGGGGCGCAGCTCCGCAGATGGCGCCTTGTCCAGGATCGACTCCGGGATCCACTCCCCCGCCTCCGTCGAGTTGCGCCAGCGACACAGCTCGTAGACGCTCAGCTTGGGCAGGTCCTTGATGACCGCCAACCCACCCGCCGAGTCGCCATAGAGAGTGGAGTAGCCCACCGCGGTCTCGCTCTTGTTGCCGGTGGTGAGCACCAGCCAACCGAACTTGTTGGACAAGGCCATCAACAACACGCCACGGATGCGTGATTGCAGGTTCTCCTCGGCCAGCCCTTCCTCGAGGCCCGCAAAGGAATCGGACAACATCTCCGTGAACGCTGCATGCGCCGGCTCGATCGCAATGGTGCGGCTCTGCACCCCGAGGTTGGCCGCCAGCGCCTCGGCATCGAGCACCGAGTGGTCACTCGAGTGGCGCGAGGGCATCAACACGACGTGGGTTCGCCGGGCACCGACTGCATCCGCAGCGATTGCCGCCACGAGCGCGGAGTCGACACCGCCGGACAGGCCCACGACAACATCGGTGAACCCGTTCTTGTGCACGTAGTCCCTCGTGCCGAGGCACAGCGCCGACCAGAGCTCCTCAGGCCCCATTGGCGAGTACGCAACCGCGCCGGCGGCGCCCGATGACACGACCCCTGGGACCTCGACCCCGGCCGGCTCCCCGCCCAGCTCGATCACGGTGCCGGCGACCCTTCGCGGTGGCGCCACGGGCACATCGGCCAGGACGAAGTCCTCACTGAAGCGCGCTGCGCGGCACACCAGACCGTCTGTGCCCACGACCATGGACCCACCGTCGAACACCAGCTCGTCCTGGCCGCCGACCTGGTTGACGTAGGCCACCGGTACACCGCTCTCCGCAACCCGCGCCCCCAGAGTGGCGAACCGGAGCTCCTGCTTGTCGGCACGAAACGGCGAGGCGTTGATGTTCAGCACCAGACGCGCTCCATGGTCGGCGGCGGCGACCGCCGGGCCACCTTGCACCCACACGTCCTCGCAGACGGTGACCGCCACGACGATCCCGCGCACCGAATAGAGCGCCTGGGACGGCGGGCCCGGGTCGAAGTAGCGCCTCTCGTCGAACACGCCGTAGTTGGGCAGCGCCTGTTTCCGGTAGCTGCCGACGATCCGGCCGCCGTGCAGCACCGCCGCGGCGTTCCATGGACCGTCGAGCGCATCGTGGGGATCTGCCCCGGGATGTCGGGTGCCCTCCACCCACCCGACCACCGCTGCGCACCGGCCGGTGACGGAGGAGGCGAGCTCCCGGAGCTGGGTCGCGGCATCGGCAACGAAGCCGGGCTTCAGCAACAGGTCCTCGGGTGGATAACCCGTGATGGCCAGCTCGGGGAACAGCGCCACGTCGGCCCCCGCGGCCTCGGCGCGCGCGTACGCCTCGAGGATGGCGGCAGCGTTGGCCTCCAGCGCACCCACCGCGGTGTTGATCTGGCAGAGTGCCACCCGCAGGGTCGCGGGATCGGGAGCATCGGACACCGGATCAGCCTACAGACGCGCCGGTGGGGGCCCGAAGGCCCCCACCGGATGCATCTCGGTCTGTCTGGATCAGGCCGGGTCGATGACCGAGCAGATCGTCTCGGTGATGAGCTTCGACACGACGTAGGGGTCGCAGTTGGCGCTGGGGCGACGGTCTTCGATGTAGCCCTTCTTGTCCTGCGCGACCTGCCACGGGATCCGGATCGAGGCTCCACGGTCGGACACGCCGTAGCGGAACTCCGAGAAGTGGGCGGTCTCGTGCTGGCCCGTGAGCCGGTCCTCGTTGCCGTGGCCGTAGCCGTCCAGGTGGCGCTCGAGTGCGTCCTCGGAGCCCATGGCCTCACAGGCGGCGATGATCGCGTCGTAGTCCTCGCGCATGAGGTTGGTCGAGAAGTTGGTGTGGCAGCCTGCACCGTTCCAGTCGCCCTTGATCGGCTTGGCCGAGATCGAGGCGTTGACGCCGAAGTCCTCGGCGATGCGGTACAGCAGGTAGCGGGCCATCCACATCTGGTCGCCGACCTCGAGGGTGCCGGACGGCCCGATCTGGTACTCCCACTGGCCGAGCATCACCTCGGCGTTGGTGCCGGAGATGTCGAGCCCCGCGCTCATGCAAGCGGTCGTGTGGGCCTCGACGATGTCGCGGCCGGCGATCTCCACGGCACCCACACCGCAGTAGTACGGGCCTTGGGGAGCGGGGTAGTAGTACCCCTCGACGGGCCAACCAAGCGGGCGGCCTTCCTCAAAGAACGTGTACTCCTGCTCCATTCCGAACCATGGGTCGTGCGCCGCGTACTTCTCGGCGACGGCCGCGCACGCAGCGCGGGTGTTGGTGGGATGGGGCTCCATCGTGCCGGGAAGCAGCACCTCGCAGAGCACCAAAACGTCGTCGCCACCGCGCAGCGGGTCGTGACACTGGAACACGGGCTGCAGCACACAGTCCGAGTTCTCACCGGGTGCCTGGTTGGTGGACGAGCCGTCGAAGCCCCAGATGCCGGGCTCCTTGCCGTCTTCGTAGATCCTGGTCTTGGAACGCATGAGCGGCACGGGATCCGTGCCGTCGATCCAGATGTATTCAGCCCTGTAAGCCACTGGCTTCACCTTTTCTGCTTCGTGGCCCTGCCGTGGCAGGACCGGCCCGATCTTGAGAGGTTTCCACGCCGAGGCACTCGCGTGCACAACGACGTGACCCTCAGAGGTTGGTCCGCCGCAATTTCTGACCCGTTGCCCAATTGTTAACGGCGTGTGAACTGACCGACTGCCATCCACCGCGCGATTCCCGCTTTCGCCGCCGCCATGGGCGTCCTGTCGGGCAAGCCGCCTGCTCGAGCATCGAACAGGGGGCGGCCGGCAACCACGGGGCCGGCGATGAGATCCTGGATGGACGGTGCCAAGATGGATGCGGCCCGCTCGCCCCGGCGAGCCTGGATCCCCCCGGAGAGTCCGATGCAACAAAGACAGGACTACGTGCTGCGCATGGTCGAGGAACGCCGTGTGCGCCTCGTGCGTCTCTGGTTCACCGACGTGGTCGGCCAGCTCAAGTCGGTGGCGATCTCACCTGTGGAACTCGAGTCTGCCTTCGAGGAGGGAGTGCAGTTCGACGGCTCCGCGATCGACGGGTTCAGCCGCGTGCAGGAGAGCGACGTGCTGGCCCGGCCCGACCCCAACTCGTTCCAGCTGATGGGCGCCGACGACGACGAGATCACCGCCAGGATCTTCTGTGACATCGCCAACCTCGACGGCACACCCTTTGAGGGAGACCCGCGACAGGTGCTCCGCCGCAACCTGGCCGCAGCCGCAGACGCCGGTTTCGAGTTCATGTGCGCTCCCGAAGTCGAGTTCTTCTACCTAGCCGCGCCGGAGCCCGGTGCGGCTCCCAGTCCGCTCGACCAGGCGAGCTACTTCGACCTGACCGTGGTGGACGAGAACAGTCACATCCGCCGCCGCACGATCCAGCGGCTCGAAGCGACGGGAATTCCCGTCGAGTACTCCTTTCACGAGGACGCTCCGTCCCAGCACGAGATCGACCTGCGCTACAGCGATGCCCTGGCCATGGCCGACAATGTGATGGCCCTGCGCATGATCGTGCGCGAGGTTGCAATGGCCTCCGGCGTGCACGCCACCTTCATGCCCAAGCCGATGGAGGGCGTCCAGGGCTCGGGGATGCACACCCACCTGTCACTGTGGTCAGCCGACGCCAACGCGTTCCATGACCCCGACGTGCCGGACGGCCTCAGCGAGGTGGCCCGCAGCTTCATAGCCGGAGTGCTCGCCCACGCCCCCGAACTCACCGCCGTCACCAACCAGCTGGTGAACTCCTACAAGCGCCTGGTCGCCGGGTTCGAGGCGCCGGTCAACATCTCGTGGGCCCACAACGACCGCAGCGCGCTCGTGCGCGTTCCGGTACCCAAACGCGGCAAGGAAAGGGAGGGCACGCGCGTGGAGTACCGGGCGCTCGACCCGGCCTGCAATCCCTACCTCGCCTTCTCGGTGCTTCTCGCAGCCGGTCTGAAGGGCATCGCCGAGGGCTACGAGCTCGGGCCCGAATCCACCGCCGTGCTGTCACAGGAAGCCGAGCGGCCGGGCACTCCGGGCCTGCTGCCCGCCAACCTCGCCGAGGCGCTCGACCAGATGGAGCGCTCCGAGTTGGTCCGCTCCGCTCTCGGCGAACACATCTTCGAGTGGTTCCTGCGCAACAAGCGCGCCGAATGGAGCGCCTACCGCACGCACGTGTCGACCTTCGAGCTGGACCGCTACCTGCGGGCCTGGTGACATGCAGCCCGTACTCATCTGGCCCGACCCTGCACCGCCGGACGTCGTCCGCGTGCTCGACCTCTCCGGCATCGACTGGGAGACCGTGACCGACGATGCCGACACGAGGAAGGGAGTCTGGTCCGCAGCCATCGTGAACTGTGAGGAACAACCGGCAACGGCGTACGCCATGGCTGCACAGCTGCGCCGCGGCGACCTGTCCGTGGGGCCGGTTCTGCTCCTTGTGCGGGGCTCACAGCTCGGAGACCTCGAGGATCGCCACGATGCCTTCGACGACTTCTGCGTGGTGCCCGCACACCCGGCCGAGCTCGAGGCGCGTGTGCGCCACCTGCTCGCCTCCGAAGGCGGCTTCGAGCTGCCCCCCGAGGTGATCACCTACGAGTCACTCGAGCTCAACCTGGAGACCTACCAGGCTTCGATCGACGGTCGCCCACTGGACCTCACCTACATGGAGTACGAACTGTTGAAGTTCCTCGCGGGCAATCCCGGGCGCGTCTTCACACGCGAAGTGCTGTTGAGCCGTGTATGGGGCTACGAGTACTACGGGGGTGCGCGCACGGTCGACGTGCATGTACGCCGCCTGCGCGCCAAGTTGGGCGAGCAGCACGCTGCGCTAATCCAGACGGTCCGCTCGGTGGGCTACAAGTTCGGCGAGTCGCGCTGGGGCAGCTGACCTGATGGACTCGGGCCTGGCGGTCGACGCCGCAGTTCTCGTCGGGTCCCTGCTGTTGGTGATCGGGGCTGCGCTGTCAGGAGCGGCCGACCGCTTTCGCACGCCCGGTCTGCTGCTCTTCCTGGTGCTCGGAATGGTGGTGGGCGACGACGGCCTGGGGCTGATCAGTTTCGATGACCCCGGACTGGCGCAGACCCTCGGTGTTGTCGCCCTGATCGTCATCCTCTTCGAGGGCGGCCTGTCGACGTCGCTCGACGAAGCCCGCCCGGTTGCCGCGCCCGCGCTGCTGTTGGCCACCGTGGGGGTGCTGGTGACGGCCGCTGTGGTGGCCGGCGCCGTGATGGTCTTCGCCGACGTCGGGACGACCACCGCACTGCTGATCGGAGCGGTGGTCGCCTCGACCGATGCGGCGGCCGTGTTCGCAGTGCTGCGCAAGGCGCCGGTGCCGCGACGGTTGGCCCTGATGCTGGAGACCGAGTCAGGCGCCAACGATCCGATGGCAGTGCTGCTGACCGTGGGAATCCTGGCCTCGTGGGAAGGCGACCCGACCACCGCTGACTGGATCGCATTCGGGTTGCGCCAGCTCGTCGGGGGCGTGGTGATCGGCATAGCCGTGGGTTGGCTGGCCGCCGCGGTGCTGCGTCGGCTGAGCACGGATGACAACGTCCTCGCCCCTGTGCTCGCACTCGGTGGAGCGGGGCTGGCCTACGGGCTGGGCACGCTGGTGGGAGCCTCCGGCTTCCTGGCGGTCTACCTCGCGGGCCTGATGGTTGCGACCGCGGCCCCATCGAAGCGTCGCGTCGTGGCCCGATTCCACGAGGCGATGGCGGCCATGGCCCAGATCGGGCTTTTCCTGATGCTCGGACTGCTGGTGTTCCCCTCGCAGCTGCCGGGCGTGCTCGGCATCGGCGTGGTGATCGCCGCCGCCCTGATCCTGGTCGCCCGCCCCCTGGCGATCGCGCTCTGCCTGCCGTGGTTCGGCCTCGGAGTGCGGTCGAACGTGTTCGTGGCCTGGGCAGGCCTGCGCGGTGCAGTTCCGATCGTGCTGGCCACGTTCCCGCTGACCGCGGGCTACCCGGAGGGCGACACGGTGTTCAACGCGGTGTTCTTCGTGGTGCTGGCATCGGCCACGGTGCAGGGACTCACGATCGGGCCCGTAGCGGGCAAGCTCGGCCTGTCGGGTGAGCGAGACGTGCTGTCGAGCGACTCAGACCTGTAGGTCGATCAGTTCACTGCCTTCGTTGCGGTACTCGCCCTCCATGCGCAGCGAGTGGCCAAGGATCACCGACAACACGCCACCGGAGATGATCACGGCGACCGGGATGACGATGACGAGTGCGATGACGATGAGTAGCGGACCCATGGCGGCCATTCTGCCCGATCAAAGGCCCCGACACCACACATGGGCGCCCAGCGTTCGTCAACGGGACCGCCCCGGCGCTGGCGGAGTCCGACAGCCGGGCGACGGGGTCACCCGGGCACGTGGACCCAGGCCTCCATCTCGATCAGGGCCCCGAAAGGCAACTCCGACACCGCCACCGCGGACCGGGCGGGTCGGTGGTCACCGAAGAACGCCGCGTAGCGCTCGTTGAGCTCGGCATAGTCGGCCATGTCTGAAAGGAACACCGTGGTCTTGGCGACCTGAGCGGGCTCGAGGCCGTGTTCGCGCAGAAGAGCGGCGAAGTTGGCCAACATCGCATCCGTCTGCTCACCGAATGAGTCGGCCAGGCCGTCAGCGGTGATGCCGATCTGGCCCGACACGCACCTCCACTCCCCCGCCTCGTACACCGGACTGTAGGGACTCGCCACGTCGACCTCCTCGGTGCCGCACTGGTCGCGGCGGGCTCAGAGTACAGCTGCGCGCAGCGGCCAGTCGGCGGTGAATCCGTGGTGCCGCCACAGTGCCGCTGCGGTTGCGGCGAACACGGCATCGCCGACTCCCACGGGCTCTCCGCCCGAACCGGTGGCCACCACTTCGACCGGAGGCATCGCCGCGGCGCCCAGCACACCGAAAGACCGGATCGTGAGGTCACAGACATCGCCTGCATCGTCGACCGCCAGGCCTTCGGAGCACACCCAACCCGCGGCCATGTGCACGGCGCCGATCACATATGACCGCAGCACTGCCTCGTCGAGCGGGTCGCCGGCATCCACGGCCACCAGTATCCGCCCACCATCGCGCTGTACGACCTCCACCCGGGCGGTCGCGCCGGTCGGCATGCCGACGACGACCGCTTCGGATTCGATTCCGCCAAGCGGGGACTCGGCGCCGGCTGCCACCGATGCGCAGAAGGCCTCGGCCCACCCGGCTGCCCTGAGCGCTGCGCTGGTGGGCGGACCAACCACGTCGACCTGTTCGACTTCCAGGCCCGGAGCGGCGACCAGGATCGCGTCCGCGATCGAATCCGTTCGGGCCACACGGACGATTCCGCGGCCGTCGCCATTCATCGCCATCGCCACCGGTGGGCGCTTGGGTCCGTGACGCACCGAGTCCTCGCGTGACCACAACGCCAGCACGGCACGACCGTGCTCGTCGGCGAGGCGGCGGGCGACCGCAGGGAGCGGACTGTCCGACTTCGCACCGAAGGCACCGCCGTTGGCCAAGGGATCTGCGGGCTCACCACCCGGTTCGCACCAGGAAGCATCGGTTTCCAGGTAGGCAGGCTCCACCCAGGAGGTGCGCAGGACCGAGTCCCACCGGCCCTGCGGTGCGGCAATGGGAGGGGCTGCTTCGAGCGTGGTGCGCCTGCCCTGAACCTTCGCCGCGGCTTCGCGGACCTCGGCCATTGTCTGCCCCACGACCCAGTCGCCATCGGGTCCGGGTACCGCGATCAGGGCATCCCGTGGCGCAGTGTCGGCTGCGAAGCCACCGCGTCCGAGGACGGCTTCGCCGTTGATTCGCTGGGGGCGGCCCCCTTCGAGAGCGGCGCGCCGAGCGACGGCATCGATGTTGCCGGCCCCGTTCCGAGCAGCACGAGGCTGGTCATCGCGGCCCTCGGAGCCGGCGCCCGTGGGTGACCCGGCGTTGAGCACCTCGACGGCCGCCTCGGTGATTCCCTGCCAGCCCGTGCAGCGACACAGGTGTGCGGCCAGCGCCCGCTGCAGCCGGGCCTCCTGTGCCGAGTCGGCGTCTGCGCTACCGGCGGCCCCGGCGTTCTCCGCAGCCTCGGCCTTGCGGCGGCAGTCCTCGAGTCGCATCACAATCCCCGGAGTGCAGAACCCGCACTGTGAGCCACCGCACTCCAACAGCGCGTCCGCCCACTGTCGGGTGACCGCGTCCTCGAGCCCCTCGAGTGTGGTGACCTCGCGTCCCGCCACCCTGCGCACCGGAGTCACGCACGCCACGCGGGCCTTGCCGTCCACCAGGACGGTGCAGCAGCCGCATTGGCCCTGCGGAGCACAACCGTCCTTCGCTGACGTGATTCGTGCCTCACCTCGCAGCACATCCAGCAACGAGCGGCGCTGCGGTTCATCGGCAGCCGTGAACTCCTCGCCGTTGAGGGTGAAGGTGACGGACATCGGCGCAGAGTGTGCCACCTTCAGGGGCTGTGGGCACTGTCAGCGGGGCGGGCCCCGAGTCGGCCGAAGGGTTCGTGGCCCGGTACCTTCGGTGTCGTGACCACCAGCGCCTCAACCGGCCGGCATTCGCACCCGGACCGGCTCATCCGCCCGTCGCGGCGCGACCTCCTGGTCGGAGCCACCGGACTGGCTGCGACTGCCGGACTGGCCGCATGCAGTTCCTCGGGCGAAGTCACGATCCCCGCTGCCGCCGAGCCCGGCCGGGCCCTGTTGGCCGCGTTCCCGCGATCGGTGCCACACGTGCCGGTCGGAATTCCGACGCGCCTGCCCTACCTCATATCCGACGAGGAGGGCGTGCCCTTCTCGGAGCTGACCGGAGACGTCGGCTTCACCATCTCGATGGGCGGGACCGAGGTCGCAAGTGCGACCGTGGCGCCTCGTTCGGAAGGTATCCCCCGCGCCTACCTCCCGCTCGAGATCGAGTTCCCCGAGGCCGGCGTGTACGACATCGTCGGCACCTACGAGGGCCAGCCACTCGAGAGCCGGGTCGAGGTGTTCGAGCCAGACGAGGTCGCGGCACCGGTGGTCGGCCAGCAGCTCCCACCCGCTCTCACTCCCACAGTCGACAACCCGGGCCTGGTGGATCCGATCTGCACGCTGGTGCCCGAGTGTTCGTTTCACGGGGTCAACCTGCAGGATGTGACCACGTCGGGTCAACGAATCGTCTTGCTGGTTGCCACCCCGGCCTACTGCCAGACCGCGTTCTGTGGGCCCACGCTCGGCAACCTGATCGACCTGGCCTCCGATCGCGAGGACCTGGTGGTGATCCACTCCGAGGTGTACCAGAAGCCGAAGGTGAACGAGGCCGACCTGCAGAATGCGCCGCTCGCTCCGGTACCCGAGGCCTACAGCCTGGCCATCGAGCCAGTGCTGTACGTGACCGACGAACAGAACACCATCACCGCACGCGCGGATGCGATCGTGGACCGCAGTGAGATGGCCGAACTGATCGCCTGAGAGGCGCGCCGGTCAGCTGAAGGACTGCCCGCACCCGCAGGTGCGTTGTGCGTTGGGGTTGGTGATCGAGAACCCCGACTGGTCGAGGCCGTCGTTGTAGTCAAGCGTCGCCCCCTCGAGCAGCTGTGCGCTGGACGGATCGACCACGACCTTCACACCTCCGAAGTCGCCGGTCTCGTCGTCGGCCTCGACCGAGGTGTCGAGGAACATGTCGTATGAGAACCCGGAGCATCCGCCCGGGCGAACCGCCACGCGCAGTGCCAGGCTCTCGTCGCCCTCGGCCTCGATGAGCTGGCCCACCTTGGTGGCCGCTGATTCGGTCATCGTGATCATGTGGTACCTCTCGGAACGGCCCGGTGGGCTCTGCCTGCACTGCACCGGTCGGACCGGCGTGTCTGCCAATTGTAACGGCCTGGGCCGTCAGAACACAGCGCGGCACACGCGCGCAATCACAGCGCGGCACGCGCTCGCACGATCACAGCGCGGCACGTGCCCGCATCAACGGGACGGAGAGGCCTCAGGTTGCGGCCAACTCGGCGAGGCACGGCGTGCGGGCGCCGATGTCGTAGAACTCGGTGACGACGGCACCACTGTCGGGCGATGCACCCGACACTTCGTCCACGAAGCCCTCCAGCATCCCGCGGTGCAGCGAGCAGACGACCTGGGGTTGGTCTTCTGCAAGGTCGGCGAAGGGACAGTGCCCGAATGCCACTGTCGTACAGCCGGCTTCGGTGACAGTCGCCGGATCGAATCCCAACTCCTCGAGCATCTGCACGGTCATGTCGGCACAGGTGCCGAGCGTGCGGGGTGCGTGGGCCATGCGCGCGCCGGCGCGCCTACCGGCTTCGAGCACGGACTCGGTGTCCGGTCCGGCGTCGACTGCGACCTGCAGCAGCATCGAGGCAAGCATGGGGTACACGGGCGGCTCAAGACCCAGGCTGGGCGCATCGCTGGCAAGCCCATAGAGCTTCTGGGGGCGGCCGACGGCCCCGCTCGTGTCGGGGCGAGATTCGAGCAGGCCGACCTCGCGCATCCGCTCGAGGTGTGGCCGCACCGTATTGAGGTGCAGGTCCAGCGAGTCCGCCACGTCGGAGGTCGACAGCGGCCGGGGTGACCGTGCGAGCTCCAGGTAGATCGCGTAGCGCGTGTTGTCGCCGAGCGTCTTGAGCACGTCGAGGCGCGTCGAACCCGACTCCCCGGGTGGTTCCTGCCGTCGCTGGGTCACGCCCCAAGCATAGCGCCGAAGTAATTTAGCCGGTGTTGGCCGTTAGAATGAGGTCCATGCCATCCGGCCCCCCACCAACCCCGCAACAGATCATGGACACCCTGCGGGCGGTGATCGACCCGGAGCTGGGCTCCGACATCGTCACTCTCGGAATGGCCCGCGAAGCGACGGTCGACCCCGAGGGCAACGTGTCGGTCCGAATCCTTCTCACCACCAGCGGGTGCCCGTTGCGCGCCGAGATCCAGCGCGAGGTCAAGGGCCGCGTCGGCGCCATGGACGGGGTCGACACGGTCGGCATCCAGTGGGGTGAGCTCGACGCCGCCCAGAAGGCCGAAACCATGGACCGCGCCCGCCGGGCAATGGCCGAGCGACCTGAGACCACTGCCGTTCCCTCCACGGCCAAGGTGCTGCTGGTCGCCTCCGGCAAGGGGGGCGTGGGCAAGTCTTCGGTGACCGTCAACCTCGCCGCGGCACTGGCCGCCCAGGGCTACGCCGTGGGCGTGCTCGACGCCGACATCTGGGGCTTCTCGGTGCCCCGGATGCTGGGTGTCGACGAGCAGCTCTCCGCCGACGACGACGGCCGGATCACCCCGCAGCGGATCGACGTGGGCAAGGGGCACATCGACGTGGTGTCGATGGGCCTGCTCGTGGAGCAGGAGGGATCCGCCCTCATGTGGCGTGGCCTCATCCTCAACCGCGCGGTGCGCCACTTCCTCGAAGACGTCGCCTGGGACGGGATCGACTACCTGCTCGTGGACATGCCCCCCGGCACCGGAGACGTGCAGATGGGGCTCGCCAAGATGCTCCCGCGCGCAGAGATGCTGGTGGTCACGACTCCTTCGATCAACGCCCAGAAGGTGGCAGTGCGGGTGGTGGACATGGGACGCAAGAACCACCTCCACATGGCAGGCGTCGTGGAGAACATGTCCGTCTACGTCGACGACGACGGACGGGAGCACCATATCTTCGGTAGCGGCGGTGCCGAGCAACTCGCAGTGGATGCCGGAGTGCCGCTGATCGGCCGGCTCCCCATTGAGCCCGAGGTCTCCTCCGGCGGTGACGCGGGCCGGCCGGCGGCACTGGGTGACACGCCGGCCGCGGCGGCGTTCGGTGACCTGGCACAGACAGTTCTCGAGATCTGCCCTCCCACCGACCTCACTGGCTGCACGGCCAGGATGCTCGAGTCCGTGCAGGCCTCGCTTGACGCCGCCGACGCGAACAATCAGGACAGCGGCATCCCGGTTTCGCCGTCGTAGACGCCGCCGTTTCGTTCGGGGTCCGAGTCCAGCACCGCCAGTCGCCGCCCGTCAGGCGATTCCGACATGTCGGGCAGCAGTGGCTCCGCGGGGTCTCCGAACTCGAGTCCTGCGACCGCCGTGGACGCGTCGCGATGGTCGGCCAGCACGGCGAGCGTGCGGACCGTGGGCATGATCATGGTCATCTCGCCGGCTGCCATGCGATCGAGTGCCTCAGCGGGCCTGATCCACACGTGTGAAACGATCTCGGCGCCATCGTGCTCCACAACCGCCCCCTCGGGCAGGGCCGTCACGAAGAACCTCGTGTCGAACCGGCGCGGTGACCACACCGGCGTCACCCATCTGGCGAAGGACCGGATACCTGATGCGTCGATGGTGGCACCGGCGGACTCCAGCAACTGGTCCATGCCCAGGGTTCCCCCGTGCACTTCCTTGCGCCAGGCGCTCAGGTCCGCTGGTCGCTGCTGCGCCGCGAGGCTCGTGGCCGGCGCCACTCCCGACTCCTCGAGGCACTCGCGCACGGCCGCGACCCAGAACGCGAGCCCGCCGTCGTCGACTCCGGTGAGCCGTGAGGCAGTTCGGTCATCGAGCCCGGCCACGCTGTGAACGGCACGCCTGTCAGCGGGGTCGACCGCACCGCCGGGGAACACATGGGCGCCGGGTACGAATCCCGCTCCGTCATGGCGTCTCAGCAGCAGAGCCTCGAGACCGCGCCTGCCATCGCGGAGCACCGCGACCGTGGCAGCGTCCTGCGCGGCGACGACTGCTTCCGGTGCCGGATCGTCAGTCATCGGCGGCGGCTCGTGAGGATCAGTCGCCGGAATCGAGTTCCCCGGCTGTGTCTTCGGGGGACAGCGGTTCGACACGGATGACCTTTGCACTGCCCGGTTGGCTCCCGGAAGTGCGGGCACCGGACTCATCTTCGAACAGATCGGTGTCGATGATGACTGTGCGCATGCCCGAGAACCCGTTGCCGGCCGGGAAGTCAGGGCCACCCGGGAAGCCAGGGCCACCCGGGAAGTCGGTGCCACCTGCGTAGGCCGAGCCCGCGCGCGTGCTCGAGACCGCGGTCGCTGCGCGGCGAGCCATCGCCCTCAGCGCCAACGGTGCCAGGAGCTTCCGCACCGGCGGGAGCATGAGCATCAAACCGACGAAGTCGGTGACGAAACCGGGGGTGAGCAGGAGCGCTCCCCCGCCGATGATCATGGCCCCGTCGATCAGCTCGCGCGTGGGCGGCCTACCTGCCACGAGCTCGTCGTTGGCCCGCCGCCACACCGCCAGACCCTGGCGCCTCATCAGCCAGGCGCCGGCCACCGAGAACGCCAGCAGCGCAACAAGAGTGGTGCCCAGCCCGAAGGCGTCGGCGGCTGCCACCACGACGGCCAGCTCCACGAGGGGCAACACCACGAACAACAGGATGAGTATGAGGGCCACGCTTCCAGCGTAGGAGCCACAAGCAAGGCGGTCATCGCAGAACGTCGCTCGGTTGTGGCGACACTCAGTCTCGCCGGCGATACCCGGTTCCGCGGTCGGCGCGGTGGGTGAGAGCGGCTGCCGTCAGTCGGTTTCGAGCATGCCGCGCCGCTCGGCCTCGTTGAGGCCGCCCCAGATTCCGTGGGGCTCCTTGATGTGAAGCGAGTACTCGAGGCACTCTTCGCGCACATCACAGGTCACGCAGATCCGCTTCGCCCGGCGCTCACGCTCCAGGCGGTCGGCCTTGCGCTCGAACTGGGGTGGCGGAAAGAACACTTCCGCCTGAGGTCCGCGACAAGCGGCCTTCACCTGCCACATGTCCAATGTCGGCTGTGCGCTCAACTGGGCCCCCCATTGTCAGAGCGTCAACATTTCGCACCATAGCCATGGCCTTCGCCGGCCAACAAGGTGCAATTTGCAAGCATCGTGCTCGCTATCGCGAGCGCAGGCGTGAACCTGAACGCCTACGTCCCGTCACGGGGGCGCCGTCAGTCGTCGTCCGACTGCCGCTTCTCGCGCATCTCGCGGTAGTCCATGGCACCGCCCTGCTCGGGCTCCACCTCGAGCAGCAAGCCGTCGATCTCGACGACCCGCACAACGTCCCCCTCGTCGATGGGCGTCGCCCGGTTGGTACGGGCCCGCCACAGTGCACCCGAGATCCGCACCGTTCCGTCGGGGTCCACGTCGGTGACCGCCGTTCCCTCCTCGCCGACCATCCAGTCACGTCCGATCGTGGGTGTGCCGAATCGGGTACGGACCATGGCCGGCATGCCCGAGTACATGGTGATCGCGATACCGATGATGCCGGTACCCAGCGCGATCCAGGTAGGTCTGAACTCGGTGAACAGGAACACCGATCCGACGGTGAACATCACCATGCCGATCGCGGTCCATGCGCGCGGCACCCCGCTCTGGATGTCGACGGCGAAAGCGACCGCCGAGAGCACGAGCAGCACGAGCGCCCACATGTTGTGTGGAAGCGCAGCAGTGCCATAGCCGCCGAGCACCACGCAGCCCGCTCCCACAACGCCCGCGATTCCGATGCCCGCGGTGTAGAACTCGAACAGCAATAGCCCCAGCGCTGCAGCCAGCAGCAGGTACGCCACCGAAGGGCTGGCGACCGTGTGCATCAACTGGGTGCCCAGGGGCAGCTTGGAGAACCGCACCAACGCCACGGGAGTCCGGCCCTCGGAGCCCTCCTCATCGGACACCTCGCTCTCCACGCCGTCGATGTTCACGATGTGCTCACGCACGATGGGTGAGAAACGGTCGACGACGCCCGCTTCAGCGGCTTCCTCACCGCTCAGGGCGGTGTCCAGCACCACAGCGGACTCCGCCGCGAACAGCTCGCCGAAGTCCTGCACCGCAAGGCGCTGTTGGCCCACTTCACCGACCTTCGCTCCCGGCGCCACCGAGGAGAAGTCGGCCACGGCCACCAGTTCCGCTGCCCCGCCCAGCGCCACCGCACCCGAGGGACCCACCCATACAGTCACCGGCACGCGGGCCGAAACCATCGCCTCCGCGACCTCGGCCAGGCGCTGGTCGGAGACGGCCGACCCCTCGCTGTCGATCTGCAGCACCACCGCCTCGACATCCCCGGCCTCGTCGGCAGCCCGTAGCGTGTCGATGATGTTGCTCGCCTCGATCTCGTCGATCAGCCCGTCGACCGCCACCACGTCGATGCACCCATCCGCCGCGCAGCTGCCCTGCGCCAGCGCAGGGGGCGACCACAACACGACGATCAGCCCAGCGAGCAACGCCGTGGCAACGGCACATCGCCTCATCGATCGGATGGCAGACTTGCCCACGGTGAGGGCCTCCAGATTGGACATTCACGAACGCGCCACCGCCCGTTCGGGTGGCAGCGGGATCAGCCCAGTCGCCCGCGCGTTGTGTCGCGACACCGAGGGGTGGCGCAGCCGGGCGTGGGGAGTGGGATGAACCCAGCCGAATTCTTCGGTGAATCCGGCGTCACAATCGTCGCCGGGAAGGGCGGTGTGGGCAAAACCACGGTGACGGCAGCCCTCGCGGTGGCCGCTTCGATGGCGGGACTCCGCACCCTCGTGATCGAGGTCGAGGGCAAGGAGGCCATGGCCTCCATGTTCGAAACGGGTGGGCTGACCTACTCCGAGCTCGAACTCGTGCGTGCCGCCGAAGCCCACGCCGGGGTGCACGCGCGCACGCTCACCCCCGACGACGCGCTGCTTGACTACCTGGCCGGCCGGGGCTTCCAGCGGATCTCCAACCGCCTGGTTTCGACCGGGCTGCTCGACATCATCGCCACCGCCGTGCCCGGCATCCGCGACATCCTCGTGCTGGGCAAGGTGAAGCAGCTGCAGCGCGACGGCGGCCACGACCTGATCCTGCTCGATGCGCCGGCGGCCGGCCATGCGATCACCTTCCTGCGCTCGGCTCGCGGCCTCGCCGACGCGGTGCGCAGCGGGCCCATCAACACCCAGGCCAACGACGTGCTCGAGTTGCTCAACGACCCCGCTCGCTGCCGGGTGGTGCTTGTGACGCTGCCCGAGGAGACGCCGGTCAACGAACTGATAGAGACCGCCTACAGCCTCGAAGAGGACGTCGGCGTCGCACTGGGCCCGGTCGTCGTCAACGGTGTGTACCCCGAGCTCGCAGGGCTGGGTACCGATCCCGAAGAGGCTGCGGCCGACGCCGGCACCCACCTGGTCGACGGCGAAGCCGAGCTGCTGTGCGCGGCGGCCGAGTTCCGCACGAGACGCCGGTCCATCCAGGACCGCCAACTGGAACGCATGGCCGAACAGCTCCCACTCGCACAGCTGCAACTCCCCTACCTGTTCACCTCCGAGCTCGACCGCGACGGACTCGAGGTGCTCGCCCAGGCCCTGTTCGACGGCATAGTCGAGCTGCCCGAGGACGGTGGGGCATGAGCGACCTGGCCTCCATCGTCGAGGGGTCGAGAGTGGTCGTGTGCTGTGGCTCCGGCGGAGTCGGAAAGACCACGACAGCGGCCGTTCTGGCGCTCGAAGCCGCCCGGCAGGGTCGGCGGTCGGTGGTGGTCACCATCGACCCGGCGCGCCGGCTGGCAGACGCCCTCGGCCTCGAAGGGCTCACCAACACGCCTTCGCGCATCGACGCCGACATGCCCGGTGAGATGCATGCCCTGATGCTCGACACCAAGAGCACCTTCGATGGGCTCGTGCGGCGCCATTCGGCCACCGCCGAACAGGCCGAGGGCATCCTCGAGAACCGCTTCTACCAGAACATCTCGTCGGCCCTGTCGGGCACACAGGAGTACATGGCCTCCGAGAAGCTGTACGAGCTGGCAGAGGAGGGCGACTGGGACCTGGTGGTCGTGGACACACCCCCCACCCGCAACGCCCTCGACTTCCTGGATGCCCCACAGCGGCTCGCACACTTCCTCGACCACCGGCTCTACAAGGTGCTGATGACACCCACCCGCGGGATAGTGCGAGCGGTCAACGTCGCCGCGCAGGCCGTCGTGCGGAGCATGTCCAAAGTGGTGGGCGGCGACGTCGTGGCGGACGCGATCGCGTTCTTCCGGGCGTTCGAGGGAATGGAACAGGGCTTCAAGGAACGCGCCGCAGCTGTTGACCGCCTGCTCGCAGCGCCGGAGACCGCTTTCATCCTCGTGGCCTCACCCAAGGCCGACACCGTGGCGGAGGCCAGCTATTTCGCCGAGCAACTCGCCGAGCACGGCATCGACGTGCGCGGGCTCGTGGTCAACCGCATGCAACCCGCATTCGGCACCGACGACGAGGGGCTCGCGCTGGGTCCGGATGCCGCACGTGAGCGCGCCAACACACTCGCCGGCACAGACCTTGGTGACCTGTACACCGCCCTGGCAGACGCCCGGCAACTGGCCCGCGGCGAGGAAGACCACCTCGTGGGACTGACCGAGAGGGTGAGCCCGGCTCCGGTGGTGAGGGTGCCGGTGCAGCCCTTCGAGGTGAACGACCTCGACGGACTGCACGTGCTCGGCGGATTCATGCTCGGTGGTGCCGTCGATGATCCCGCGGAGGCCAACGGGGACTGAACTCCCGGCTTTGTCCGCCAGGGTCACCACAGCGGTAGCGTCGTCGGTGTGAGTGACCGATTCGAACGCACGATCCTGCTGGCCACCGACGACGATGCCACCTTCGCCGAGGTGGAATCGGCACTCGTGGACGAAGCCACCTCGCTGTCGAGAGTGCGCGCCGGATCCGACGTGCGTGACGCCGTTGCCGCGCTGGATCCCGACCTGGTCATCTGTGACCTCCAGATCGGCAACATGGGTGGCGTGGCGACAGCTCTGGACCTGCGGCTCGAGGAAGGCGCAGGCCGCCTGGAGCCGCGGCCGATCCTGTTGCTGTTGGATCGTGCAGACGATGAGTTCATCGCTCGCCGCTCCGGTGCCGATGCCTGGGTGGTGAAGCCGCTCGATTCGCTCACCGTCAGGCGCAGCACCGACGCACTCATGGCGCCCGCCGAAGGCTGACACACGGAATCAGGCTTTCACCTGCGCCCGGTGGCGTGGGTACGATGTTGGCCCCAACGGGTGGTGGCGCAGCTTGGCAGCGCGCCTCGTTCGGGACGAGGAGGCCGGGAGTTCAAATCTCCCCCACCCGACCATCTGGCACGCGGTGCCCGGTCCATCCGGGCGCCGCGTGCGCTGTTCTCGACCGGGTTCGCGGACTATCGAGTGAAATCCGTCGCGAAAGTCAAGGACGTCACGGGACCGTCCGATGCTAGGTACGTGACAAGGGCAGACACACTGCGGGGCCGAGTAGGCCACTGGCGAAAGAGCCGGCTGCTCGCGCTGGTCGCATTCGCGGTTGCAGCAGCCTTCCTGGGGGCCTGCGAGTCCACCAAGGCCGAGCTGGACGCCGTTCGAAACGAGGTCAACGCCTCACGGGCCGCCGCTGGACTCCCCCCGGTGGCCGAGAACATCGTGCTGGACATCAAGGCCGACAACTGGGCCCAGCAGATGCGCAACCAGTGCCGGATCTGGCACTCCCGCCTCGCCGACGGGGCTCCGCCACAATGGAGGAAGCTGGGAGAGAACGTCGGCATGGGCGGCAACATCTCCCAGATCCACAACGCCTACATGAACTCGCCGGGACACAGGGCCAATGTGCTCGACCCGGCGTTCACCGAGATGGGTACCGCAGCCGTATGGGGTGAGTGCAATGGCTACCGCACCCTGTTCACGGTGCACGTCTTCATGGCGACCTGACTTCCGGGCGCGCCAACCGCGCCGGGGCTCCTCGCGCGTCCGGGCACCGCTACGGTGCGGCGCGTGGACATCACCGAGTTCCAGGAACTGATGGAAACCCTCTACGGAGAGGGCGACCGCGAACGCGGCATACCCGCCACCGTCGCATGGCTGTGCGAGGAGATGGGCGAGCTGGCCCAGGCCGTGCGCAAGGGCACCCCTGACCAGCAGCTCCACGAGGTCGGTGACGTGTTCGCCTGGCTCGCTTCGCTGGCCAACCAGCTCGACCTGTCACTGACCGACGCCGCGCAGCGCTACGTGGACGACCCGCCGAGCTGACCCACCGCCACCCCGCGCCGGCTCAGCGGGCCAGCAGCTCGGCGATCTGGATCGCGTTGAGCGCTGCGCCCTTGCGCAGGTTGTCGTTGGTGACGAACAACACGAGGCCGTGCTCGACCGACTGGTCCTCGCGAATGCGCCCGACGTAGGAGGGGTCGGCCCCGGCCGCCTCGAGCGGCGTCGGCACGTCGGACAGCTGAACGCCGGGTGCGGCTGCGAGGACCTCGGTGGCGCGCTGCACCGACAGCTCACTGGCGAACTCGGCGTGGATTGCCAGCGAGTGCCCCGTGAACACGGGCACGCGCACACAGGTACCCGCCACGCGCAGGTCGGGCAGGTCGAGGATCTTGCGGCTCTCGTTGCGCAGCTTCTGCTCCTCATCGGTTTCGAGGGTGCCGTCGTCGACCAGGTTGCCTGCCAGAGGCAGCACATTGAACGCGATCGGCTTCGCGAAGGAGTCGGTGGGTGGAAACCCGAGCGCGGTGCCATCGTGGGTGAACTCGGCGGCCTTGTCGCCCACCGCCTCGACCTGGCCGGCCAGCTCCTCGACCCCGGATAGGCCTGCTCCCGAAACCGCTTGGTAGGTGGCCACCCGCAGTGCGATGAGCGGAGACTGCAGGGCCAGCGGCTTGAGCACGGGCATGGCGGCCATGGTCGTGCAGTTGGGGTTGGCGACGATGCCCTTGGGGATCGATTCGAGGGCCTCGGGGTTGACCTCGGACACCACCAGCGGCACCTCCGGGTCCATGCGCCAGGCCGAGGAGTTGTCGATCACCGTCGCACCCACCGCCGCGACCTTTGGCGCGTACTCGCGCGAGAACCCGCCACCCGCGGAGAACAGGGCCAGGTCCAGTCCGGAGAAGTCGGCGGCTGCCGAGTCCTCCACCTCCACGTCGGTGCCGTTCCACGGCAAGGTCGTGCCAGCCGAACGGGCCGACGCGAAGTACCGCACCGAGTCGGCCGGGAAGTCGCGTTCTGACAACAGCTTGCGCATCACGCCACCGACCTGGCCGGTGGCACCGAATACTCCTACGTTCATGCCCCCGAGGGTACCGGTGCTCCTGACGCCGGGCCCATCCAGTTCCCGGTTGGTACCGCTCCCGTCAGAAGGTGGTCTGGTCGAGTTCGTACGCGGCGTGCAGCACCTGCACGGCCCGATCCGCGTCGGACTGGGCAACCACGCAGCTGATACGGATGGCCGATGTGGAGATCATCTCGATGTTGACGCCGTTGTTGGCCATCTCCTCGAACATCGTGGCGGCGACGCCGGGGTTGGACTTCATGCCCGCACCCACCACCGAGACCTTGGCGATGTCGTCGTCGCTGGTCACACCGGCCGCGCCCATCTCGCTGCTCTCGGCCCCACAGATCTCCAGCGCCCGGTCGATCTGCTCGTGGGGCACCGTGAACGAGATGTCGGTCACGCCGCCCACCGACACGTTCTGCACGATCATGTCGACGTTGACATGCGCCTCGGCGAGGTGCCGGAAGAGGGAACCGGCGATTCCGGGACGGTCCGGCACGCCGGCAACGGTGACCTTCGACTCCGAGTCGTCGGACACGACCGCTCGGATCAGTGCGTCTTCCATGTCGGGATCCTCCTCTGTTACCCAGGTTCCTGGCTCCCAGGTGAACGCAGATCGCACATGCAGCGCGACGTTGTGGCGGTGGGCGTACTCGACCGAACGCATCGCGGGCTTCGGGCATCCCGCGGCGGTCATCTCGAGCATCTCGTCGAAGGAGATCGCGTGCATGCGGCGCGCCTCTGGCACGACCCGTGGGTCGGTGGTGAACACTCCCGACACGTCCGTGTAGAGCTCGCAGGCATCCGCACCGATCGCCTTGGCCAGCGCCACCGCCGTCGTGTCCGAACCACCCCGACCCAGGAACGTGACGTCGTTCTTGACCGACACGCCCTGCGCGCCCGCCACCACCGGCACGCACCCTGCATTCACCGCACCGAGGATACGGTCGGCGCGCACGTCCACGATACGGGCGTTGCGGTGGTTGATGTCGGTGACGAAGCCGGCCTGGCTACCGGTGTAGCTCTCGGACTGCACACCCAGCTCGTGCAGTGCCATCGAAACGAGCGCGATGGACTTGCGTTCACCGGCGGTGATCAGCATGTCCATCTCGCGGCCCGGAAGGTCCGAGGAGACCTCTCCGGCAAGACGGAGCAGCTCGTCGGTCTCCTTGCCCATGGCCGACACGACGAGCACGACCCTGTCGCCGCGGTCGCGGCAGCGCGCGACGTTGAGCGCAACCTCGCGGATGCGCTCCGGATCCGACACTGAAGTGCCACCGAACTTCTGGACGAGCAGCGCCACGGTCCCAAGCTACAAGTGAGTCGCCCGGACACCCGAACCGGTTCGGTCGCCACGACTCTGCCGGCACCTGGCTGGGTCGGTATCCTGCGCGGCCATGGGATCAAAGGTGCCGAGTCCTCTCCGCAGCCGACCGTTGCGCATCCGGGTGGCCATTGCCTTCATGACGGCCCCGGTGCTGCTCACCGCCGCGTGCGGTGACAGTTCGGACTCCACCGCGGATGCGGGCGACGCGGCGAACTCACCGGCGGAGACACCGTCTTCATCCTCGAAGACACCCTGCCCGCCGGTGGAGGGCTCAGGTGAGCGGCAAGAGGTGTTCGACGGACCGCCGGAGTTCTGCATCGACCCGCAGACCACGGCGTACACGGCCACGTTCGTCACCTCCGAGGGGAATTTCACCGCCGAGCTCGACGCAGTCGCGGCGCCGGAAACGGTCAACAACTTCGTCGTGCTGTCGCGCTACCACTACTACGACGGAACACCGATTCACCGTGTCGTGCCGGGCTTCGTCATCCAGGGTGGTGACGGCGACGGCGCTCCGTACGGCAGCAACGACCTCGGCTACGCGATCGACGACGAACTCCCGGAGTCGTCTGCTGCCTACACCGACTACTCGCTCGCGATGGCCAACGCCGGGCCCGACACCAACGGCAGCCAGTTCTTCGTCGTGCTGCCCGGTGGTGGCGGTGGCTTGCAGCCGCTCTACAGCTGGTTCGGGCAAGTGACCGAGGGCCAGTCGGTCGTGGACACAATCGCCGCGCTGGGCCAACCCGCCACAGACGGTCCGCCCACGAGCGATGTCACTGTGGAGACGGTGGAGATCACCGAGGCGCCACTCTGAGCCCGCTCAGAACCCCGCATCGGGATTGAGTGCTCTCGGCAGGGCAGACAGCTCCGCAGCCCGCCCACCAGTGAAGACATGAACACCGCCGCTGCCGGTGACACCCCACGTGCCGTCGGGTGCCCGAACCAGGGCCGTGGCCTCATCGATGCCGGCCACCACCAGATCGGGTGCGGCGAGGCTGATCGTGCGTTGGCGCTTGTCGGCAGACCACTTGTCGAAACGGGAGATGACGGTCATGGACGGTATGAGACCGAGCCCGACCGTGAAGGCGCCGCCGCGGTTGTCGACCATGTGGCTGCACAGCACCGAACAACTCTCCGCCGCGACGGCCACCGTCGCTCCGCCCTCCCAGGCCGAAACCAGCGCGGAGAGAAGAGGGGTTTCCTTGAGCACCGATCGCAGGTGCATCGGCGACCCGCCTGGGACGTACAGGGCCTTGGTCGACGAGGCTGTCTCCACCAGCGCGGAATCGAAGGCATCGGCTCGCGTCATGGCAGCCAACACACGCATCTGCACATCGAGCTCGCCCAGGTGTGCACCAGCGGCGGCGATCATGGAATCCGGGTCCTCGTAGGCCATGGCCGTGGGCAGCAGGTCGACCGTCGTGCCCGGGTCGAACAACTGATGGTGGTGGCCGTTCTCGGGGCCGAATTCGGCACCGCCTATCAGTGCAAGGGTTCCGCTCACGCCCCCATCCTGCCCTCTCGGGGCCATTGACAACGACAGCGGCTGCAGCAGGCCCGGCTGAACCTGGTTCGGTTCGCCTTGCATCCGTGAGGCTACCCGTCGGTAACATACGCACCATGACGATAGAACGTGTGGGAATTCTCGGTTCAGGGATCATGGGGTCAGGCATCGCAGAGGTGGCGGCGAAGGCCGGCATCGACGTAGTCCTGCGGTCCCGAAAGCAGGAAACGGCTGACGCGATGCGCGCCGGGCTGGAGAAGTCGCTGACCAAGCAGGTCGACCGCGGCAAGCTCGACAAGGTCGACGCAGACGCCGTGCTCGATCGGGTGTCGGCAACCGACCACCTCGGCGACCTGGTCGACTGCGACCTCGTAATCGAGTCGGTCGTGGAGGACCTCGATGTGAAGCTGCCGCTGTTCGCGGAACTCGACAGCATCTGCAAGCCCGACGCCGTGCTTGCCACCAACACCTCCACGCTCCCCGTGGTTGACATGGCCATGGCGACGCACCGCCCCGACAAGGTGTGCGGCGTGCACTTCTTCAACCCTGCTCCAGCCATGTCGCTGGTCGAGGTCGTGGAGCCGATCACGGCCTCGGAGGAGACGATAGCCAGGGCTGTGCGCTTCGCGGAGGCCTGCGGCAAGAACCCCGTGACCGTCAAGGACCGGGCGGGATTCATCGTCAACGCGCTCCTGTTCCCGTACCTGAACAACGCCGTACGCATGCTCGAGAACGGCACCGCGACGGCTGAGGACATCGACGAGGCCATGAAGGGCGGCTGCAACTTCCCCATGGGACCTCTGGCGCTGCTGGACCTGGTCGGCCTCGACACATCGCTGTCCATCCTCGATGCGCTCTACGAGGAGTTCCGCGACCCCAACTACTCCGCGGTTCCGGCCCTGAGGCGCATGGTCTCCGCGGGTCGCCTGGGCCGCAAGACCGGTTCGGGCTTCCACGACTACTCGCGCTGAGCCGGCCGGCACGGTCCACGCTCCGGCGCCCCTGACCCGAACAACTGAGGCCCTTCGCCTGACAGCGCCTGCGCGCTGGGGCATGCTCGGCACCCGTGGGTTCACAGCTACCGCCCAGCCGCTGGTCCTTTCCGTCTCCCGAGGACGCCGAGCCGGACGGCCCTGTCGCGCTCGGAGGTGATCTGGAGCCGTCCACCCTCGTGGAGGCTTACTCGCGTGGTCTGTTCCCGATGCCACTCGGCAGGCGTGGCGAGTTGGGGTGGTTCTCGCCCGACCCGCGCGGGATTCTGCCGGTCGACGGGATGCACGTGTCACGGACCCTTCGTCGCTCGGCAAGGCGGCTGGACACAACCGTGGACACCGCGTTCACCGATGTGATGCAGGCCTGTGGTGACCCGTCGAGGCCACACGGGTGGATAACCACGCAGTTCGTGGATGCGTACACGCGCCTGTTCGACCTCGGTTGGGCCCACAGTGTCGAGGTGTGGTCAGAAGGCGAGCTGGTCGGTGGCGTGTACGGGGTGGCCATAGGCGACTTCTTCGCCGGCGAGTCGATGTTCCACACCGCCACCGACGCGTCGAAGGTGGCCCTGTGGAGCCTGGTCAACCTGTTGGCCGGTTGTGGGCGGCCCCTTCTCGATGTGCAGTGGCTGACCCCGCACCTCGAGAGCCTCGGCGCGGTGGAGATTCCTCGCTCGGAGTACCTGCAGCGACTTCGGGAAGCGGCGGGCGGGTCCGGCTGCTGGTAGCGGCCCGGACCCTGCGCACCGCGACCAGGCAGTCGGATCAGACCCTCGGCCGTCGACATGGCAGGCTTGTGCGTGACCGACCACCCATTGGTCGCCGCAGAGAGGGGACTGGCCCATGAGCTTTCATCACGTGGCGCTCGCCACCAACGACCTGGCATCCACCCACGAGTTCTACACATCCGCGATGGGTTTCACGCTCGCGAAGATCGTGGTGAATCCGACCCCGGAGGGTGGCTGGGCCAAGCACGCGTTCTACGACACCGACGATGGCTTCGGCGCCGAAGGCGGCCTCATCGCGTTCTGGGAACTGCATGGCGACTACCCGGAGGTACACGGGGCCATGTCGGCTGCGGTGGGGCTCCCCGACTGGGTCAATCACCTGGCATTCACCGCTACCGACGAGGCGCACTTCGAGTCGGCCATCAAGCGCTGGATGGCCACGGGCCACGACGCCGTGGAGATCGACCACGGATTCTGTCGGTCCGTCTACACCAACGATCCCAACGGCACGCTGGTCGAATGGTGCCTCGACACCCGGGACCTCGACGAGTCGGACCGAGAGCGCGCCGAAGAGGCGCTGCTGGCGGCCGAACCCGATATGGACGGCCTACCCGAGGCTTTCATCGCCCACGAGTCCGACGCCGCCGCGACGGCCCGGCAAGGCTGACAGTTCCCGCTGGCGCGACCAGGGGGCGCATTCGGTCGGCGAGCCGGCGCCAATCTGTTGTGAAATCAAGGTTATTGCACGGTTTCGAACACCACACGGAGTGAGATAACTACGCACGGTGGGACTACCGGGACTTTTGCCGAATTTCCGCGACCGACCATTGACCTCGAGCGAATTTTCCTATTCAGTGCTCCGAGTAATCACAAGGCACCAGGGGATGCGTCGAACCGTTGGCACGGGTTGAATCCGCTCAGTATGCGGGAACTCGAAGTGTGGTCGCTCAATAGCCAACTGGGGAGCAAGTAGCGAAACCGACCCCCTGCGGTGGCGGGCAGGGCGAAGCCTTCCGCCGCAGCTGCCACCGGGATCCGTCCCGGTGACCTGGAGAGTTACGACGAGGGGACCCCCGAGGGTCCCCTCGTCGGCATTCTGCCCACCCTCGGTGAGGTACCCATCGCTCAATCGGTGGCCATGTTGGCGAAGAGCGTGCAGTAGTCGAGGAACACGAGACGACACACGCCCGATGGGCCCGCACGGTGCTTGGCGACTATCACCTCCGCCGTGTCCTTCTCGGCGCTGTCCGGGTTGTACTTCTCGTCGCGGTACAGGAACATCACCACGTCCGCGTCCTGCTCGATCGAGTTGTGAGCGACTACCCCGTTGGCCACGAAGTTGTGGGTACCAGACACAGTGGCGTCGTAGGTGGGCTTCTCACCGAGCGCCTCGACTTCGAGGACCTCGTCCCACAACACGTCGGAGTCGGCGAGCTCGGCCAGCTCCTTGCTGCCGAGTACGTCGGCGATCCGCGCCAGCCGCTCCCGACTCGACGCCCTCGGGCGCGATTCGGTGCCCAGGAGGTAGCCACCGCAGTACTGCTCGCCGAGGGCCCCGGCGAGGTCGCGCTGGGTCATCTCCGCTTCACGCAGCTTCTCGACCACGAGGTCGCGGACCTCACACGGAATGGTGTCGACGTTGGGATTGCCGTCCACAGTCGACAGCACCGCGATCGCTTCAGGAACCTGGGTCGCACGTTCACCGGAGAAGCCGATCCGCTCGAGCAGCAGGCGCTGCTGACGGGCACCATGCACCCACAGTCGCCAGCGTGGCCGGCTGGACCCGATGTCGTTCATCCGGGCCTGGATGCCGAAGCGCAACAGCAGTGTCTGGAGATCATCGGCGAGACGACGCGACCCGGTGGTGGCGGCGAGCCGCACATGTGGCCTGCCACGCAGTTCTGTGACCGACAGGTAGCCGATGCGGCCCAGCACTCCGTGCAGCACTGCTGCCAGCTGGTCCTCGGGCAAGCGGTGCACTGCGGCGGGCGCCGCTCCTTCGGCAACCATGTCGGCTGCGAGCTGTGGCAGGTCCTCGGGGGCAACGGGAACGATATGTTCGGGTGAGCCCAGGGTCCGCGGCACCGCTATGCGACTGCCCGGCTCCAGCTCATCGAGGCGTCGCCATCCCGACACCGTGCGAAACGGGTGGTTGGCGCTCGCCTCGACCCGCCGCCCGGAGGAGAGGTGCAGGCGGAACACCTCCTTGGTGCCACTCGGAAACGCATGGCTGAGTGTTGCCGGCACCATGCGCCAGTGCTCGTCAAGACTCCACACCGGCACGTCGTGGGCGCCCGATTCGACCAACTCACCGAAGGTGACCTCGGTGTTGTCGTCGGCCCGCCGCACGCGGGTGTCGGCGGTCAGGCATCCCGACTCTCGCAGGTCGGCCAGCATCGGTCGCTTGTCCGAGCGCTGCTCGAGCTGGCGCGAGAGCTGCGACAGCGCAAGCACCGGGGCATCGAGCTCGCGGGCCAGCACCTTGAGCCCCCGGCTGATCTCCGCCACCTCGACCTGGCGACTCTCGGCTGCTCCACGGCCCTGCATGAGCTGGAGGTAGTCCACCACCACGAGGCCCAGCTTCTGGCCCAGGCGGTCCTGCAGGCGCCGCGCCTTGGAGCGGATCTCCATCAAGCTCACGGCGGGGTTGTCGTCGATCCACATCGTGCCCTCGCCGAGCCGGCCGATCGCCTTGGTGATCTTGGACCAGTCGTTGGAGCGCAGCTGGCCACTTCGCATCTTCGAGGAATCCACCCTCGCCTCGGACGCGATCAGGCGCTGGGTGATCTCGAGGTGGCCCATCTCGAGCGAGAAGAACAACACGGGCAGCCGCTCGCGCACCGCTGCATGGGAGGCCAGCCCCAGCGCGAACGCCGTCTTGCCCATGCCCGGGCGGGCCCCCACCACGATCAGTGCACCTGGCTGCAGGCCGGCAAGCATCTTGTCGAGCTCGGTGTATCCGGTGGGGGTGCCGGTGACCGCCTCACCGCGCTCCTCGATCTCCTCGATGTTGGTGAGACCGGCCTCGAGCAACGGCGCGAGGTCCTTCATCGTGTCGGTGGTGCGTCGTTGCGCAATGGCGAAGATCGCGCTCTCCGCATCGTCCATCGTGCGGTCGATGTCGTCGCGCGGTGAGTAGCCGAGTTCGGCGATGTCGTTGGCTGCACCGATGAGCCGGCGCAGCAAGGCCTTCTCCTCCACGATGCGGGCGTAGTACTCGGCGTTGGTGATGGCCGGTGTGCGCGTCTGCAGCGTCACCAGAGCCGCGGTACCGCCGCAGGCCTCGAGCAACTCCACCCGATCGAGTTCCTCTGCGACCGTCACGGGATCGATCCCCTGGCCGGCCACGGCCAGGGCCTGCATGGTATCGAAGATGTGGCGGTGGGCGGGCTTGTAGAAGTCGTCGGCGCCCACGATCGGCGAGACCATCGAAACCGCGTGTTCGGACAGCAGCATTGCCCCCAGCAGCGACTCCTCGGCCTCGATCGAGTGTGGCGGCACCCTGGCGCTGATCACCTGCGGCGGCCGACCCTCGCTTCTTGTGTCTTCCCCTGCGCGGAGCGGCGCTCCGATGGCGTCATTCATTGCATTGATCCTCCAACGATCCGCCTGTGGGCATCCAGAGGATGTCCCTGCGAATTACCTGCGAATATCCTGTGCATCGATGGGTGGAGTCCTGTGGAGGACTGTGGACAGCCCAGGATCAACCGGGGCCTGGCTGTGGGGGAAGCGCGGGGAAGCAAGGGGGCGCCGACCGAAACCGGTGCCCCCTTGGCATCCGCGTGTTGTGCGCGACGCCCCCGGCCCTTGCGGCAACGGGGTGCGTCGGGCGGTCAGTCCGCCACCACCTGCAGGTGAATCGGGAACTCGACGTCGGAGTGCAGCCGGGTCATCACGTGGTACTGGCCGGCTTCCTTGATGTGATCCTCGAGGCGCAACGCCTTGCGGTCGATCTCGATACCGGTCTGCTCCATCACAGCGCCAACGATCTCGGCAGCGGTGACGGAGCCGAAGAGGCGGCCGCCCTCACCTGCGCGGGCCTGCACCAGGATCTCCTTGGAAACGATCACCTTGGCGATCTCCTCGGCTGCCTCGCGGGCGGCGGCATCGCGGGTATCGCGGGCCTTGCGCATGGACTGCGCCTGCTCCTCGGCACCGGAGGTGGCCGGAATGGCCAGTGAACGGGGCTCGAGAAAGTTGCGGGCGTAGCCCTTGGACACCTCGACGACATCGCCGCGGTTGCCCAGACCCTGTACGTCGTCACGCAGGACGACCTTGACGTTGCTCACTGTGCACCCTCCTCGCTCGCTGCGGGTGAGTCAGCGGCCGGCGCTGCTGCTGGCGCGTCACCGCGATCCTCATCGGCCGGCGCCTCCCTGCGCGGTCGACGATCGTCGTCGCGCGGTGGACGGTCATCGTCACGCGGTGGCCGGTCGCGACGCCCACGGCGGTCACCACGGCCTCCGCGCTGGGTGGTCACCCGGCTGGAGTAGGGCAACAGAGCCATCTCGCGGGCGTTCTTGATCGCGTTGGAGACCTCGCGCTGCTGTTGCTCACTGTTGCCGTTGACCCGTCGAGCGCGGATCTTTGCCCGGTCGGACATGAACCTGCGCAGCAGGTCGACGTCTTTCCAGTCGACGTAGTCGATCTGCTCGGAATCGAGGATCGATGTCTTCTTCTTGAACTTGCGGCCCTGGTCCTTGACCTTGGGGCCACGCTTCGTGGACTTGCCCATCAGAACGGCTCCTCGTCGCTGTTGTACTCACGCGCCGGCGGTGTGTTCTGTGCAGCGGAGTCATATCCCCCGTCGCCACCACGGCGCTCGTTCTTCGATATGGATGCGGTTGCCCAGCGGAGGCTCGGTCCGACCTCGTCGGCGACGACCTCGACCTTCGAGCGCTTCTCGCCCTCCTGGTTCTCCCAGGAACGCTGCTCGAGGCGGCCCACGACCATCACGCGGGTGCCGCGGTCGAGCGACTCGGCCACGTTTTCAGCCAGGTCGCGCCAGCACACCACGTCGAAGAAGGAGGTCTGCTCCTCCCACTCGTTGCTCTGCTGGTTTCGCCAGCGCCGGTTCACCGCCAGGCCGAAGTTGGCGACCGCTGCACCATTGGGGGTGAAACGGAGCTCGGGGGCCCGGGTCAGGTTGCCGACCAGTTCAACTGTGTTTCCTGCCATTGCAGTCCTCCTGTCAGCCGGCAGCCAGAAGGCCGCGGCGGTTGGCCTCGGCGTCCGGCAACCGGATCAGCTTGTGGCGGACGACATCGTCCGCGAGTCGGAGGAAGCGGTCGAGGTCGTCGAGATTGGTCGCCTCCGTGCTGATCTCGAACACGGTGTAGACACCCTCGGTCTTGTGGTTGATCTCGTAGGCGAACCTGCGACGACCCCACTTGTCGACGGTGGGTACAAGACCTCCGCCTGCCTCGACCATCTCGGTGACCTTCTCGATGACGGCGGTGTTGGCCGCATCATCGGCATCGGCGTCGACGATGACCATCAATTCATACGCGCGTGACGGCACGTTGTGACCTCCCTGTGGTCCTGGCTCTGTGGCCGTAGGGTCCTGTCGGATACAGGACAGGGGCTTGGTTGACCTCTCCACTGTAGGGCGTGGCGGGTCCGCGGTCACTTCCGCAGCTGGTTGGTTCCTCCATGCCGCACATGTTGGCAGCGGGGTGTGACAGCCAACCGCCGCACCACAGCGCGCTGCCGCCGCGTTCCAGCCGCTACTTGCTGCCGTAGAGGGAGAGCGCCTCGGCCTCGTCGGCATCGAGGTGGTATGTCTCCTCGGGGCCCGGGAAGGCTCCGTTGCGCACGTCGACTGCAAACGCCGTGATGGCGTCAACCGCATCGGTTCGCTGGTCGGCGTAGCGACGCACGAACTTGGCGGCCTTGCGGTCCTCGACGCCCAGCAGGTCGTGGTACACGAGTACCTGGCCGTCGCAGTCGGGGCCGGCGCCGATACCGACGGTGGGGATGTCCAGGGCGTCGGTCACCATCGATGCCACGGCATCCGGGACACCCTCGAGCACGATCGCGAAGCAGCCGGCGTGCTGAAGGGCCTTGGCATCCGCCACGAGGGCCAGTGCGGCCTGGGACTGCTTGGCCTGCACCCGGAAACCGCCCATGGCGTGCATCGACTGGGGGGTGAGCCCGAGATGGCCCATCACTGGGATCTCCGCATCCACCAGGGCCTCGATCATCGGCACCCGCTTGGCGCCACCCTCGAGCTTCACGCACTGGGCTCCGGCGCGGACCAGTTCGGCTGCATTGCGCACTGTGTCCTCAACACTCACGTGGTAGCTCATCCACGGCATGTCGCCCACGACGAGTGCGGCGGGCCTGGCACGTGCCACCGCAGCGGTGTGATGCGCCATGTCGGCCACGGTCACCGACAGCGTGTCGTCGTAGCCGAGCACAACCATCGCGAGCGAATCGCCCACGAGGATCATGTCGACCCCGGCAGCATCCGCGATGGCGGCGCCCGGAGCGTCGTACGCGGTGACCATCACCAATGGATCGGAGCCGTTGGTGACCTTGCGGGCCGAAACGGCGGGAACAGTGGTCTTTGCGGATGGAGCCATGGCTCGCCTCCTCGTGTGGTCCAGCGCCCCTTGGCTGCCGGCCTTGGTACAAGGTTAGGTCACCCGGCTGTCCGGACCAAGCGCCGCGGCCCCCGGCGACTTCACGCCACGGGTAGGTTGCACCCATGCCGATCTGTGAGAGCTGCGGGCGCGAGGAGCGCGAAGTCACCAAGGTGCAGCGCGTCTACCTGGTCGCCGATGACAGCGCCGAAGCCGACGCCAGCCCCGCCGGGATCGAAGCCGGCGCGAGCCCCACCGCCGGCGACATCGAGATGTGGTGTGCCTCGTGCTGCGCAACCTTCCCGCACTCGGTCATCGACGCCGAATAGCAGCCACCCTCGGCTGGACCCGCTGACGGCCGAACAACCGGGCCGGGCGGATGGACCGCCTGACTGACCGCCTACGGGGGTGCGGGAGCCGGAGCAGCCGTGGTCGTGGGCGCTGCTGTCGTGGTGGTCGTGGGCGCGGCCGTGGTTGTGGTTTCGGGTGCGGCCGTCGTGGTCGTGGCCTCGGGATCGACCGTGGTGGTTGTCTCGTCCGCGGGCACCGTGCTGCTGGTCGACGGCGTCGTCGTCGTCTGGCTGGCCGGCACCCTGTTGCTGTTGAGCACCTTGTCGCCTGAGTCGACCCCGTCGAAGTCGCAGGAATCCTCGTCGGCCACGGCCTTGCGCATGAACCGACTCCAAGTGCGCGCAGGCAGGCCGCCGCCGGTGAGGTTCGGGCCGGCGTAGGTGGCCGGATCCTCCTGGCCGAACCACACCGCAGCGGTCATGTCACAGGTGTAGCCGGCGAACCAAGCGTCGCGGTTGTTCTGGGTGGTGCCGGTCTTGCCCACCGCCGGCGCCCCGATCGGCGCCTGCCTCGAGCCCGTTCCCTTGGTGATCACCCCGCGCAGCGTCGCGCTGACCGTGTCGGCCACGTCCTCGCTGATCACCTGCTCGGAGGTGATGTCCGTCGAGGCGTCGAACAACACGTTGCCCTCGGCGTCCTCGACCCGTCGGATCACGTAGGGGTCGGTGCGCCTGCCGTGGGCCGCGAGCGTCGAGTAGCCGGCCGCCATGTCCAGCACCGACACCTCACCCGATCCCAGCACGAGCGAGTAGTTGGGCTCGAGCGGGCTGCGCACCCCCAGGCGCTGTGCCATGTCCACGAGCTGTTCCGGGCCGATCGTGTCGACGATCCCCGCATACACGGTGTTGGTCGACTTCCACGTCGCTTCCTCGACCGTCACCACTGCACCACCAGCACCGCCCGAGGGCTTCCACAGCTCGCCCTGGCTCGCGTAGACCCCAGGGAAGCTGGTCGTCTGGGGCGCCGAGAAACGCGACTTCGTTGAGTAGCCATCCTCCACGAACGCTGTGAGGGCGAAGGTCTTGAAGGTCGAACCGGCCTGGCGGCCCGAGCCACCACCCTCGAGGCCCAGCGCCAGGTTGACCTGGCTCGCATTGAAGTCCGTGCCGCCCACCATTGCGCGCACCCTGCCGATGTCGTCCACCGCCACGAGGGAACCGAGCAGACCGTCGACGTCCTCGACCGTCTCCTGGACCGCCTCCTGGGCGTAGCCCTGCATCTCCGGGTCGAAGGTCGTGTACACCCGCAGGCCCTGGGTCTCCGCACCGCTGCCGTAGGTCTCGCGCACCTGGCTGCGCACGTACTCGAGCCAGTACTCCGAACCGAGCTCCTCGTACCTGACATCGTTGAAGTCGGCCTGCTTCTCCTCGCGGGGGCGGATCGTCTGGACCTGTGCGGAACCATCGGGGGCAACAGATCCGCTCACCCACGGCACGCCAGCCGCAGCATCGGCTTCGGCCTGGGTGATGTAGCCCTCCTCGACCATCGCGTCGAGGGTCGTCTGGCGGCGCCGCGACGCTTCCTCGGGGTCCCTGCTGGCGTCAGCGCTCTCGGGCGAGCGGATGAGGCCCGCCAGGTATGCGGCCTGGTACAGCTGCAGGTCCTGAACTCCGATCCCGAAGTACTCGCGCGAGGCAGCCTCGACGCCATAGGCCCCACGGCCGAAGTACACCTGGTTGAGGTAGCGGTTGAGGATCTCGCGCTTGTCGAGCTGTTGTTCGAGCTTCACCGCGAGCACCGCTTCACGCAGCTTGCGGTCGAGCGTGCGTTCCGGGCTCAGGTACACGGTCTTGACGTACTGCTGGGTGATCGTGGACCCGCCCTGCTGGGACTGGCTTTCGCCGAGCACATCACGCACGACCGCACGCGTGATGCCGATCGGGTCGATCCCACCGTGGTCGAAGAAGTTGCGGTCCTCGGTCGACAGCACCGCCTGCACCAGCACAGGCGGCAGGTCGTCATAGGAGACGAGGACCCGTTCCTCCGCCGCGGTGAGCGACGCCATCGCGCTGTCGAATCCGCACTCACCGGGCCCGACGTTGATGTCACACACGAACGTGGTCTCGATGGGCTGCTGTTCGGCGGGCAGCTCGATGGTGTTGAGCACCAGCCACGCACCACCGACAGCCACGACCGCGAGCACCGCGAACGCATAGAAGACGCGGCGAAGGCTCCAGAGGATCCTGCGCTTGGGCCGCGTCGGGGTGGTGGGTTCGTCAGCCATGGGGGTCGGGGCACGCAAAGCGGCCTGCAAAGAGTTTGGTCGGTGCGGGCAGCCTGCGGGTAGCTGTGCCGTAGCCGGTTCTCAGGATTGGGGCGCGTGCTGTCGCCGACGACTCAGCGTCGACGCAGGGCCTCTGAGAGCGGAACGACCTCGATCAGGTGGTTCCAGCGGCATTCGAGGCACACCTCGACGGTGTAGGTGCGGGCCTGGGGGCGGCTGCCATAGCGTTCCACGAGCTTCCTCAGCGAGGCCCGGTCCTCGACGATCCTCCCGCCTGCGGGCAGGCGGGGGGCGAACACGTACTGGACCAGCCGCAGGCTCGAATCACCACAGACCGGGCACGGCGCGGTGGCCTTCCGCGAGCAGTTCTCACCGACTCGAAGCAGCTCGGGCTGGGCATCGCAGACCTCGTTGCGGGCCACCTCGCCGGAACGCACCCGCCTGAGCAACTGCCGGCGCGCGAGCCGGTAATCAATGCTGCCGGGGACAGCGCCTTCGCGTCCCTCGGTGTCCGGCTGAAGGTACGGCACGGCCCGAAAGGGTACCGCCAGATCGACCCCTCGGTGCCGCCAGATGGTGCATGCCCGACCGTCGTGGGCCACCGGCGGGGTCCGCGAACCCCTCGGGGTGGTCCGCGAGACTGCGGGCATGGCCGGATCCCGAACCACTCCCCGGCGGCACCCCTCGGCGGGCAACCTGTCCTCCCGCCCCACCCTCGTTGGCGACGAAGGCAGTCCCGGTCCGCTGGTTCCCGCGAGCTTCCCCCATGGCGACGAGGGTGCGGCGCCGGCCGTGCGCCTCGGCCCGGACCTCGACAACGAGACACTCGCCAAGCTGCTCGGCCCGCTGGAAGGTGCGCGGGTGCTCGACCTCGGCTGTGGATCGGGGTCGGCTTCGGTTGCCATGGCGCGTGCGGGCGCACGGGTGATCGCCGTGGACTCATCCACCGCCCGGTTGACGAGGGCCCGCACCGCAGCCGAAGTCGCCGAGGTGCGTGTGGAGTTCCACCACAGCGACCTCGCAGACCTCGCGTTCGTCCGCGCCGACAGCATCGACGCCGTGCTGGCCGTCTACTCGCTCGCCCAGGTCCAGGACCTGTCCAGGGTGTTCCGCCAGTTGCACCGCGTGCTCTCCCCCGACGCACCTGTGGTCCTGTCGGTTCCGCACCCGATGTCGTTGATGCTCGAGTGGGACCCCGAGGAGCAGTCGAGCCCGTGGCTCGCGCGCACCGCCTGGAGCGACGCCGCGCTGGCATGGCGCGTCGGTGGTGACGAAGGGGCCACCCACGTGCACCAGGTCTCCGAGCTGTTCACCTCGCTGCAACGCAGCAACTTCGCTGTCGACACGCTCATGGAGCCGGTCCCGGAGACCGACGCGGTCGGCTCCCCGCACCGCGGCCCGCTCGATGACTGGGTGCCGTCGACGCTGGTGATGCGCGCCCGCAAGCAGGGAATCTGACGGGGGCGCCGCAGGGCTCAGTCGGCCGGACGCACGACCACGACCGGGCACGCGGAGTGGTTGACCACATAGGTGGTCACCGAGCCGAGCAACAGGCCCATGAAGCCACCGTGGCCCCGTGATCCGACGACCAGCATCTCGGCGGTCTCGGACAACTCGATGAGACGCTCGCCCGCGTGTCCGTCGAGCGCGGCGGTGTCAACCTCCACGCCTTCGAGACCACCCTCATCGCGCACGGTCGCGACGGCCGCGCCGAGGGTCTGGCTGGCGGCCGCGTCAAGGTCGGCCGGGTCCGGAACCGCCAGTTCGTAGCCAGTGCTCATGATCGGGGTCGTGTAGGTGCCCACCGCGTGCAGCCGGCAACCACGCAACCGCGCTTCGTCGGCAGCCCACCGGAGGGCATCGAGGGAGTTCTCGGACCCATCCACGCCCACGACGATGCCGTCGAAACCCTCACTCGGTGCCGCTCTGGAGCCTGCTTCGTTCATGAGCGAACAACCTACCCGTCGGACGCGCCGTCGGCCCGGGCAGCCCACCATGCGTCGAGTTCCTCGATTGCCCGCTCGGTTCCAAGGGGACCGTGTTCGAGTCGCAGCTCGAGCAGGTGTGCCAGGGCTTCGCCCACCACGGGCCCACCGGGTATCCCCAGGTGCTCCATCACATCCACTCCGTCGATGTCGGGGCGGATCGCAGCCAGCTCCTCTTTCTGGCGGAGTTCGTCGATGCGCTCCTCCAGCTCGTCGATGCGTGCTTCGAGCGCCTCGGCCTTGCGCTTGTTGCGGGTGGTGCAGTCCGACCTGGTCAGTGCCAGCAGCTCGTCGAGCAGGTCGCCTGCGTCGCGCACGAACCGACGGACCGCCGAGTCCGACCAACCCAGCTGGTAGGTGTGCATGCGCAGGTGGAGGTACACGAGTTTGGTGACATCGTCGGTGAGCTCGTTGCTGAACCGCAGCGCCTTCATACGCTTGCGGGTCATGCGCGCACCCACCACCTCGTGATGGTGAAACGACACGCCGTTGTCGCCGATCGCCCGTGTGGCTGGCTTGCCCACGTCGTGGAAGAGCGCCGCCAGGCGAACCTCGCGCTGCGGGGGAGACTTGGCGACCACGGCAATGGTGTGGGTGAGCACGTCCTTGTGGCGGTGGATCGGGTCCTGCTCGACGCGCATGGCGGGCAGCTCGGGCAGCACCACGTCCGCGAGGGCCGTGTCGCTGAGGAACCAGAGCCCGGCGGACGGATCCGGCACGACGACGAGCTTGCACAGCTCGTCACGCACCCGCTCCGCGGACACTATGCCGAGGCGATCGGCGCCCCTCTTGACAGCCTCGACCAGTTCGGGCCCCGAGCGGAGGTCGAATCGGGCCACGAACCTCGCAGCACGCATCATCCGCAACGGGTCGTCACTGAAGGAGACGTCGGGATCGAGCGGTGTCCGCAACCGCTTGGCCAGCAGGTCTTCGAGACCATCGAAGGGGTCGATGAGCGACGGCTCCGAGCCGGTCACCTCGAGTGCCATCGCGTTGATGGTGAAGTCCCGGCGCTCGAGGTCGGTGCGAAGGTCGGTGCCGTGAAACGCAACCTCGGGCTTGCGGCTGTCGGAGCGGTAGACCTCTTCGCGGTGGGTCGTGACCTCGAAATCCTCACCACCGATCGATGCTCCGATGGTCCCGAAACGTTCCCCCTGGGACCAGACCGCGTCGGCGAGTGGTGCAACCAGTTCCTTGATGCGCTCGGGGGTGGCATCGGTCGTGAGGTCGATGTCGTCATGGCGCGGGCCGTCCTCACCGGGTGGCAACAGGAGATCCCGGACCACGCCGCCGACGAGGTAGAGCCTGTGGCCGCCCTGTTCGAACCGCTCGGCAAGCGGCCTGACGCGCTCGAGCAGGGGGCGTGCGCGTTCGGGGATCACGCGGGCGATCGTACCGGCAAGTGAGGATGGCCACGAAGGCGTTGCGGGGCCACCTCAGTGTGTGGGGCCACCTCAGTGTTGCGGGGCCACCTCAGTGCAGTGCCCGGCGCCGTGCCTCCATGGCACTGTCGACGAACTGGTCACCCGGGCCTCCCGAGGTGGGCGACTCGGGATGCAGCTTCATCCCCGCCATCGCCGCCACGGTGGCAGCTGCGCTGTCTGCGATTGCGCGCAGGTCATAGCCACCCTCCAGCAACGCAGCCGCCCGCCCCCGGTCGACCAGGGAAAACAGGTCCGAGCACAGGTCTGCGTAGTCACCCGAGGTGAGCCCGAGGTCGCAGAGCGGATCCGCCCGATGGGCGTCATAGCCTGCGGACAGAAGCATCCAGTCCGCGCCGAACTCCTCCACCGCCGGCGCCACCAGCTCCTCGACGCTTCGGCGGTACACGTCTCCTGTTGCCCCTGCCGGTACGGGCACGTTGAGCGTGGAGCCGGCACCCGGTCCGCCACCGGTCTCATCCGCGTGGCCGCTGTAGGGATAGTGCGGACTCTGGTGCCAGGAGACATACAACACGTCGGGATCGTCCCAGAAGATGTCCTGGGTGCCGTTGCCGTGGTGTGCATCGATGTCCACCACGACCACCCGGCTACCCGCATCGCGCAACGCCGCTGCGGCCACGGCGATGTGGTTGTAGAGGCAGAACCCCATCGCACGATCAGCGGTCGCATGGTGACCAGGGGGTCGGACTGCCACGAACGCCGCGGACGCAGTGCCGTTGCCCAGCTCCTCGACCGCAGACAGGAGGGTGCCCGACCCGAGGCGTGCGAGCCGGGCGGACGACTCACCCACGTGCGTATCGGAGTCGAGGTAGCCGCCACCCAGCTCACAGAACCGGTCGACCCTCGCCACGTGGGTCTCCGAGTGCACTGCGGTGAGCTCCGAATCCGTGGCAGGCCTGCCCGAGATCGGCAGCAGTGCATCGCTGAGGCCGTGCAGCTCGATGCCCCGCGAAACCGCGCTGATCCGCTCCGGTCGTTCGGGATGTCCGGGGCCGCTGTCATGGTCCTCGAAGACCGCGTCACTGCAGAAGAGCACGTTCACTGTTCCCCACGCTACGTGTGACCGCAGCGCAGCGCCGCACACGGCATGCAGATACCCCGCTGCGGTATCCGCCGTCGCGGTGCAGGACGGTATCCTCGGCAATGGGCCGTGCGATCCGGCCGCCAGGAGGCTGCACACCCAATGTTGACGCGCGAGACCATCACGGTGGGCAGCCAGCGGTTCCGGGTCGGCCCATGGCAGGCGGACAGCGGCGTGGCGCACCTCTCGCTTCCACCACGGGCAACGCGGCCGACCACGCAAGACCTGCGCGCCGCGCTCGAGGCGGTCACCGCAAGGGGTTACACGTCGGTCCTGACATCTGCGCTCGAAGAGACCGAAACTGCCCCATTCACGCTGCTGGGCTTCAGTGAACACGACCGGCTCAACGTGCTCGTGCACCGACTCGCCAACGTCGAGCAGATCGGGCCCACCCCACGTCGCGTGAGGCTCCGCCGGGGTCGACGAGGCGACCGTTCGGACGCGCTGGCGGTCGACGCAGCCGCCTTCCCCGACTTCTGGCGACTGGATGCCGAAGGCCTGGCTGACGCAGAAGCGGCTACCCCCACGAGCAGGTTCCGTGTGGCCATCGCCGACGGCCGGGTCGTCGGCTACGCCATCACGGGCCGCGGGGGCGACTCGGGCTTCCTGCAGCGCCTGGCGACCGACCCGGCTGTGCAACGCCTCGGCATCGGGTCCGCATTGGTCGGCGACGCCCTGCGGTGGAGCATCAAGCGGCGCTGCCGCCAGGTGTACGTCAACACTCAGGTGGGCAACGCGGCAGCCCTGTCGCTCTACCGGCGGCTCGGGTTCGAGTCAACGGGGAACGACCTCGTCGTTCTCTCGTGGACCCCGGAGTGAGCCGCATCCGTCCGCGGCGCCGCACCCTGCCGGGGGCTGTGCTGGCGCTGGCGGCGGTGCTCATGGTCGCAGTCGGCGCACCGGCTGGCGCCGCCGCAGGGTCGGCGGTCCACTCCACCGAACGACAGGGTGAGGCCGACGACGCCGAGCAGCTCGCCACCGTCGAGGCGGCCAGTGCCTGGGTCGAGCCCGATGGCACATTCTCGGTCACCCTCGCTGCATCGAACGCCGCGCCACCCGGGAGCACACTCACCTGGACCGTCGGCCAACGGATATCACCGGGCAGCGACGGCCTGAGGGCCGCCACCGAGGACGTGATCGCCGGCAACGGGATCCGTCGCACGCTGCAGGCACCGCGCAGCATCGCCTTCGACGAGTTGGCCCCGGCCGATCCACCCGCCGGGTCCACAGCCGGCAACTGGCGTGTACTCGACGTGCCGATCCGTTCGGGACCCGGTGATTCCGAGAGCCTGTTCGTGCCCAACGCCGGCATCCACCCCGTGCGCCTGGAACTCGCCGACCCCGCGGGCGAACAGTGGTGGGAAACGACCGTGTTCCTCAACCGGCTGCCCGAGGAACTACCCACCACACCCGAGGGCACCGCCGCGACAACGGCTGTGCAGCTCCTGGCGAGCCTCGACAGTGGCCCCACGCTCTCACCCGATGGCACGGCATCGGTGCCCACTGACGAACAGCCCACGCTCAGTTCGATCCAGTCGTTGCTCACCGAGTCGCTGGACCTACCGCTCACCGTGGCACTTCGACCCAACACGATGCTCGGGTTGCAGCGCAGTGCCAGCCCGGCCGACCAGGCATTCGTGGCCTCGGTCGCCGAGTCCGCATGGAACGTCGTGCCGCAGACCTACGTCCGGGTCGATGCCGCTGCGCTCGGGCAGGCGCCCGATGACGAATTCACACGCCAGGTCGAGGTCGGCGCCGCCATCAATGGCGCGTTCACCGGCCGCGACCCGGTTCCGCTGTGGATGCTGGATGACACTCTCGACGAGGAGGCCGCACGGATACTCAGCCTCTTCGGTGTGTCGCACCTGATGGTGTCAGAGGACAGGTTGGTCCTTGTCGGGGACGACGCTGACGACTCGCGTGATCTCGACGACTCGATCATGCGGAATCGCTCGGTCGCCCTCGAAGGCTTCGACTCCGTTGCCGTGTCGACCTATGACGCGGAACTGACGCGCCTGATGGTGGAGCCGGGAACCGAGGCCGCCCTGGCTGCACACCGCGTGGTCACCGCCCTGATGAGCGAGTGGTTCGCAGCTGCGTCCGAGGCTGCCGAGGGCGAGTTCCCGCCGCTTTCCGCAGCGGTGTTGCTGACTCCCGGCGTGTCCGCCGAGACCGTCGCCGCACTGACCGCGCCGCTGCTCGGCGACGGACCACTACGAGTCGGTGCTCCTCCCCCGCCCGAGACGGGTGACGACGCTCCCCTGGCCCGACTCGGCCCGCTCGACCCACCCGACTTCGGTGCCATGGTCCGTCGCACGACGCAGGTGGGAGCCCACATCCAGGGATGGCGGTCGATGGCGGGCAGCACAGACCCGACCGCCGGCGAACTCGACCTGATCAACGACCAGACGGTGGAGATCTCACTCGACCAGGCCGCACGTACCGCCCTGTGGAACGGTGTGCTGGTCCGTGTCGACGCAAAGGTCGCCCAGATATCGGTGCCGCCACCGCGCACGATCGTGCTCACGTCACGCACCGGGTCGATCCCGCTGCGGTTCGGCAACGCAACGGGCCAGGCGGTGCGCCTGCTCATGCGCACGCGTTCGCCCCGCCTCGACTTCCCCGACGGGCCAGTCCGCGAGATCGTGCTGGTGCCCGGCGAGAACCGGGTGGACATCCCGGTGGAGGTCCAGGCTCCGGGCTCGTCGGTACTGCGAATAGAGCTGAGTTCGCCCGACACTGCCATCACGCTGCCCGACACATCGGTGACGGTGCGCTCATCGTCGATCTCCGGAGTCGGAGCCGCACTCTCGGGCCTGTCGATCCTCGTACTGGCCGTGTGGTGGATCCGCACCCACAGGTCCCGGCGCAACGGCGGGTCGGACCCGGGCGGCGAGAACCCAACGCAGGACACAGCAGACGCACCCGACGGCGGCGCAGGCGCAGCCGATGACACAGCTAGCGTGTCGCCACGACACGAGGGCGATCAATCGGAGCAGGAGTGACCGACGAGCCGACCAACCAGGGCGTGGCCGAGGGCATCACGTTGGTCGGTGCGGGAACAGTCATTGCCGGGCGCTACCACCTCGAGTCGCTTCTCGGCTCCGGTGGGATGGCCCAGGTGTGGGAGGCCAGCGACCAGACCCTCGGGAGGCGGGTGGCGGTCAAGGTGCTGCACCCGCACCTGGCCGGCGACGACACCTTCGTGCGCCGGTTCCGCCAGGAGGCCATAGCCGCGGCACGCCTCACGCATCCCGGAATCGTCGGGGTGTACGACACCTGCTCCGACGGCACCTACAAAGCAATCGTGATGGAGCTGCTGGACGCCCGCACTCTGCGCGAGGTCCTCGACGAGCGGGGCACACTCGACGCCGAGAGTGTCCGCCGCATCGGACTCCGTCTGCTCGACGCCCTCGAAGCAGCCCACCAGGCCGGTCTGGTGCACCGCGACATCAAGCCCTCCAACATCCTGCTGTGCACCGACGGACGGGTGAAGATCGCCGACTTCGGGATCGCCAAGGCTGAGGACCACACCGAGCTCACGCGTGACGGCTCGTTGATGGGAACCGCTTCCTACCTCGCGCCCGAACAGCTGGAAGGCGAGAGCGTGGACGGCCGCAGCGATCTCTATGCGCTCGGCATCGTGCTCTATGAATGCCTGGTGGGTCGCATCCCCTTCCAGGGTGACTCGGGCGCAGCAGTGGCACTGGCCCGGCTCCACACCGACCCTGTCGACCCGCGGCGCTACCGCGCGGATGTGCCCGCTGCGTTGGCCGCCACGATCATGTCGGCGCTCGAGCGGGTACCTGCTGACCGCTTCGCAGACGCGGCCGAGTTCCGCGCCGACCTGCTGTTCCTCACCGACGAGACCCACCCCCAGCCAGTGCCCGCGCCGGCGTCGAGCGCACCGGAGGCACCGGCTGCACCGGCACAGCCACAGGGGTTCGGGCGCTCCGAACGCCGCTGGCTTCTTCCAGCGCTCGGCGTCGCCCTGGTCGGCACTGCACTGGTGGTTGCAGGGCTCCTGCTCAGTCAGGGCACGCAGAGCCGCGTGACTCCACCTTCGACTCTGCCGCCGGAACTCGCAGGTGCAGCATTCAGCGAGGTGAGCACCTTCGACCCGTCGGGCACGGGTCAACCCGGTGAGAACGACAGCCTGGCGCCACTGATCATCGACGGGGATCCCGCGACGCTCTGGCGCACCGAGCAGTACGAGCGCTCCGACTTCTTCGACGGCAAGGACGGCGTGGGTTTGATCCTCGAGTTGGCTACGACGTCGACCCTGGACCGCCTCGACATCGCCGGGTCGACCAATGGCTGGTCCGGTGAGGTCCACTTGTTGCGCGACGACGAAGGACCCGATCCCGACTCGCCCCCATCGGCGACGCTCACCGACGTGCGGGCTCCCCTCTCGGTGGCGCTCGGCGGAGAGCGGGCCGACTCCGTGCTGATCTGGATCACGGACCTGGGTGACGGCGACGGGAGCCATCGCGTCGAGATCAGCGAGGTCAGCGCCACGGGAACTGCCGTCGGATGAATGCCGGCCGCCGACGCCTGCTCCCGTGACAGACCCACATGTTCTCAGCGCCGCCCGCGCCGGTGATCGCGATGCCGTCGCCCAGGTGCTGTCCGAGCACCTTCCTGCGATGCATGCCGTGTGCCGACGGCTGTGCCGGGATCGTGGTGATGCGCAGGACGCCGCCCAGGAGGCCGCAATCGCTGTGGTCAGGGGGCTCGCGCGATTCGATGGCCGCAGCAGCTTGTCGACCTGGATCTACCGCGTCACCACCAATGCATGCATGGACGAGTTGCGACGGCGCAGGCGGCGACCTGACCCGGCCGACGAGGCCGTCCGCGCGGACCCTGCTCCGCTGTGGTCAGCCGGCGCCACGACCGACCCCGGCGACGACGCGGTGCGGGGGGAGCTCCGAGACCACCTGCTCGAGAGGCTCAGCCAGCTGGGCGAGGACTACCGCGTCGCTGTGGTGCTGCGTGATGTCGCCGACCTCGACTACTCCGCCATCGCCGAGATCACCGGCGTGCCCATCGGCACTGTGCGTTCACGTATCGCCCGCGGACGGGCGCGGCTGGCCGATGCGCTCGGCGGGGTGGATCCATCGGCCATGGGAACCGAAACAGATCCTGCTGCGTCTGAAGGGGTGGAGGACCGATGAACGACGACAAGCAGTTCGAGCCGCAGGCCGATCCCACCGACTGGTCGGCCTCTGACGCGCTCGACCAGTCGCTCACCGGCGTCACCCCCGACGAGCTCACAGAGAAGGCACGCGTGCGCTTCGAACTGATGGCTGCCAGCCGTGACCTGTTGGCGGACCGCTCCGATGAGCCGGCCGCCGGCGAACTCGATGCCCTCGTCGCACAAGCGGTGGGCACGACGCACCCGCGCGCACAAGGCGGCCCGGCGGACCAACCTGCGCGGCTCGCACGCGTGCCCGGCTTGCGCCGTGACGGCGGAAGCCGCAACCGGATCCTTGCAGTGGCGGCAGCAGTGCTGGTCGTCGTGGTGGGGGTGGCGACCCTCGCAGTCATGTCCGCCAGGTCCGACCTGGGCAGCGACTTCGAATCCGCAGGCCAGGTCATCGATGAGGGCGCACCGCGTGCGGGCGGCGATGCGCAGGATGCAGCCGGCTCGTCCGCGGATGCAACGTCAGGAGCGCCGGCGGCGAACAGTGCGGAAGGACTGCAGGAATCCACTGCGGAATCGGTCGGCAACGACATTGACGACGTGCCCACCAGAGCGCCCGTTGATGTGTTCGCGGGGCTGAAGCTCACCATCACAGTGCGCATCCGCTGAGCCAAGGTCGCGGCGGGCACGCCAGCAACTATGGTTTGCCCCCATGGCATTCAGCGATCCCCCCACCGAGGGCACGGCGTCCACGGAGTCGCCGACCGGTGAGGCCCCTGCCGAGCCCGCCTGGACGGACCAGGTCACCGACCTGGTCGTCGACACCGTGGGAAAGGTTCGCTCCAGGACCACCGGGCCGGTGCTCAACGTGGCGCACGCCTCGGTGTACGGGATCGTGGCGGCGATCATCGTCATCCCGATCGTGATCGCCTTCTTTGCCGGGCTCATCAAGGGGCTCAACTGGCTGATCCCCGGCGACATCTGGATCGTCTACACGATCATCGCCGCGATGATGTGGCTGCTCGGGTGGGCTCTGTGGCTGCAACGCGACCGCTCTGGCAACGACGCCGGTTGAGGGTCCACCCGCGCGGCGTGGGTCCCGATGGGAATACCACGTGTCCGCAGCGAGTTCGATGAACAAACCCCCGGGGGTATACCGGGGCGACCGCTGGAGAAACCTTGAGCGAAGCAAGAAACGTCGTGATCATCGGATCCGGTCCCGCAGGGCTGACCGCCGCCATCTACACAGCACGCGCGAACCTCGAGCCGCTGATGATCGAGGGTGAGCCGTCGTCGACCAGCGACCAGCCGGGTGGCCAGCTCATGCTCACAACCGATGTGGAGAACTACCCGGGCTTTCCGGACGGAGTACAGGGCCCCGAGCTGATGGCCGGATTCCGTGCGCAGGCCGAGCGCTTCGGCGCCGAGATCGTGACCGCGAAGGTGTCCAGGGTCGACTTCTCGGAGCGACCCTTCAAGATCTGGGTAGGTGACACCTCCGCTGAGCCCACGCACCTGGCGCACTCGGTCATTGTCGCCACCGGTGCCCAGGCCCTGATGCTCGGGCTCGAGTCGGAGAGTCGGCTGCTCGGCCACGGCGTGTCCACCTGCGCCACCTGCGACGGGTTCTTCTTCCGCGGCCAGGACATCTGCGTGGTCGGCGGTGGCGACACAGCCATGGAGGAAGCGAGTTTCCTCAGCCGATTCGCTGACTCCGTGACCGTGATCCACCGCCGTGACGAACTGCGCGCCTCGAAGATCATGGCCGACCGAGCCCGGGCCAATCCCAAGATCAAGTTCCTGTGGAACTCGACGGTCGAGGACATCAAGGGCGACCAGAAGGTCGAGACCGTGTCCGTGCGCGACACCCAGACAGGCGAGGTCAGCGAGCACGCCTTCACCGGTGTGTTCGTGGCCATCGGGCACCGGCCCAACACCGACCTGTTCGCCGACGAGCTGGACCTGAAGGACAACGGCTACGTGGTCACCGAGGCGTTCCGCAGTTCCACCAGCGTGGAAGGCGTCTTTGCCTGCGGGGACGTCCAGGACGACTGGTACCGCCAGGCGATCACTGCAGCGGGTTCTGGTTGCGCTGCCGCCATAGACGCCGAGCGCTGGCTCGAGGAACAGGGCCACTAGCCTTCACCGACGGCCCGCCGCACGACGGGCGGACCCCCGAACGGTTTCGCGGTGACACCTTTGACACTGCAAGCTGGGAATGTCCCACCAGCGCGTGTGGTTCAGTCGATTAGCCGAGAACAAGGATGGTCAACAGCGATGTCAGCGATTTCAGCCCTCACCGAGGCAACGTTCGCCGAGGAGATCAACGCAGCCAGCGAGGCAGTGGTGGTCGACTTCTGGGCCGAATGGTGCGGCCCGTGCAAGATGGTCGCCCCGGTGCTCGAGGAGATCGCGTCCGAGAACGAGGGCAAGCTTCGCATTGCCAAGGTCAACGTGGATGACAACCCGGGCCTGGCCCAGCAGTTCAACGTGATGAGCATCCCCACCCTGATCGTGTTCAAGGATGGGTCCGAGGTCCAGCGGGTCGTGGGAGCAAAGGGCAAAGCACAACTGCTCGAGGATTTCGCTCCCGTACTCTGAGCGACAGCCCGCGCAGCATTATCCTGCGTGGGACCAGACGAAGCGGTCGGCCCGTGAAGCGGGCCGACCCGCCGTTTTGGCCCATGATCCGGGGGCCACGCCCCGCCGGGACTGCCAGGCACTTGCCCACATGAACGACCCGACACACGACCGACAGACCTTCGACCGCCGCGTCGATGCCCTGTCGCCCGGCGACGCCGGGCCGTTGGTGGGCGAACTGCGGCGCAGGTTGGCGTTGCTCGACCATCCGAGCACGGGTGACCCGGTGGATGAGTACGGCGATGCGACCACCACCGCGGTGGCCGAGTTCCAGTCCACCCGCGGCCTGGAACCCACCGGCGAGTGCGACCTGAACACATGGGCGGTGCTGTTGGAGTCCGAGCACCGCCTCGGTGACCGCCTGCTGTGTCTTCGCTCGCCCATGCTGCGAGGCGAGGACGTGGCCGACCTGCAACTGAGACTGGGCACGCTCGGCTTCGACTCCGGTCGGGTCGACGGCATCTTCGGTTCTGCGACCCAGGACGCCGTCGGGGAGTTCCAGAAGAACGCCGGCATCATCTCCGATGAGGTATGCGGGCCGGACACCGTGTCGGCGCTCGTTCGCCTGGCCGGGCGCGCAGGCACAGCTACCCTTGCCTCTGTCAGGGAGCGCGTGAGACTCCAACGTGATTCGACGGATCTAGGTAGCCTTCGAGTGGCTCTGGGAGCGGCCGACCCGGCCGATCAGGTCATTAGCGGCCTGGCCGCACTGCTCATGCCGCAATGTGCCGACGTAGCCATACTCGACGGTGACTGGTCCGATCAGGCCTCCACTGCCAACGACTTCGACGCCGACGTCTACATCGGGGTTGAGTACACCGACAGCGATGCAATAGAGGCCCACTACTTCTCGGTCACCGGGTTCGAGTCGGTGGGAGGTCGGGCACTGGCCGAGATCGTGGTGCGCGAACTGCCTGCAACCGGCCTGGGAGTCGTGCGCGGCATGAGGTTGCCGATCCTGCGGGAAACCCGTGCCCCGGCCGTGCTGGTGAAGCTGGGTCATGGCCTCGGCGACATTCATCAGCGCGATCTGGTCGTCAATGCCCTTCAGAGGGCCTTGACCTCCTGGAGATCCTCGACCTCCACTTGAGGTTCCGGTTGCCCACAGGGTTATCCCCCACTGTGGATAACACGGTGAACCCTGGATTCACCGCTCAGGTACCGGTCCTGTGGCCATTGAGGGTCATGCGTCAGCGATCATCCGACGGTAGATGCGCTCCAGGTCCTCAAGGTCGGCGAACTCGATGGTCACCTTGCCACGACGTGCCGTCATGGCAATGCTGACCCTCGTGTCGAGGTGGTCGGCCAGGAGCTCCTCGAGTTCTATCAACCCGGGCTGGCGGAGCTTCGGCTTTGAGGGATCGTCGTCCGCGTGGGAGTCGACCTCGGGCTCCGCCGTACCTGCGCCATCGGTCTGCGACTCGAGCTTCATGCGTTCCTTGACGAGGTCCTCGACCGCGCGAACAGTCAACTCGTCACGGACAGCCCTCTTCGCCAGGGACTCCTGGTAGCTGCGATCTGGATGGCTCAGCAAGGCCTTCGCATGCCCCGCCGAGAGCAGACCGTCGCCAACCAGGCGCTGAACCGCCGGCGTGAGCTGGAACAGTCTGAGCAGATTGGCAACTGCGCTGCGGCTGCGTCCCACTCGCTCGGCCACCTGCTCCTGTGTGTAATCGAACTCCTCGATCAGCCGCTGGTAGGCGGCTGCCTCTTCGAGAGGGTTCAGGTCCTGTCGGTGCAGATTCTCCACCAGGGCCTGCTCGAGACTGGCAACCCCCTCGGCTTCACGCACCACGACCGGAACGGTCTCGAATCCGGCGCGACGAGCCGCCCGGAGCCTGCGCTCGCCTGCTATCAGTTCGTAGCCGTCCTCGACCTGGCGCACCAGCAGGGGCTGGAGCACTCCCAGCTCCTTCATGCTGGCGGATAGGTCCGAAAGGCTGTCTTCCTCGAAGTTCCTCCGCGGCTGGTTGGGGTTCGGACTGACCTGGTCAATCGGTACCTCACGCAGGCCGTCGCCCGCGTCCAGTACCTCCACATCCTCGGCCGACGGTGGGATGAGCGAAGTCAGTCCCCGACCGAGTCCACCTTTACGCGCCATTGCTCACCTCCCGAGCGAGTTCACGGTATGCAACGGCCCCCCTGGAGCTCGAGGCGTAGGTCGTTATCGGCTGTCCGAACGACGGTGCCTCGGACAGCTTGATGTTGCGCGGAATCATGTTTCGACAGACGAGATCCCCGAAGTGGTCCCGTACCTCCTGGACGACCTGCTCGCCCAGATTCGTCCGGGTGTCGTACATCACCATCACGATGTTGCTGATCCGCAAGAGCGGATTCAGGTTGTCCCTCACGAGGTCCACATTTCGAGCCAGCTGCGCCAGGCCCTCGAGGGCGTAGTACTCGCACTGGATCGGCACCATGACCTCCGTGGACGCCACCAGACCGTTCACGGTCAGCAGACCGAGCGAAGGCGGGCAGTCGATGAGGATGTACTCGTACTGGTCGGCCACCTCCTCCAGGGCCCTCTTGAGCTTCGATTCCCGGTTGAAGGCTGGAACGAGTTCGATCTCGGCTCCTGCAAGATCGAGGCTCGCCGGGGCCACGAACAGGCCCTTGACCTCGGTCGGTTCGATGCAGTCGTCGATCGGAAGCCCGCCGAGAAGTACGTCGTACATGGTGTGGTCGAGAACCCGGTAGTTGATTCCGAGACCGGTCGTTGCGTTGCCCTGCGGATCCAGATCCACGATCAGGACGCGATGACCGAGCTCGGCCAGCGCAGCCCCCATGTTGACCGTGGTGGTGGTCTTGCCGACGCCGCCCTTCTGGTTGGCCACCGACATGATCCGTGTGTGGACCGTCGGATCCTCACTAGCCGTCGCGGGAGCCGGGGTGGCTACTTCAGCGGTCCGCTCGTCGACCGCTACCGGCGTGGACTTCGCGCTGGCGTCCCCGGCCCCGGCGACCGGATCCCGAAGGTCTGGTGGCTGCTCCACACTGTGTTCGGAGCGGCCTTGCTCATCGTTGTCCGGCATGGGTCTCCCTCGTTGCCTGGGGTCCAAGACCAGTCGTTGGGGTTGGATCTGCTGCCTACCTACCGGCTCTGGAGTCCTCTTGAAGAGAAACCGACGCCGCACGAGACGAGCCTCGCGACCCAACTCCCGACTGGGGAACGGCGCCCATCCTTTCGTCTATGGCCCACACGGTCAAGCCTTTCCGGGCTGTTCCACGTGAAACATCGCAACCGCGCCTTCGAGAACGAATCGGAGCAGGTCACCACGAGTCGCTGACGATGTTCCACGTGGAACAGCCTGCACCCGGGCACAGTCCTGCAACCCGACCCAGGACTCGGGCGAACAGGGTCAGAACGCAGGGCGCTTGGCAGGCATGCCCTCGCGCCTGGGGAGCCTGGCTGGACAGGCCCCGGCTGCAACCAGTTCCACGAACATCGAACCCGATCTGCGCACATGGCTCGCTGGCCGATAGCCCAGCGCTGCCAACCCGGTGTCGGGCCAGCGCACCTGGCCAGCCCGAGGATCCGCATCTCGAGTGGGATCCTCCGACCCGGCACTGCCTGGCGGCTCGCTCACTACCAGCGATCCACCGTCGGCCAGCAAAGGGCGGGCGCACTCAGCAGTGACTGCTGGGGGGCCGAACGACCTCGAGACCACGTGCGCGTAGCGCTCCCGCATCCCGGGCTTGTTGCCGGCCGACTCCGCACGCGACCACACGGCATCGACGCGGTCACCGACGCCAAGTTGGTCGATTGCCCACTCCAGGAACCTCACCCGACGGCGGGCGGCGTCGAGCAGTGTCATCTGGATGTCCGGTCTGCCGACCGCCAGAACGAGTCCCGGAAGGCCCCCGCCGCTACCGAGGTCCAGCACGTCACATCCCGGCTCGAGGAACGCCTCGAAGCCGGCCGAATGGACCACCTGGGCGTCGAGGTCCACGCCACCGATGAGGCTGCGGTCCTGCGCAGCCTGCAACACCGCGCGCAAAAGCACCGGGGTTGGGGGCCCCGCCAACCACCTGGAAGGGTCGTCCCTCAACAAGTGGTCGAACCCGCTCAGGTACAGGCCGTGCCGGCGTGACTGGTCAGGCTGTCTTCAGCACGACCCGACGGCGCGGGTCTTCACCGACCGACTCTGTCTCGAGGCCGTCGAACTCCCCAACCACGTCGTGCACGATCTTGCGGTCTGCGCGTGACATCACCTCGAAGATGACCTCTTCGTCGGTATCGAGAACCTGCTCGGCCTCGGCACGAACGAACGCTTCCAGCGATGCCGTACGGTCAGCGCGGGCCCCCGACACGTCCAGGGTCACCTTTCCGTAGGTGCGGCCATCCGCCTGACGCTGGATCGCGTTGCGGCAGACCTCCTGCACAGCATCGAGGGCATTGAGCCCCGGGCCTATGAGCAAACCGAGGCCCTCGCCGGTCACCTCGAAGCTGAGCACGCCCTCGTCATCGAGGGAACTGCTGACACTGCCCTCGTATCCGATGGCCCCGAGCAGTCCGGTGAGAAACTGTTCGCCTGCTTCACGCTGTTCGCTCTCGGGCATCATCTCTCGCTCCTTGGCCGGCTTCTGGCGACTCTCGCCGTCACGTCGATCGTTGCCCCGCTTGGCGGAGCCGCCGCCGTCCGAGCCCCTGGAGGCCTTGGTGGACCCACCATCTCCGGAACCACCCTTGCCCGAACCGCCCTTGCGCGAGCCAGCCCTGTCCGAGCGGTCTCCGCCCTTGGCGCCCTGGCTCTTCTGGCCCGACCGGCCACGGCCGTTGCGCCGCTTGCGCTCCTGCTTGGGCGGGGGAGCACTCGGTGCAACGCGGGCACGAACTCGCGCTGCGCCTCGGGTACGACCGAACAGACCAGGCCTTGGCTCCTCGACCACGTCGAACTCGGCGTCCTCATCGAGGACCCCCAGTTGGTCCAGGGCAAGCTCCTTGGCCTCCTCGATCGTCTTTGCAGTTGTCTCGACCCACTCCATGTGAATCCCTCCTGGTCGGCGCCTGTGCGGCGCTGCCTACTTGGAGCCCTTGCGGCGGTCGCCGGATTTCCGGCCTCCGCCGCTGCCCTTATTGGAGCCACCGGATCCCGACGTACGTTGCCCGGTGGACTTCTCGTGGGCTTTCTGGCTCTTGATGCTCTTGCCGGGCCCCTTGTCCTGGTTGCCCGATCCCTTCTTCGATCCGTTGGACGACCCGGAGCCGCCCTTGCCCGCGCCCTTGGCCTTATCCGCGCCCTTGGCCTTATCCGCGCCCTTGGCCTTATCCGCGCCCTTGGCCTTGCCCGCGCCGTTGCCCGCGCCCTTGCCCACGGCCTTGGCGTCACCCTTCGACGCTCCCTTCGCTCCGCCCTTCTCTCCACCCTTCTCCTTGGCGGTGGCCTCGATGGCCTCGCCCTTCGGGTGTTCCTTGTTGTAGATGCTGCGGTTTATGTAAGCGTTGGTGCCGATACGGCACAGGTTCTGGGTGCACCAGTACAGCGCCAGGCCGGCCGGGAACCCGAAGGAGATCACCGGCAGGAAGAACGGCATGAACTTCATGATCGCCTGCTGCTGTGGATTGACGCTGGCGTTGCTGTTGCGGCTCTGCAGCTGGCGGTTCTGGATGATGCCGGTGGCCAGCATGATGCCGAGCAGTATGAAGTAGGGGATGGCGATCCACAGGCTGATGCTCAGGGCGTCGCTGGCCGAAAGGCTGAGGTCGACCCCCAGGAAATTCATGGTGCTGGTCGTGCTCAGCGCGTCGTACAGGTCAGTGCCCGGGTTCAGGTGTGAGGGGTCGAAGTTCTGGTCCGTGAACACGTAGGGGGTCAACGGAAGCCCCTGGATCTCCTGGCCCGATATCTGGCCGAGCCCTGTACCCAGGCCACCCGGGCGCACCGTGAGGCCTCTCATCAGCTGGTACATGATGATGAACACAGGCATCTGGGCGATCAGCGGCAGGCAGCCACCCAGCGGGTTGATCTTGTTCTCCTTGTAGAACGCCATCAACTCCGCATTGAGCTTCTCGCGGTCGTTCTTGTACTTCTCCTGGATCCGCTTCATCTCCGGCTGCAGGCGCTGCATCTGCATCATGGAGCGCGTGCTCTTGACCGTGAGGGGCGTGATGACAACCATCACCAACACCGTGAGCGCCATGATCGCGATGCCGTAGCTCGGGATGATGGTGTAGAAGAAGTTCATTACGGCGCCGAGGGCGTCGAAGAGCGGCTCGAACATCAGTTCGCCTTCCGTTCCGGTACGGGGTCATACCCGGAGGTTCCCCATGGATTGCAGCGGATGATCCGCCGGGCTCCCAGCCACAGGCCCCGCAGGGGGCCGTGCATCTCCACGGCTTCGATTGCATAGGTCGAACAACTGGGCACGTGACGGCACGGTGAGGGACGATCGGCCCTGGCCATCTGGTACCAACGCACCGGCGCGATGAACACCCGCCTCGCCAACGTCGGTCGTGGCTGCGCGTCCTGGGTCGGGTCGGCAGCTGCGGGCACGGTCACAGCCCTGTTCCCGGTGCTGCCAGGCGCTCGAAGATCATGCTGAGCGCTGCCGACGCCCAGCTGTCGAGCTGGGCGTAGGCCGGTTCCTCACTCGACGGTAGGACTGTCACGAGGTACCACCCTTCGTGAAGCCGTCCGTCATGCTCTGCGTTCGCGAACACGGCCCTGAGGCGCCTGCGTAAACGGTTGCGGCGCACCGCGGTGCCTGCACCGCGGCCGATCGAGTAGGCGACTGCCGGCCCGGTACCGACAGCGTCCTCCGGAAGCCTTGCGGCACGGATACGCAGTCCACCGTCACGCACAGTGAACCCGTGCGCGCGCAAATGGCTGAACTGCTCTCGTCGGCCGATCCGCCCGACCACATGGCGTCCCGACTTCAGGCCGAGAGCCGCTGGCGACCCTTGCGGCGCCGGTTCTTGACGATCGACCGCCCGGCGCGGTTCGACATCCGGTGTCGGAACCCATGCTTGCGGGCCCGGCGACGTTTGTTGGGCTGGTAGGTACGCTTCACGATCTCTCCGGCTTCTGGGCGGGGGCTGCCCGCGGACGTCCCCGTCGGCGGTACACCGCTTGGCCCCGGTGCCAGGGTTCTGCCGGTGGCCACGGCGGCGGCCGCAGACCGCCCTTGTGGCAGGTTGCGGCACAACGTGGGCCGGCAGGGAGGAACCCGCCGATCGGGTTCAAACATGTCAAGCTAGATGAGTCGCGCCCCTGGCGCCAACCCTGTGCCACACGACGGCCCTCACAGAGCCGGTTGCCACGACCGAGGAGAGTGGCTAGGTTCGGCCGGATCCAGTCGTGAGCCAAGGCGGGTACCTGACAGATGGCGGGTTGTCCTTGTTTTCCACAGAATGTGGACGCCCCTGTGGAGGAATAGGGATATGGGAGATGCGCAGCTCCAGACCGGTGCGGAATCCGTTTGGCATTCCGCATCCAGCGCGCTGCAGGAGCAGGTGACCGACACTGTCTGGGGATCCACCTTCCAGGAAGTCAGTGCGTCGGACCTCGACGACGACGTGCTCACGCTCACCGTCCCGAGCCAGCTGCTGCGCCAACGCATCGAGCAGCGCTACCTGGGGCTGATCGAGGCCGTCCTCGACGACGTGGGCCATAACGGAATGAGTGTTGTGCTCGAAGTCGACGTGGAACCCGCACCGATCGAAGTCGGCCCCGACCCCGCTGCGGATCCTGCCCTCCGCGACACGATCGACATCACCGAGGGATCGCCGGAGCCGGACGACGCCAAGACTCCGCCTCCGGGGCGGCGCTACACCTTCGACACCTTCGTGACCGGCCCCTCCAACCGGTTCGCCCACGCAGCCGCACTGTCTGTCGCCGAAACCCCCGCCCGCAGCTACAACCCGCTGTTCGTATACGGCGGTGCCGGACTCGGAAAGACCCACCTGCTGCAGGCCATTGCCAGCTACGTGCGTGAGAACTACCCCTCGTTCCGGGTGCGGTACATCTCCACCGAGACGATGCTCAACGAGTTCGTCGAAGCGATCCGCCGCAATACCCAGCCCGAATTCAAGCAGCGCTACCGCGAGATCGACGTGCTGCTGGTGGACGACATCCAGTTCATGGAAGGCAAGGAACAGCTCCAGGAGGAGTTCTTCCACACCTTCAACACCCTGCATGACGCGCAGCGCCAGATCGTGCTGTCGTCGGACCGGCCACCGGATGCCATCGCGACGTTGGAGGACCGCCTTCGAAGCCGGTTCAAGATGGGCTTGATCACGGACATCCAACCGCCCGACTTCGAGACCCGACTGGCGATCCTGCGCAAGAAGGGCGACCAGGCCGGCTCGAGGGTGCCGTCGGAGGTGCTCGAGTTCATCGCCACGAACATCACCTACAACATCCGCGAACTCGAAGGCGCCCTCATCCGCGTCAACGCCTACGCAGCGCTGAATGACACCGAGCTGACCGTGCCGCTCACACAGGAGATCCTCGCCGACATCCTCAATGCCACCAAGCCGCGCCAGATCACCCCGTCGGTGATCCTCGATGCCACAGCCGAGCAGTTCGGTCTCGAGGTTGCTCAGCTGCAGGGCAAGAGCCGCACACGGGACCTTGTGCACGCACGCCAGGTCGGCATGTACGTGTGCCGTGAGCTGACCGACCTGTCATACCCACAGATCGGTAAGGAGTTCGGCGGGCGTGACCACACCACGGTCATCTACGCGTACGAGAAGGTCTCCAAGCTCATGAAGGAGCGGCGCAAGACCTACGAAGACGTCACGAGCCTCGTGCAGCACCTGCTCGCGGGTGGCTGATCGTGCGGGCTCGGCCCGCGGGATGGGGATCGCGACCGCATTGGGATGGGGGCTGCACATGGATGACCGCCCCATCCGCTGTGCAAGGGAGCGCGGTCGCGATGTTGAGGGCCACTCCCCTCGCGACACCGCATGCACAGACATCGATGTAATTACTCCGATGCCCTGTGCACACCGGGGGAAGCCTGTGAATCAGCGAACCCGCAGCACAACGGCCTGCGCTAGTTTCTCCACAATCCACAACCCCTCCTACTACTGCTACCGGATTACAGACAGATTCGCCGGTGTGGTGGGGAAAGCGAGAAACAGTGAAGTTCCGATGTGAGCGAGACGTGCTGGTTGATGCGCTGGGCACCGCAGGCCGCGCCTCGACCACGCGCAACGTCCTGCCTGTCCTTTCCGGCCTGCGCCTCGCGTTGGAGGGCAACCGACTGCAGATAACGGGCAGTGACCTGGACCTCACCATCACAGTCGCCATAGAGGTCGCGGGTGCGGCCGATGGTGTCGTCGTGTTGCCGGCCAAGCTCGCAGCAGACATCGTGCGGCACTTCGAACCCGGGGCCATCGAGGTGGATGCCTCCGGTGATCGACCCCGTGTCTCCGGTGGCCGCTCGGAGTTCTTCATCAATGCGATGCCTGCCGATGAGTACCCGAGCCGGGCCGAGCCGACGGGTGAGTCGGTGACCCTCGCCGCGGGGGATCTTGCAGAGGGGCTCCGCCAGGTCGTCAAGGCAGCGTCGCGCGACGATTCCCGCCCGGTGCTCACCGGTGTGCTCATGACCGCGGAGGACGACGGTCTGCGACTCGTGTCGACCGACTCCTACCGGCTCGCGGTGCGTGACCTCCCCGGAGCAGCGGTGCTCAGGCCGGGCCAGCAGGTCCTGGTGCCCTCGCGTGCGCTGGACGAGGTCAGCCGGCTGCTCGAGGACGACGCCGAGGTCACCATCGTGCTGGGCGAAAGCGACGTCACGTTCGAGATCGGCGAGCTGCACATCTCCACGAAGCTGATCATGGGTGACTTCCCCGACTACCGGAAGCTGATCCCTGCAACGACGCCCCAGGCCTTGATCATCGGTCGTCAGGCCCTGATGGATGCCCTGCGGCGTGTGAAGTTGATGGCCGCTGAGCACACGCCGGTGCGGCTCAGCATGCGACCCGATCTCCTGGAGCTGCGTACGGTCAACACCGACCTCGGCGAGGCGGTGGAAGAACTGGATGCCAAGTACGACGGCGAGGAGTTGGCGGTCGCATTCAACCCGGAGTACCTGCTGCAGGGCCTCGAGGTGACCGTTGGCGACGAGGTCTCGATCGAGAGCACCGATGGCTCCAAGCCGGCCACGATGCGTTCCGTTGAGTCGGGCGAGTTCCTCTACCTGCTGATGCCCGTGCGGGTGTCCTGAGCCGTAGCTGCACGGGGTGCTCGTACGCGAGCTCTGGTTGACAGACTTCCGCAGCTACGCCACCGCGCACCTGCTCGCTGCGGAGGGCACCTGTGTGATCCGCGGGCGCAATGGCGTAGGGAAGACCAACCTGCTCGAGGCGATCGGTTACCTGGCCACCCTGTCATCGTTTCGCGGTGCTCCCAACGAAGCACTGATCCGCGCGGGCGCCGACTCGGCGGTTGTGCGAGCAGAAGTGGAGGTGGAAGGCCGGGTGCAGCTGCTCGAGGCGGAGATCTCGCGCAACGGACGCAACCGGGTGCAGGTGAACCGCCAACGCCTTCGCCGAGCGTCGGACCTGCTCGGAACCCTGCGCGTGAGCGTGTTCTCGCCCGATGACCTGGAGTTGGTCAAGGGCGGGCCGTCGGGACGACGCAACCTGCTCGATGACCTCCTGGTGGCACTGCACCCTCGCAATCAGTCGGTCCGTTCGGACTGGGAGAAGGCCCTGCGGCAACGCAACGCCCTGCTGAAACAGGTCGGGGGTCGTCTCGACGAGTCAGCGGAGCTGACCCTCGAGGTATGGGATGACAAGGCTGCAGCAGCGGGGGAGGAACTCGCATCGCTGCGTAGCGCACTCGTGGAGAGACTCGCTCCCGCGGTGACCAGTGCTTATCGCGACATCGCTGGGGAGGAAGTCCCGGTGGAACTGGTCCGCGTAGCGGGCTGGAGCGGATCGTTGGCCGACGCTCTGCGGGCCGCTCGCAAGGACGACCTGCGCAGGGGCGTGACGACGGTCGGTCCCCACCGTGACGAGCTGAGTGTGCTGCTGGAGGCGATGCCGGCGCGAACGCATGCGTCACAGGGCGAGCAACGCTGCCTGGCCCTGGCGCTGAGACTCGCTTCGCACCGCGAGGTGGCGGAGGAGACGGGCACCCCTCCGGTTCTACTGCTCGACGACGTGTTCAGCGAACTGGATCCGAAACGCTGTGAAGCGCTGGTCGGGTCGTTGCCGGCCGGGCAGGCCTTCCTGTCGACCGCGGCGGTACTGCCCGAGGCCGTCAAGGCAGACCAGGAAGTGGAAGTGACGCCCGGGGAGCTCTCGCGGGTCTCCGACTAGCGTTGTGTCGATGAGCCCGGAACCACTGCCGGGACATCGTCCACCGGTGGGCCTGGGCGAGTCCCTCGGCCGACTGCAGCGCCTGATCGGCACAGCTCGGCCGGACAGCCTCGCGGTACTCGAGGAGCACTGGGAGCAGGTCATCGGCGCCCGTCTGGCGCGTCACTGCCGGCTGCATTCCCTTCAGCACGGAACGCTCGTGGTCACCACGGCGGAAGGCGCGGTAGCTGAGCAGTTGCGGTGGATGCAGAGCGATCTGGTGGCCGCTGCCAACGCGGTGCTGGGATCCAGCGAGATCAGCGACGTGCAGGTGCGTTCCAAGCCTGCCTGAACGCGGTTTGGAGCACTGGTCGGTGGCCCCTGGACGGACTGCCGCGCGGACGGTCGGCCGATGGTGTGCAGGCCGGTCGCGGCAGCCGCTTGTGGCACTGCCGGACCGGGTCGCGCGACCCGGTCCGGATGCCGGTTGAAGGGGGTCGCGAATGGTACGATCTGACCTTGTACACAGGCCCTGGAACACCAAGGGAATCGGGCCTGACCACACAGCCGACCAGAGAGTCATCCACAGGTCATCCACAGGGGATGACCGGCCCGGATTCCGGCGTGGGCAAGCAAGTGGGAGCAATACCGATCCCTCATCGACCGGAGGCATGTTGACAGCCGAAGAAGCCAGCTACGGAGCGGACGCGATCCAGGTCCTCGAGGGCCTCGAAGCTGTCCGAAAGCGCCCCGGCATGTACATCGGTTCCACCGGCCCCGCGGGCCTGCACCACCTCGTGTACGAAGTGGTCGACAATTCCGTCGACGAGGCCATGGCCGGCTACTGCAGCCGCATAGACGTGGAACTGCTCCCCGACGGCGGATGTGAGGTCCGCGACGACGGTCGCGGCATCCCGGTCGACGCGCATCCCAGCTACGAGAACCTCACCGCAGCCGAGGTCGTTCTCACCGTGCTGCACGCCGGCGGCAAGTTCGGTGGGGGCGGCTACAAGGTGTCCGGTGGCTTGCACGGAGTGGGTGTCTCGGTCGTCAATGCCCTCTCGGTGCGCACCGAGGTGGAGATCGACCGTGATGGGACTCGTCACCGGATGTCGTTCGCCAACGGTGGTGAGATCGCCGAGAGCCTGTCCGAGGTCGGTGCTTCACCGGTTGGCGATGACGGCGAACCGCGCACAGGCACGACCGTTCGGTTCTGGCCGGATCCCACGATCTTCGACGAGGTCGTCTTTCGGGCATCGACGATCGCCGAACGACTGCAGATGATGGCGTTTCTCAACGCAGGGCTGCGGATCGTGTTCACCGACAGCCGACGCACGAGCAGCAGCGACACCCCGGCTTCCGAGGTCGTCGAGTTCCACTACGAGGGCGGCATCCGCGACTTCGTGCGCCATGTCAACGCCACCAAGGAGTCGTTGTTCTCCGACGTGGGCTACTTCGACGAGACCGGCGCAGACACCGATGGCGGCTCGATGGAAGTCGAGATCGCGTTCCAGTGGAACACCGGCTATCACTCCGACGGCCTGCACTCATTCGCCAACGGCATCAACACCATCGAGGGTGGAATGCACGAAGAGGGCTTCAAGAAGGCGATCACCAACACGGTCAACCGCTACGCACGCGAGCACGGTCACCTCAAGGAGAAGGAACCGAACCTCCAGGGCGAAGACATCCGCGAGGGCCTCACAGCGATCATCTCGGTGAAGCTCTCCGAGCCCCAGTTCGAAGGCCAGACCAAGGGCAAGCTGGGCAACGTTCCGATGCGGTCGATGGTCGAGCGTGCCACCAACGAACGCATGGCTGAGTGGCTCGAGGAGCATCCCACCGAGGCCAAGCGTGTCCTGCAGAAGGCCGTTCACGCGGCCCGCGCACGTGAGGCTGCACGCAGCGCACGTGAGGCCACACGGCGCCGGTCGGTACTCGATGGCGCCGGTCTGCCCGGCAAGCTCACCGACTGCTCATCCAAGGACCCACGCGAATCCGAGCTCTACATCGTGGAAGGCAACTCCGCCGGCGGATCGGCCAAGGACGCCCGCGATCCCCGCACGATGGCGATCCTGCCCATCCGCGGCAAGATCCTCAACGTCGAGCGCGCACGCCAGGACCGCATGCTGGCCAACACCGAGATCCAGACGTTGATCTCCGCGATCGGCGCCGGGCTTGCCGACGAGTTCGACATCGACAAGCTGCGGTACCACAAGATCATCCTGATGTGTGATGCCGATGTCGACGGTTCACACATCCGCACCCTGTTGCTCACGTTCTTCTTCCGCCAGATGCGCCCCATCGTGGAGGGCGGCCACGTGTACATCGCCCAGCCACCGCTGTATTCGACCGAGGTTGGTCGCAACAAGCTCTATCTGAAGGATGATGCCGCCAAGTCGGCCTTCCAGGCCGACAACCCCAAGCACCGCAACGACTTCCAGCGGCTGAAGGGCCTCGGCGAGATGGACTCCGAAGAGCTGTGGGAAACCACGATGGATCCCACCACGCGAACGCTGTTGCAGGTATCGGTCGAATAGGCCGCGATCGCGGACGAGGTCTTCTCCATCCTGATGGGCGACGACGTCGACAGCCGAAAGCACTTCATCCAGTCCAACGCCGCAGATGTGCGCTTCCTCGACATCTGACGCCGGCATCCAGAAGCGACATCCCTGACCCGGAGCCCCCACACCGATGAGTGACGAAAGCCCCAACGACGACGCCGAGCAGCCCGGCGAGGCAGCCGATGCGGTGCTCGGTTCCATCGACTCCATCGAGATCCAACAGGAGATGGAGCAGTCGTTCCTCGACTATGCGATGTCAGTCATCGTGTCGCGTGCCCTGCCCGACGCGCGCGACGGGCTGAAGCCGGTGCACCGCCGGATCCTGTGGGCAATGCATGACGCGGGGCTCCGTCCGGACCGCAACCACAAGAAGTCCGCGACCGTCGTCGGTGACGTGATCGGGAAGTACCACCCCCACGGCGACCAGGCCGTGTACGACGCACTCGTGAGGATGGGTCAGAGCTTCTCGCTGCGCCATCCACTCGTGGATCCCCACGGCAACTTCGGTTCACCATCGGATCCCCCGGCGGCCTACCGCTACACCGAGTGTCGCCTGTCCAACATCGCCATGCAGATGCTCGCGGACATCGACGAGGACACCGTTGACTTCGTGGCCACCTTCGACGGCTCCAACGAGGAGCCCGATGTACTGCCAGCGAGGTTCCCCAACCTCCTGGTCAACGGCAGCCAGGGCATCGCTGTGGGCATGGCCACCAACATCCCGACTCACAACCTCGGCGAAGTGATCGACGCCACCGTGCACCTTCTTTCGAATCCGGATGCCACCACCGATGACCTGATGGAGTTCGTCAAGGGTCCCGACTTCCCCACGGGGGGCCAGATCATGGGCCGCGCCGGACTGGTCTCGGCGTTCCGCACCGGCCGGGGTTCGGTCAAGGTGCGCGCCCGCGCCGAGATCGAGGAGGCGAAGAACAACGAGCGCATCGTCGTCAGCGAGATTCCGTACCAGACCTCGGTGGAGGGCATCTCGGAAAAGATCGCCGAGTTGGCCAACAGTGGCGTGATCGAGGGCATCCGCGAGATCCGTGACGAGCGCACCCGCGGTGAGACCCGTCTCGTCATCGAGTTGAAGCGCGACGCTCCGGGCAACGTGATCCTCAACAACCTGTTCAAGCACACTCCGCTTCAGACCACTTTCGCGGTGAACATGGTTGCCCTCGTTGATGGCGTGCCCCGCACACTCACCTTGCGCGATGCGCTCGTGCACTACGTCGCGCATCAGGTCGAGGTCGTCACCCGGCGTTCGGAGTTCCGCCTCGCCAAGGCACGGCGCAGGGCCCACATAGTCGAGGGATTCCTGAAGGCCCTCGACCTGATCGAGGAGATCATTGCCGCGATCCGCGCCTCGGCGGACCGCGCTGCGGCCATCGAGGCACTTCAGGTGGACGCGTTCGGGTTCTCCGAGATCCAGGCAACCGAAATCGTGGACATGCGGCTGTCCACCCTCACGAGGCTCGGGAGGGAGCGTCTCGAGGAGGAGCTGGAGGAACTGCGGGCAACCATTGCCGAGCTCGAGGCGATTCTGTCCGACGACGCCAAGCTTCGCTCGACCATCACCGAGGAACTGCAGGCCGTACGCGAGGAGTTCGCCACGCCGCGCAAGTCGTCACTGGAGCACGACGACGGCGACCTCGACGTGGAAGACCTCATCGACGACGAGGATGTCGTGGTGCTGATGACCGACCGCGGTTACCTCAAGCGCGTGTCGGCTGACGCGTTCCGCACGCAGGGCCGCGGTGGCCGCGGTGTTGCGGGCGCGAAGCTGGCCGATGAAGACGTCATCACACACCTGATCTCCACCTCCGCGCATGCCTACCTGTTGTTCTTCTCCAACCGGGGCAAGGTCTACAGGCTCAAGGCACACCGGATACCCCAGCGTGACCGCACAGCAAAGGGCCAGGCGATCGTCAACCTGCTCAATCTGCATCCCGACGAGCGCATCGAAGCGATCATCGACACCCGTGACTACGAGACGCAACGCTTCCTGTTCTTCGTGACGCGTAACGGTGTGGTCAAGAAGACCGCCTTCAACGCCTACGACAGCTCCCGTTCCGACGGTCTGATCGCGATCAACCTGCGCGACGGCGACGAACTCGTGAGAGTGCTGCCGACATCGGGTGAGAACGACCTGCTGATCGTGACCAGAGGTGGGCGGGGGATCCGTTTCTCCGAAGGTGATGTGAGGCCCATGGGTCGAACGGCCAGTGGTGTGCGCGGAATCAAGCTGCGGGGCGATGACCATGTGGTCGGCGCCGACGCCGTGACCTCGCCCGAGGACGTGCTGCTGACCATCACCGATCAGGGCTTCGGTAAGCGTACGGACGTGTCCAACTTCAACGTTCAGGGCCGCGGCGGCCAGGGCGTGAGGGCTCATCGACTCCCCGAGGCACGAGGTGAGCTGCTCAATGGCTTTCTGGTCAACTCCGACGACGAGGTGTTGTTGATCACCGACACCGGGGTCGTCATCCGTACTGCCGTCACGGACATCTCCACCCAGGGGCGTGACGCTTCGGGTGTGCGGGTGATGTCCACCGGTGAGGACAGCCGCGTCGCCGCTGTCGCTCGGGTACTCGCCACCGACGACGAGGGTGACGACGAAGGTGCAGTCGACGACGAGCCCGTCGTCGGGGATGAAGCCGGCGCCGACTCCGACGGCTGAGGACCGGCGTGCAGGGGTCAGGTGATCGGTCTGCTGTAACCGTCCTGTCGGCTGTCGTGCTGGTCCTGGCCACTCTCGTGGTGCTGGCAGCGGCAACCCTCGGGGGAGGCTCCCTGCAGGTCGAGCGGGCACAGGCCGTGGCTGACGTGGCGGCACTTGCCGGCGCAGTCGGCGGGCAAGGCGCCGCCGAGGCTGTCGTGCTTGCCAACGACGCAAACGTCGAGTCCTTCGACCGCATCGGCGCAACGGTCGTGATCGAAGTGGTCCATGGCAGGGCCGCCGCGGTTGCAGCGGCCCGACCCGAGCCTGGGTGGTCGCACCAGCGAGCAGGTGCCGCTGTAGGCTCGCACGGGTGACCATGACCTCTGACAAGGGTGTTGACGACACACCGGAGCGCAGCGGCAAGAGCGGGACCGGCAATGAAGGTGGGCCTGCGAATCGTTCGCGTCCCGCTCCCGAGGACTCCGCACGTCGGCAGGCCGACAGTGGTGGGCGCCGCATTCTCGGATACCGACGCCAGCGATTCGAGGCGCGCAAGGTCCGGCGCCTCGTGCGCCACATCGACCCGTGGTCCGTGCTCAAGCTGTCGCTTCTGGTGGCATTGTGCATGTGGGTCGTCGCACTGATCGCCTCGGTGATCATCTGGTCGGTGGCCAACAACACGGGTGCGTTGGCCAGTCTCGAGCGGTTCTTCAACGAGAACCTCCAGCTCGAGGACTTCGAGCTCACCGGTGACGTGCTGTTCCGACAGTTCGGGCTGATCAGCCTGTTGTTCTCACTCGGCTTCGCGGCGACGATGGTCGTGGCCTCGCTGGTGTTCAACCTCATCTCCGACATCATCGGTGGCGTGTGGGTGTCTGTCATCGAAGAGGAAACCGCCCGACCGATCGTGGACTTCGAGCCGGCGGCGCTGCCTTCCGAGGGCCGAAGCTGACTTCGTTGCCTACAGCCTGATTCGCTACGCTGGCGGACCGCCGCAAGGGTCAGGACATGATGGCCCGAGGCACTGCGGGGCTATAGCTCAGTTGGTTAGAGCGCACCCCTGATAAGGGTGAGGTCGCAGGTTCGACTCCTGCTAGCCCCACGAACGCAACTCACCGCGAAGGGTGCTGATCGTGCGAGGACTGCCATGGGCCGCAGCTGCCATCGGAATCGGTGCCGTGATGGCCGTGGTGGCGAGGTTGCGGGGTAGCTCACCCGAGGCACCTGCGGTGGGTGGCTGGCGTGACCTCGAGCTCTCGACCGGTCCCGCATCGAGCCGGCCGGCGAGTGTGGAGCCCTGATGGGAACCAGTGCCCGCGTTGCGATCCTTGGTGCCGGCGTAGTCGGTGGGCGGATGGCCCGCGAGATCCTGTCACCGGATCCGGCGATGTCGGTCGAACTCCACTCCAACGACCCGGATCGGCGCAAGGAACTGCGCAAGGTGTTCGGTGACCAGGTGACGGTCGGGGAATCAGCCGGTGACGTTGGCCCGGCTGTCGAGGTGGTTGTGCTCGCCGGCCACCAGGAAGGCCAGCCGGCAGCAGCACGGCGGCACGTCGAGGCCGGTCGGCATGTGATAGCGGTGGCTGATCGGCCCGACACCGTCGAGGCGCTCCTCGGCCTTGACGAAGTCGCTCGTGACCGGGCCAGGAGCCTGGTGGTGGGCGCCGCCTTCTCGCCCGGGCTGTCCTGCCTGTTGGCCAGGTTCGCTGCCGCCGGGCTCGACACCGTCGATGAGGTTCACTTCGCGCGTCACGGCGCTGCGGGCCCGCTCTGTGCGGCCGATCGGCTGGCTGCGCTGCGGCGTCCGGTCCGCGAGTGGCGCGACGGCACGTGGACGGTTCACCGGGCAGGATCGGGTCGCGAGCTGTGCTGGTTTCCGGATCCGGTGGGCGGCGCGGATGCGTACCGTGCTGCCACGGCCGAGCCGTTGCTCGCCGTGGAGTCCTTCGTCGACATCAACAGATCATCGGCCCGGGTCGTGCTGTCGCGATGGGACCGGATGACCCAGTATCTGCCTGTGTTGCTCCCTGCACCGCCAGAGGGCGGGATGGGAGCCATCCGAGTGGAGGTGAGGGGTTCCGAAGGCGGTAGCCGCGCGTCGCGGGTGCTGGGCGTGCTCGACCGACCAGGGGTGGCGGCAGCTGCTCTCGGCGCCGAGGTGGTCAAGGACCTACTTGCAGGCCTGGCGCCCGTGGGAGCACACGGCCTTTCCTCCTGGCCCGACGTGGCCGGCATGCTGGCGCGCCTGCGGGTGAGGGGCGTGCGAGTGGCGGTGCTCCAGGGCAGCGAGGGCGGGTCCTGGGTCGGCACGGCTGGGAGCTGAGCTGGCAGTTCAGCACCTGACCATTGCCTTCTGGCAGCACCGATCATCACTGTCAGTGGGCAGTTCGCGATATTCCGCTCAAGATCTGGGACGGGCGGTCCGAAGCTACTCACAGAGAGTGAGCGATGGCTTTGGCGCGAAAAAACTCGGGAAATCGCTAAAGGAGTCAGGTCGCGCGCGCCGATGACTGCTGCATCGAGTCCCAAAGGGGTCGTCATGCCAGTGAAGTCGCCAGTACGCACCGAAGCCGAGATCTCCCGGTTGATCGAGGAGAACCTCTCACTCGTCAACCACGTGGTCTTCCAGGTCGCAGTTCACTTTCCTCGACACGTGGATCGCAATGAGTTGATCAACGCCGGTGCCATCGGTCTGGTCGAAGCCGCCAAGCGCTATGACGAAGCACGCGGCGTGCCATTCAACCGTTTCGCCGCCCAACGCATCCGCGGTGCAATCATCGACGCCGTGCGGTCCGCTGACTGGGCACCTCGATCGGTTCGCAAGCTCGCCCGCCGCCTCGCCGCCGCAGAACAGTCGCTGTCGGGCCGACTCGGCCGCCCGCCGAGCCTCGGCGAGACCGCTGGTGAGCTCGACATGACACCGGAGGAGCTACACGCCCTACGCGACCGCATCTTCCGTTCCGTCGTCCTCGCATTCGAACACGTCGTCGGTGACCCCGACGATGACGACCTGACGCTTGTCGACGTTCTGGCCGACGACGGGCGCGAGCCCGACGCCGAGCTCGAGGAACGCGAACTCAAGGCCTACCTGCGAGAGGCGATTGCCCACCTGCCCGAGCGCCACCGCCTCATCATCCTCGGCTACTTCATCCAAGATCGCACCAGCGCCGACCTCGCCCGCTTCCTTGGTGTGACCGAGTCGAGGGTCTCGCAGATGCGCAGCGAGGCACTGGGCATGCTCAAGCGTGGCATCGAAGCTCAGTACGAAGGCACCATGACCTCCGAGCCGGAGGGCCTGGTCGAGCGTCGTCGGGTCGCCTACGCCCGCCGGATCGAGGCCACGTCGCAGCCGGGCGAGCGTATCTCGGAGCGCCAGGATCCCGACAGCGACGATGCATTCTGCGAGGAAATCGACCGTCTCCTCGAAGTGGTCGGCTGAGCGACCTACAGCGATCTCACGTGCGCCGGCCCGACGGTCGGCCGCCCGGCCTCGGTCAGCTTCAGCCCAGCAGGTCCAGCCAGTTCTGGTGGTCGGTGCCTGTCGAGGCGATGGCCGAATACCCGTAGGCCCCCGAGCGTTCCGGCTCCACGACGTCGGCGCCGTCTCGACGGGTGATCCGGCCACCGGCTTCCTGGATCACGAGCGCAGGTGCCGCAAGGTCCCACCACTCGAGCGTCGGGTCGAACATCGCCTGGGCCCGGCCGGTGGCCACCAGCGCGTAGCCGTAGCCGTCGCCCCATGTGCGTACCACGACCCCGGCTTCGGCCACCCGGCCGAAGAGATCCGGATCCCACTCGTGGAAGCCCGACACGCACAGCACCGATCCCTCGAGTCCGGCACCCGGCCTGTCCAGCGCCGGCACCGGGTCGTCGTCGAGGAACGCCCCGTGACCGCGCGCGGCCCACACGCACTCACCGAACGCCGGCAGGTTGATCACGCCCACAGCCGGTCCGTGCTCGTCGGCGAACGCCAGCAGGTTCGAATAGGTGCCGACACCGTGTGAGAAGGCCTTGGTGCCATCGATCGGGTCGATCACCCACGTGCGGCCCGAGGAACCGGTGCGATCCGCATGCTCTTCGCCCAGCACGGAGTCGTCGGGGAAGGCCTCGGTGATTCGCTCGCGCAGTAGTGCCTCAGCGTCGCGGTCGGCCCTGGTGACCGGGGTGCCGTCTTGTTTGTGTTCGACTTCCAACTCCGCCCGGCGGAACCAGCCGAGCGTGAGGTCTCCAGCCTCGACCGCCCACCCGCGCGCGAGACGGGCGATGTCCAGGTCGGCGGGGGGAATCGGGGAGTCCATCGGCGCATTCTCGCACCTGCGCGGGTCCACACCCAGTGGCACAGCCCGACTCTGGTAGGAACCTGCCATGCATGTCGAAGCAATGATGACCCCGGCCGACCTCAACCGCACCGCCAGCGAAGCCCAGTTGGTGCAGCGGTCCGGATTCGGGGGCCTGGTGCTCACCGAGACCTCGCGATCTGCGTATCTGGCAGGCACCGCCGTGGCGATGAGCGCCCCGCGCCTTCGTGTGTCCACCGGGGTGGCGGTGGCATTTGCGCGCAGCCCGATGGTCACCGCCGGTGCAGCATGGGAACTCCAGGAAGCCACGGGCGGTCGGTTCCGGCTGGGCCTCGGCACACAGGTACGCGCCCACATCGAGCGCCGCTATGGCATGGAGTTCAGTCCTCCGGGTCCCCGTATGGCCGAGTACGTGCGGGCCGTGCGGGCGGCGTTCGCCGGATTCCGTGGAGAGCCGCTCGACTTCGAAGGGCAGTGGTGGTCGATGTCGCTGCTTCCCCGTGCCTGGTCGCCCGGTCCGATTGACCACCCGGACCCGCCTGTCGACGTGGCCGCTGTCAACCCATGGATGCTTCGCATGGCGGGGGAGTTGGCCGACGGGGTGCACGTGCACCCGCTCAACCATCCGAAGTACCTCCGGGAGACGGTCGTGGCCGAGGTGGCCGCCGGTGCCGCCCGGGCCGGCCGGGACAGTTCAGATGTGGACCTGCTGGTGCCCGTGTTCACGGTGGCGGGGGACGACGAGCAGGAGCGGTCCCAATGGCGTGAACTCGCCAGGATGCAGGTCGCGTTCTACGGCTCGACGCCCAACTACGCGTTCATTTTCGACATGCTGGGGGCCGAAGGGACCACGGCGGCGTTGCGTGAGCGTCAGAAAGCAGGCGACATGGCCGGGATGTCCGCAGTCATCACCGACGAACTGCTGGCCGACTTCGTCGTGGAGGGCACGTGGGACGAAATGCCCGACGCGCTACTGGCCCGGTACGGGGGTTCGGCAGAGACGCTCGTGTTCTATTTCGCCAACCCGACGTTTGCCGACCCAGCCAGCATGGAGCGCTTCGGCGAAGTGGCGCGGCGGGTGGAGGCGGCCACGACCCCTGCCCCCGGCTCGGAGCCCGGGAAGGCCGTCGGCTAGATTTCTGTTGCGCACACAGTGGTGTGCGACGGCCCCGAAGCCGTTCCAAGAGACCCGGAGTCCCCCCAGATGTCACCCAGCCCCAGCGACCCCGTCGAGCGCCTGGTGTCCGGCCCGATCGTCGAGGCGCACACCGATGACACGCTCAACCGCCTCGCCGAGCTGATGGTCGAGGACTCCATCGGCCTCGTCGTGATCCGCGACCAGAACCCGGTCCTGGGCGTTGTGTCCGAGCGCGACATCGTGCGTGCCGTGGCTGAGGGACTCGACTTCGAGTCCGACCGCGCAGCCGACGTGATGGCCCTCGAAACCGTGAGCATCGACGCCTCGGCGTCGATTGCGCAGGCCGCATCCATGATGATCGATGGTGGGATGCGCCACCTTCCGGTGATGAAGGGTGAGAAGGTCGTCGGCGTGGTGTCCATCAGGGACCTGCTGGCAGCCCACACCGACTGAGTCCGGGTGGACCTGGAGGAGATCCTCACCCTCTCCCCGCACGGCTCCGACGTGTGGGTGGGAACGGGACCCACGTATCCATGGGGCGGGCTCTACGGCGGACAGATCGTGGCCCAGGCCCTGCTGGCCGCGGGCCACAGCGCCGATGACGACTACGTCGTGCACAGTGTGCGCGCCTACTTCATCCGGCGCGGCGTGCAGGCCGAACCCGTGCGCTACGAGGTCGACCGGATCCGCAACGGCCGAAGCTTCCAGACTCGACGTGTGGTGGCCCGACAGGACGGTGTTGCGATCCTCAACCTCGAGGCCTCCTTCCAGCGGCCGGAGCAGTCAGCCGATGTGGAGACCGTCGGCGCTGACCGGTCGGTGCCCCGTCCCGGTGACCTCGAGGTCGGGTCATGGTCGCCGTCGTTCGAACGGGCCTTCGTGCCCGGCGCACCCGACAGCTTCGGTGGTGGCCGTGCGGTGGCCTGGCTCAAGGCGGCCGGAAGCCTCGGCGACGACCCCGTCGTGCAGGCCGCCGGATTCGCATTTCTCTCTGATGACCTGCCGACCGATGCGGTCGTGCGGGCCCACCCGGTGGCGGCTGAACCCGAGGAAGTGCGCCATGAGGTGTTGTTCAGCGCCAGCCTTGACCACACGATCTGGTTCCACCGCCCCGGCCGCAGCGATGAATGGCACCTGCACGACTTCAGCTGCCACAGCTTCGTCGGCGGCCGCGGGCTAGCGCTCGGGCACATTCATTCCGCCGGGGGTGACCACATTGCGACGGTGGCCCAGGAGGTCCTGCTGCGCGATACCCGCGAAAGACCCTGACAAATCCGACTGAGCGCTACATCGGTCGCTGATCCTGCCGATTGGACAGGGGGGCCGGTCGGCTCCCGGGCCTTGATGGCCGATCCAACGAGCGGAGGTCACCAGCAGCATGCGGGTCGTGGACGTGCACACGGAGGGCGACGGGGCTCTCGACGCGGTGCTGCACCCGCGCCTGACCGTGCTGACCGGCTTGCAGGCCGAGTGCCAGGAACTTGCGCAGGCGCTGGCCCAGGCGTTCGTACTGGCGGGCAACGGGCTCACGGGCACTGTCGAGTACTCGGGCTTCCACATGCCGCTGGACCAGACGACGGTGGTGTCACTGGACCTGCAGGGCGAGGGGTTCAGGGTCGTGACTGCCGGCGAACTGCCGGAGCCCGACCATGCGACTACCGAGGATGCCGCCGGCGATCTCGAGGAGCGACGGGCGGGCTGGAAGCGCAGGCTCGACGCTGCGAGCCAGCAGGTCGGATCCCTGATGCCACGTGTCGAGGCAACCAGGGCCGCGGTCGAGGTGGGTCGGGCAGAACTCGACGCGGAAGGCGTCGCCCGGGCGGAACTGCTCCAGCAGTCCGAACAGGCAGCCAACCACCCAGCGGAACTCGCCCGGAAGGTCGAGGCGGTACAAGCAGAGCTGTCGGCGGCGGATGCGCACGTAGCGCTGCTCACCCAGCTCGCCCCTGTTGTCGCGGCCGCGTTCCACGCCGACAGCGAAGTAATGCGAAGGGTACGCATCGGCACGGAGCCCGCTGAACTGCGCGACCTGTTGGGCCGGGCAGCCGCGTCGGGACTGCTCTCCGAGGGCCGGGTCGCCGAGCTGACCGACTGGCTGGACTCGGTGGCCGCCGGAACGGCCCGCCCCAATGAGGCGCTCGCCGAGATGCTCTCGGAGGTGGACCAGCTGGAACGACGCTGGGCCGAAGTGTCGGCCGTCGGGGTGGAGGACGAGCCCCCGGTCGTGCAGGCGCGCGAACGCCTCGACGTCTTGACCGTCCGGCTGAGCGCACTCGAGGAGCTCGCCGGCAGCGGGATCCTGGCCGACCGGGCACGAAGTGAGATCGACGCCGCCCACAATGAGCGTGCGCGTATCGAAGGCGAGCGCCATCTGCGTTCAGGTGGTCTCGAGGAAGCAGTCGAAGCCGAGCAGCGGGTGCTGTCGACCTATGGGTTCGACTCCTACCTCGACTACACCATTGCCCTTTCGACCCGCTCGGTCGGTGACGCGGTCGAGTCGACTCTCCAGCGGGTTCGTACCGAACAGGTTGGTTCCGCCGATGCACTGGAGGCGGCCAGGGGTGCCGCCGCAGCCGATCGGACTGCCCTCACCGACCAGCGCAAGGCACTGCGCGAGCGCATCCAGCAGAACTCGGGCGTGGATGCGGATTCGCTCACCGTTGACCTGCTCGCGACCGTGCCCGCACTACCCGGCTCGTTGCACCTGCTTGGCGACGAAGTGCAGGCGGGGATGAACGCGCACGTGCAGCACCGCGGGGAGCTCGTGGCGTACCTCGAATCGATCGAAGCCGAGCAGCAATCGGGTGTCGACCGTCCGGCAGCGCTGGCAGCGCGTGCCGAGGAGCACGCGAGCCGCGCCGCGGCACTAGCTCCGTTGGTGGATCGTGCAGCCCAGGAGCACGAGTCGGCCGCGGTGGAACTTGTCGAGGCTCAGCGGATCGTCGATGAGGCCAACGAGCGCCTCGCCGCCATCGAGCGGCAGTTCGCATCGCTCGCGCTACCCGACGGCGAGGGCTACAGCGCGGCCGACGTGGCCGCGATCGTGACCGGTCTCACGCCAACGCTGGATCCGCACGGCTCCGATCCCGTGCCGGTTCTGATGGTGGACACGTTCTCGCCGCTCGGCTCGTTGGCCACCCAGGCGCTCGAGGCGACCCTCGTGGCCGCCGTGCGGGTGCAGCTCGTCTACATAACCGACGACGAGGCGGTGATCGACTGGGCGGAACGGCTCTCACCGAGTGCCGGCCAACTCGTCCGGCTCGGCAAACCCAACTGGTTCCAGCGCCGCCTCGCCCGGCGGGCGCAGAGGCGTGAGCACAGTCAAACGTGAGGACGGTCAACCCGGAGGTTCCTAACGATCCTTGACCGCAGTGGCGTTCACGCTGCCGGCTCGACCCGGCCGGCCTGCTTCTGCCGGCTGATTGGCCGCTGCGCTGTCGCAGTCGGTCGTTTCTCTGGTTGAATCGGCTTCGGCCTGGACCAGTTGTTCCGGAGCCGAACTGGAGGAGTTGTGCACGATCTCGTGATCAGGGGCGCCACCGTCATCGACGGCACGGGCGCCGAGGCGCGCCATGCCGAGGTTGCGGTCGACGACGGAGTCATAACCGCTGTCGAGGACTCCGTCGGAAACGCGAGGCGCGTGATCGACGGCGACGGCGCCCTGTTGACGCCGGGATTCGTCGACATCCACACCCACTACGACGGCCAGGCCACATGGGATCCGATGTTGTCGCCCTCGTGCTGGCACGGTGTGACGACGATCGTGATGGGCAATTGCGGGGTCGGCTTTGCTCCTGTGGCAGAGGGCCGCCAGGAATGGCTCATCGGGCTCATGGAAGGCGTCGAGGACATCCCGGGCTCAGCGTTGTCGGTCGGCATCGACTGGCGGTGGGAGAGCTTCGGTGAGTACCTCGACGCACTCGAGGGGACTCCGCGCACGATGGACATCGGCACACAGGTCCCCCACGGAGCGGTGCGCGCGTACGTGATGGGCGAAAGGGGAGCGGCGAACGAGGCCGCAACACCCGAAGACATCACCGCGATGGCCGACATCGTGCGCGACGGAATCCGGGCGGGTGCGCTCGGGTTCTCCACCAGCCGTACCCTCGCCCACCGCGCAATCGACGGCGAGCCGGTTCCGGGCACGTTCGCGGCCGAGGACGAGCTCTTCGGCATCGGCGAGGTGCTGGGCGAACTCGGCACCGGCGTGTTCGAGTTGGCGCCCGCAGGTGCCCTCGGCGAGGACCTGGCTGCTCCTGAGAAGGAAGTCGACTGGATGGTGCGGCTGTCGGAGTCGATCAACCGACCCGTGAGCTTCGCCCTCACACAGAACAACGAGGATCCCGTGCAGTGGCGACACCTCCTCGACCTCGTGGGAAGGGCAAATGCCGGCGGCGCCAGGGTGAGGCCCCAGGTGCACGGGCGCACCGTGTCGTTGCTCCTCGGCTTCCAGACCTTCCATGCCGCGCAGTTCTGCCCGTCCTGGGCGGAGCTCGGACTCGGACTCATGGACTGGCAGCAGCAGGTTGCCGAGGTGTCGCGCCCCGAGGTCCGCGAGCGACTGGTCCGTGAACTGCAGTCCATGGAGGACGACCCGATCGTGATGGGCTTCATGAACCCCGCGAGCACGTACCTGCTCGGCGACCCTCCTGTGTACGAGCCCGGGCCCCAGCGGTGCGTGGCCGAGATCGCGAAGTCCGAGGGCCGCTCGATGTGGGAGACCCTCCTCGACGCGATGCTGGCTGACGGCGGCAGGGAGCTGCTCAACTCGCCGGTGCTCAACTACAGCGACGGCAATCTCGACGCGGTGCACTCCATGCTGTCGGATCCCAACTCGGCATTCGGTCTGGGTGACGGGGGAGCGCATGCCGGGCAGACCTGTGATGCGTCCACCACTACGTTCCTGATGACCCACTGGGCCCGTGATCGCCAGGGCGACAAGCTTCCGCTCGAACAGGCGATCCACAAGATGACCGGCGCAACGGCGGACCTCTACGAGCTCGGTGACCGGGGCCGACTACAGCCCGGCAAGGTGGCCGACCTGAACCTGATCGACTTCGACTCGCTGGCGCTCAGGCGCCCGCAGTGGGTGACCGATCTGCCGGGCGGCGCAGGCCGGCTGGTGCAGCGCTCCGAGGGCTACCTGGCCACGATCAAGTCGGGCGAGGTCACGATGGAGGGCGGCGAGCCCACGGGCGCTCGCCCGGGCGGGCTGCTTCGGGGGTCGCGGTGACCGACGCGGACCGCACCTCGATGGACCCGGTCGACGTGACCCGGCAGTTCTGGCAGGCCCTCTACGCGCACGACTGGGATGCAGTTGGGTCGTTCTTCGGCCCTGAGTCGGTCTACTTCGACGTGCCGACCGGGCCCTCGACGGCGGCGAAGGGCCCCGACGACATCGTGCATCGTCTGCGCCTGGGTCTCGACCCGGTCTCGGGGCACGATCACGGTCCCAGCACGGTGGTGGTGGCGGACCCGCCTGTCGTGATGACCGAGCACACCGAGATCTGGCACTGGCCCACTGGCGAAACCGCCACCCTGCCGTTCGTGTCGGTGATGTACGTCGAAGCCGGCGTGATCACCATGTGGAAGGACTACTGGGACTACAACACGCTGCTGGATGCTGCACCCGCGGACTGGCAGGAGAGGCTCTTTTCAGCCGACCTGCACTGGATCCACGACGCGACGGGCCATCCACGGGCCTGACGGGTCGCACGGATCCACCTTGCAAGTGGCATCGGTGTCACGATCGACGTACACACCAGCGTGTCGGGCTGACGAACGCCGATCAACCGGTGATGGCGTTCCATATGACCGCCAACGACGGCACGATGCTGACCACGAGCATCCCGGCGAGGGCCAGCCATGATCCGACGCGGATCCAGGTCCGGGCGGGTCGGAGTCCCGGCAGGGCCTCAGGGTCCTCGCCGGGCTCGGGGTGGCCTAGGTCGTCGATTGGCCGGGCAGCGCCCGACGAATCGCTGGCAGGCCGGGATTCCTCGAGCAGCAACAACTCGAACTCCGCCTCGAGGCGCTGTTCGGCCGGCACCACGACAGTGGCCCCACCGAGACCTGCATATGCCGAGCGGTCGAGGTTGGTGCGGGTGGTCGCTTCTATGCCCTGGGTACGCAGATAGGAAACCAGCAGGTCGGCCTGGGTGGCCGATGAGGTCCTCGATACGACGACCGCCGATCGCATCGGCACATCCTAGGTTGGCCCGGAAGCCGGGTGTAGCAGGGCGGCGGCTTCCACGAGCGCCTCGACCAGCGAAAGCGTGTGGGGCACGAACGGCGACGACCCGAAGTCATGGTCGGACCAGACCGGACTCGTGCCCCTGACACGCGGGGGCAGTTCCACCTGCACGCCTGCGCCGCGCACGAGGTTGACCGGATTCGCCGGGTGCACCCCCCGGTACTGCGGGGGGATCTCGTCCAGCTCGTCGATCACCTCGTAGCCGTCGAGGTGATCGCGAAGTGTGCGGCCCACGACGCCGGCATGGGCCCGACCACCGCCCCCCACGGCGATGGTCAGCCAACGATTCGGGTGTTCGCGGACTCCGCCATAGCCGTGCACCGAGATCGCCACCTCCACGTGGTCACAGAACGCGGCCAGCCGCTCCGATTCGGCCGGGTCGAACCGGTGTGACGGAACATGCCAGGTGAGGTCGTCGGGTTGCACCACGGCGTACAGCGACGAATCGCTGCGCCGGGAGGCTTCGTGTGCGATCTCGTACGTCGTCGCCTCGAGACCGCCGTGAAGCGCCATGAACCCCACAGGCGAGCGCAACTCGAGGTGTTCCTCGACACCCCTTGACCCGAGAAGCTCGCCGAGCATCTGCGCAGGGTACGTGAGGGAGCCGTGGCGGGCAGCGCGCCGGCGGCTTCAGGAACCGCCGGCGACCGGAGCGATTCCCAGGTCGCGGTAGGTGAACACGGGCAGGTACGGCACCCCGTGCTCCTCGAAGAACCTAGCGGCCACGTCGCCGCGGTCGATGAGGGTTGACGCAGCCACCACGGTTGCACCCGTGTCTGTCACGTGGTGGAACGCCTTCTGGATCGATCCGCCGGTGGTAACGGCGTCATCGACCAGGAACACGCGCTTGTCGGCGCCCAGCTCGGCTCCTTCCACGAGCTGGTCGGTGCCGCGACCCTTCGGCTTCTTGCGCACGACGAACCACTCGGTGTCGTCGTCGAGCCAGGCCGCCACCCCATGGGCGAACTGGTCCGCGCCGAGGGTGAGTCCACCCACCGCGTCGAAGGCAATGCCCGCCGCGCCGACGGACTCCGCCATCACTTGGCAGGCGAGCCGCAGGTGGCGCCCGGCGGCGAGTGCCCGCTTGCCGTCCACGAAGTCGTGGCTCATCTCGCCCGAAGACAGCTCGCGCGGCTCCTCGAAGTGGATCAGCCCGCGTTCGCGTACCACCTCGAGCAGCTCGCCTCGCCGGGCCTCATGGTCGGTGTCGGTGCCTTGCGGTGCCATGGGCCCATTCTGGCCCAGCTCCGTGGCGGTGACGGTATGGTCTCGCCGGTGCCCGCCGATTCACGCGCCGCGGACGGTCCGGTCCTCGACGAGGCCCAGACTGTCGCCGACCTTGTGGTTGCACGGGCGGACGATGCCCACACGGCCATCGTGTCCGAGCACGGTTCGTGCACCTGGTCAGAGCTCGTTGAGGCGGCGGGCCGACGCGCCGCCCTGCTCACCTCGCTGAGGGTCGATGGCCCGTTCAACGTTGGAGTGCTCCTCGACAACTCGCCGGAGTACATCGAGCTCCTGTGTGGCGCGGCGCTCAGTGGGGCGACGCTCGTGTGCCTCAACTCCACCCGGCGCGGCGACGAGCTGGCGGCGGACATCAACCACACCGACTGCCAGCTGTTGGTGACCGATGGTGCGCACGCAGCGCTTCTCGATGGTCTGGACACGAGCCTGTCCAACGATCGCGTGCTGCTGTGTGACAGCACCGCCTACGCGGCCGCGCTCGACTCGGTGGCCCCGGCCGCCTCGTCGCCGGTGGCTCCCGATGACCTCTACCTGCTGATCTTCACGTCGGGCAGCTCGGGTGCACCCAAGGCCGTGCGGATGACCCACGGGCGTGCTGTACGAGCGGCCGACTCGCTGTTGTGTGGCCGCGACGATGTGCCCTACTGCGCGATGCCGTTGTTCCACGGCAACGCCCTCAATGCCTGCTTCTTTCCCGCCCTGGGTGTCGGCGCCACGATCGCGCTGCGCCGGAGGTTCTCCGCATCGGCATTCCTCGATGACGTCCGGCGCCACGGCTGCACCTACTTCAGCTCGATCGGCCGGGTACTCAACTACGTGCTCGCCACACCGGAGCGCCATGACGACGCCGACAACCCCCTCAAGCTCGTGCTGGCGCCAGAGGCGTCGGCGAGAGACATGGCTGACTTCGAGCGACGGTTCGGCTGCCCAGTCCTTGCCGGCTATGGATCGTCGGAGAACGCGGTCATCCTGTTGCCGGCACCCCGGTCGGCCGCCGGGGCCCTTGGCGTGGCACCGCAAGGGGAGGACATCGCGGTTGTGGACCCCGATACGGGCCAGGAGTGCCCCCCGGCGGAATTCGACTCCAACGGCAGACTGCTCAACGCGGAGCAGGCCACCGGCGAGCTGGTGGGGCGCAACGCGCTGGGCCGCTTCGAGGGCTACTGGAACAACCCGGACGCGAGCACTGAACGAAGCCGCGACGGCTGGTACTGGTCAGGCGACCTCGCCTACCGCGATCGCGACGGTGTGTTCTGGTTCGCCGGTCGCACGTCTGATTGGATCCGCGTCGACGGTGAGAACTTCCCGACCGCTCCTGTGGAGCGCATACTCGAGCAGTTCCACGGGGTGCGCACCGCAGTGGTTTACGGCGTGCCCGACGTGCGCAACGCCGAGGACCAGGTGATGGCGGCGCTGCAACTCCACGATCCGGCGCAGTTCGATCCCGGGGAGTTCCGCACGTTCCTGGCCGGGCGTGCCGATATGGGCACCAAGTGGGCTCCGGGCTTCGTGAGGGTTGCGGCTGACCTTCCGGTCACGGGAACCAACAAGGTCGACAAGCGCGCGATGCGATCGGCCGCGTGGTGCACCAGTGATCCCGTGTGGTGGCGCCCCGACCGTCGCGCCGAGACCTATGTAGAACTCGTCGATGCAGACGTGGAGGGCTTGTTGGAACAGCTGCGGTCGAATCGGCCCGGGGTGGAACTGCAGCCCGAGCCCTGACCCCGGGGAAGCGCTCCGGCGCCTGCTGCTAGGTCTGCGGGGTGGTTGAGACCAGGTCCCAGGTGCCGTCCTCGGTGTAGGTGACGGTGCCGACTGGTGAGTCCGAGTCGATGTTGGACGAACGGATTCCCCGCAAGGGAAGCCCGTCAGAGGCGCGGAACCAGTACTCGTTGCGGTTGGTGCCGGACTGGGCACCCGAGATCTCGTGGTCCTGGGTGATGTGGATTGCCTCGAGCTCCTCGTCGCCGACCGTGAGGGTCACGCGACCGACGTGCGTGTCGATTCCCGAGGTGATCGTCGTGCCCTCGACCGCGTCGTTGGTGCCTGCACAGCTTCTCTGTTCGGCGTGGCCGGCATCCTTGTCGAAGTCGAGGAACAGGATCGGCGGGTCACACACGAACGTGGACAGGTTCTCCACCTGCGCCGCGCCCAGGTCCCACTGCTGGTAGGTGTGCCCCCCGTGTTCCATGATGCGATCACCGTCGCGACAGAGGTTCCAGTCCTGCCAGTGCGCCTCGTTGTAGTCGATCCGCACCGAGTAGCAGTCGGACTCGTCAGCAGCTGAGACGGTCATCGGCATTGTTGCGCCGTCGGCCTGCTCCACCGGCGGGAACGAGATTGCCTCGCGGCCTTCACCGGCCAACTCGTACACCCCCGGGGCGGGTGTCGCAGCGGCATCGGCGGTCGCGCCGGAGTCCTCGTCCTCGGAGCGGAAGTCCTCCAGGGCGTCGTCGACCGAGCGCGCCTCCGGTTCTTCGCGCATGGCGAACAGCACGGCCACCACACCCACGGCCACGACGATCACGGCCCCGATCACGGCGAACGGCATCCACCAGCGCATGACACCAAGGTAGCGACGCAGGGGCGGCGGGCCGGAGTCGACCCGCTCCGAGACCGGGACCAGCCCGGCTGTACGGCCGGATCGGCCACAGGAAGTAGGTGCGGTGCCTCGAGGCTGGATCGCGGTCGGAAACTGAAGCTGGTTCACAACGGGCAAGAACTGATACGGTCCCGAAGGGCAGTTCGGCGACCATCCCCGGGGGGATCGATGAAGCACCGATCGGTTAGGCGATCAGTTGGCGCGCGACTGGCGGCCGTAGCGGCCGTGCTGGCGGTTGTGGGCGCTTCCTGCACGACCACGCCCGGAGGCGGCGGCACACCGCCGTCCGCCCAGCAGTTCTGCGAGTTCTTCGAAGAGGTTTCGGTCGACCCACCCGAGCCCGATGAGACGGTGCTGGTCAAGGACGATGTCGTCGCGATGGCCGAGGACACCAATGTCACCGGCAACGACTGCGACGACTCCAATGCCGAGGTCGAGCTCGACGGCGCGCTGCTGGCAGAAGGCGAAGAGGTGCCCTCCGAGCTCGGAGAGCCTGGAGCCGAGCCCATCGCTGCGATAACCGGCGACGAGATCTCCGCCGGTGAGCCGGTGCTGGACAACGTGAGCGTCCACGCGCTCTCGGCCTCCATCAGCCAGGCGGGAATCGTCCTCACGGGCAACGTGCGCGTGACGATCTCCGGGGTCACCTCGACCATCGGGTTCCAGGGCACGTTCCTGAACCTCGACAACTGGTCGGTCAGCCTTTCCTCCAGCGCCCTCACCATCCCGGGTATCACCACCGGCCCGGTGGTGTTCTCCGGCACGCTTGCCTACAGCTACGGGGTTCCTTCGCTGAACCTCTCGGCGAACGCCTCTGAAGTGCAGATCGGCGACATCAAGGTCACCGGGGCGTCCATCAACCTTTCTGCTTCGCAGGCCACAGGGGTCGAGGCCTCGGTCGCGGGCAGCCTGAAGGTGGGTCCGAGCACGGCCACCGGCACCGTGCACGTCGAGTTCGACCGTGCCGGTGCCCTCGTGTCAGCCAACGCGGACATCTCGGCACACCTCGTCGGCTACCAGGCCGGCGGCGACATGATCGACCTGCAGGGAACCGTGAAGCTCGAGGGCAACGCGGACGAGACCACAGTGTCGTTCAGTGGTAGCGGGATCGTGGGCGACCTCCAGGTCAACGCCGCCAACGGCTCGCTCACGCTTGCCACCAACAAGGCCACCTTCGTCGGCAATCTCGACGTGCAACAGGGCGGCAGCTGGGTGCGCTTCAACGGCTCGATCGTGTGGGACGGGATCACCGCCTACACGCCATTCCTCACCCTCGAGGGCGGCGGCGAGTACTCCGGCACGCTGGCCGACGGCCAGGCCGTACGCGCGGCCGGCACCATCGAGACAACGGTGATCGGCAACCAGCTCCGCACCGTGCTCACCGGCGAATTCGAGGTGGGCACGCTTGCCGCCAGCGGCGAGGCGATCATCGAGGTCAACGGTGCGAGCACCGCCCTCTACATCGACGCCGACCTGGTCGGGGCAGGGTTCGACGCCGGGCTCGACGGCGCCGTGGTGATCACCGACGGGCTCGCCGAACAGGTCCAGCTCACCGCCGCGGTGAACGGCGAAGTGGTACTGGGCGACACCACACTCACGGGAGCGACGCTCGCAATCGAGAGTTCCTACGGCAGTCCGCTCGACATCAGCTTCTCGGGTGGTATCGAGGTCGGCAACGAGACCAACCTCACCGGCAGTGTGGATGCGAGCTTCGGTCCGACCGGAACACTGCTGAGCCTCGTCGGCCAGGTGGACGGGACCCTCACGCTCGATTCATGGGGACTGCTCAACTTCTCGGGTTCGATCGTCGCGAGCCCCGAACAGGTGACCATCACCGGCTCGGGCGGCGTCTCCACGATCAACTTCCCGTTGGGGATCAACTTCAGCGGCTCGCTCACTTCGTCGCTGACCACGCCGAGTTGGTCGCTCAACGGTTCGGCACAGTTCCGCATCGGTTCTCTGGACATTGCAAACGCCAGGGTGAAGCTCACCCAGGGCGCAGGGGCCAGGGTCACCCGCGGCGGTTTCTACTTCTCGATCCTGTTCATCCCGACCTACTTTGAAGCCGACTTCCACCTCTTGCCGGGTGGCGGTTGCTCGAAGGTGGACATCACCGGCGGTTCACTGCTCGCGAGGCCTCTGCTGGCCCTTGCACTGCCCAGCGTGGTGGGCTGCCCGGTCAACATCTGAGCGGTACGGACTGACCCGGTGGGTCCGGCAGGCGGACCCGGACACCGAAAATCGAATGACGTTCATTGACACGTAATCAAGTGATTTGGTAGCAATTGTGAAGTGTCAGCTGGCTGCTGACGGCGATTCCTTTTTGGGGGGAACATGAAAGCACGGCGCGTTCTGGTGTCCGTGGTGGGGGCTGTGGCGCTTGTCGCTCTTGCCTGCACCACGCCGGGAAGTGGGGGAGGCCCCACCACTACGACGGTCCCGACCGGGCCACCCGATGCCGTGGCCGGTGCGTCTCCCACCGTTGGCAACGCGCCGCTCAACGTGAGCTTCGACTCGAGTGGGTCCAATCCCGGCACTGGCACCGGCCTCACCTACGAGTGGGACTTCGGGGATGGAAGCCCGGTGTCCAGCGCCGCCAACCCGTCACACGTGTATGACACGCCGGGTAGCTACGACGCTGTGCTGCTGATGACCAACTCGTTGGGCGGATCGTTCTCGGCACCCGTGACGATCACCGTCAACGTCGACCCCGACCCCAAGTTCTATGCGCGCACCGACGGCAGCAGCGGCGCCGCGTGCGGGCCACTCGCGGATCCGTGCTCGACCATCTCCGAGGCCCAGAGCAACGCGGTCGCCAACGGCATCTCCAAGGTCCGCGTTGCGGGCGGCTCCTACACCGACCCGATCTCGCTCGCTTCGGGCATCGACATCACCGGCGGCTGGGAACAGGACTTCAGCGACTTCGGTCCCTCCGAGGTCACAACGATCTTCGGCACCGGCACCGCGACTCCGGTGACGATCGACGGTGTCAGCAACTCCAGCATCAGCGGTGTCAGCGTCCAGGGTGTCGCGCGGACCTCCGGCAACGCAGTCGGTATCGAGGTGACCGGTGGTGCGACCGGCATCAAGATCGGTGACATCAACAGCCCCGACACGCTTGTGGCCGGTGGCACAGGTCCCAACGCCACCGGCGTGCTCGTGTCGGGCGGCTCGCTGGTCAGCGTCGAGAATGCCGACATCAACAGCGGCACCACAACCGGGGCCGGGTCGAGCGCCTATGGCCTGCGGGCACTGGGGCTCTCGGTCGTCAACGTGACCCTCTCCGAGGTGACCGGCCAACCGGGCATCGACGGTGTCGACGCCCCAGGCGGTACCCCGGCGCAGGCAACCTCCGGCAATGGCGGCGGCGGTGGCAGCGATGCCAGCGGCCCCAGCAGCCCCGGCAACGGTGGTGGCGGCGGTGGCGGCACCACGTACGGCGGCGGCGGTGGCGGTCGCGGCGGCCAGTACAGCGGTAGTGGCAACAGCGGCAGCGGCGGCTCCGGTCCTGGTGCCGGCAGTGGCGGCGGCGGTGGCTGCGGCTCGCTGTTCGGCTGCGGTGGTGAGGCCGGTGGCGGCAGTGAGGGCACCGCGGGCGCTGCAGGAACGGCTGGGGCTGCGGGTTCCAATACGCCGACTGCGGGCGATCTCTGGAGCTCCACCAACGGCACAGCCGGCACAGCTGGTAGCGCGGGCAGCGGCGGCGGCGGCGGTGGTGGCGGCAAGTCCGCCAGTGCTTCCGGCGGTGGCGGTGGCGGTGGCGGCGCCGGTGGCAACGGTGGAGCAGCCGGGTCTGTGGCCGGCACCTCCGGCGGCGGCTCGTTCGGTATCTACGCCAATGACGCCAGCGTCAACGTCTCGTCCTCGACCGCCACGTCCTCTGCCGGCGGAGTCGGCGGCGACGGGGCGGCGGCCGGTCGCGGTGGCAACGGTGGCAACGGTGGCGACGGCGGCAACAAGTCCTGCTGTGAGGCCGGCGGTGGCGGCGGTGGCGGTGGCGGCGGTGCCGGTGGCGGCGGTGGCGGTGCCGGTGGCGGTGCCGGTGGTCCGTCGATCGGGATCTACCACATCGGTGTCGGCACCCTGACGCTCACCGCAAGTGCCCAGTTCCGCCCTGTGTTCCCCTCCTCGGGTGGAACCGGTGGCGCATTTGCAGCGCCGGCGACCGGCGGCGTCGGCGGCATACGCGGCAACTGTGCCCTGATCGGTGGCTGCGGCGGTGGTGCCGACGGCGGCACGTCCGGACCGGGCAACACCGGCCCGGCCGGCGGCCAGGGGCCCAACGGCCAGCTGTTCAGGGTCTGGGACAACGGCACCACGACCAGCTGATCCAGCGCCTGCGGCAGCGGGCTCTCAACGACGACAGACGGGGCCGCCTGTGTGGGGTGGTCCCGTCGTCGTGTCCGAGCCCCGCCGCACCATGGCCCGGTTGATCCCCGAGCGGTTTCGGTGGTGCTCAATCATGTCTGGCGCTATCGGGCACCAACAGAGCCAGTCAGGATCCAGGCACCAGCCTCCCAACTCGGGATCCTGTGCTGGAGTCGGGCGACCGTTTTCGCCTGAGGCATGTGCTTGCGTGTGGACGGTCTCGGGGAGCGCGATCTAGGTGTCGCTGATCTCGCCCGAAGCCTGGCCGTTTTTGCAGCTCTTGTCGCGGTACATGTCGCGATCCGCAGCGTCCAACAGGCCTTCCGGGGTCTGGGCGTCTGTGGGGAAGCGCGCACGGCCCAGCGAGACGCTCGGGTAGATCACACCGGCGTCAGTCGTTATGGGTGACTCGAGGTTGCTGGTGAGTCTCCGGTAGATGGCCTCAAGGTCCCATTCGTCTTCGGCCTCTTCGGCCAGTACCACGAACTCGTCGCCGCCAATCCGGCCGGCCTCATCGGTGGAGCGCATGGACTCACTCAGTCGTTCACCGATTTGGCAGAGCACGGCGTCGCCGATTGCGTGGCCGTACTCGTCGTTGATGGACTTGAAGCGGTCAACATCGATGTAGATCACCGTTACTTTCCGGTTGTAGCGCTTTGACCGCTCCACCATCTTGTTGAGGCTCTCGAACAGCGAGCGACGGTTGGGCAGTCCAGTCAGTGAATCGGTGGCTGCTGCCTGCACGAGTTTCTGGTTCAGATCAAACCGCTCGATCGAGTGACGAATGGTCCTCCGCAAGGCCTTGACCGACACCTCGTCCTTGCTCAGATAGTCCTGGGCGCCCAGTGAGAGGCAGGTCGAGTCCAGCTCCGCGTCGTCGGAACCAGTCAGAACCACCGTAGGAATGGAACCAACTTGCTCCAGCCATGTGCGCAGGGTGTCGAGACCGGCACTGTCATCGAGATTCAGGTCGAGAAGGCAGATGTCGAATGCGGAGTCCGAGGCGGAGTCCACAGCCTCTGTCAAGGAACTGCACTCAGTGGCGATCATATTGGGAATAGCGTTGTTCAACGCTCGCATCAGAAGTCGGCGGTCAACAGTGGAGTCCTCGACGACCAGCACCCGGCGCTCGATGCTCACGTTCGCACGCCCAACGGTGTGGGTGCCTCCGCGAACCTTGCCCAGATGACGCAGATTGCGTCGATCAAGCAGGTCCAGTCCTGCAGATGGTGTGGCTTGCCGACGTGTGCAACTGCACCGAGATCGTACGAGCGCCGAACGTCCTCGGTGGTGGAAGAAGTGCTCAGAACGAGCATTGGGAGGTGCTCGCGCAAGTGACCCGCAGAAGCTGCCTCGAGCAGATGATGCCCGCTGAGCCCGGGGAGATGAAGGTCGACGATTGCCAGTGAGGGCCACGGGTCGGTGGGCTCGAGCGATGACAGATACTCCAGGGCTGCCTCAACGCTGCTTTCGACATGGAGTTCCGGAATCCAGCTGGCTTGCCCCAGGGCTCTGCACAGGACTCGCACGTCGGTAGGGTCGTCCTCGATCAAGAGAAAGACGGGAGTGCCAACGCGAGCAGGGATGACCACGCCTCAAGGCTACCGAGCCTCCGTCGCAATCGCGCCTCCGACTTGGCTGCACACTCGAAGTGCAAGGCGGGTCCGGAGGGTTCAGCTGAGACACGCTGTAGCCTTGATGATCATGAGCTCGCGACGCCGTCTCGTGACTCCACAGCGCCTCACCCTCGCGTTCCTGCTGGTTGTCGGACTCGCGTTTTCGGCTGCAGCGTATTCCGTAGCCAGAAGCATGCTGAGGTCGTCTTCTGAGGCAGAGACCGCAGACGCGTTGGGGTCAGCGGAGGACGCCATGGTGCTTGCCTTCGAGCATGTGAGGAAGGAGATGATGGCTCTCGGTGCTCTGCACTACTCCTCGGAGGAGGTGACGCGGCCCGAGTTCACCTCATTTGTGGTGCAAGACGAAATGCTGCGAAATGGCGTCATCGCCATTGAGTGGGCGCCACTGATCCGGCCTCACCAGAGAACCGAGTTTGAGCTCGACCTAGGTCAATTCATGCATGGTCTCGGGCCATCCTCGCCGAGTGTCGCAGTCCATCCGGCAACGACGAACGACCAAGCCCTGCCGGTCGACTTCGTGGAGCCCTTGACGGGGAACGAGCCTGCCCTGGGCTATGACCTCCTCAGTGAGCCGATACGCCGAGCAGCTGCAGAAAGCGCACGCGACTCGGGACTCATCACGGCGACCAAGGCGATTTCTCTCGTTCAGCGGCAGCCTCCAGACGATGCCGGGATCCTTCTATTCAAACCCATCTACGGGACCGGTGATACTCCTGCCACGGTTGACGATCGAAGAGAGGCGTTCATCGGTGCCTATGTAGCGGTCTACGCCCTTGACGACCTGTTCGAAACTCTGAGGCAGGAGTCGCCTACTGACTTCTGGGTGAGCGAAGAAGCTGGGGACTCCATTCCGGAGGACGGTGCGCAACCATCCGACAGGCTCCTCTATGGCTCCGATGACCTTTCCAGCCAACCCAATACGCGATCAGCCACCATCGACTTTTTCGACCGGACATGGGCAGTCGGCGTAGCACAAGTACCAGTTGCGTATGAGGCCCTTCCCTGGCTCGCACTACTGCTTGCGCTCACGGTTGTCGGTCTGTCGTTGCTGTACCTGGCCAACCTCTACAAAGTGCGTGATCAGGCGGAAGCCAAGAGTCGCATACTGGCCAAGAGCGAGAGCAACCTAAGTCGATCGAATCAGGATCTCCGGGACTTTGTATACGGAGTCTCGCATGATCTGCAGGCACCGCTCCGCCACGTCTCCGGCTCATTGGATCTCTTGGTAGAGGACCTACCCGAGCCCGCAATGGATGAGGAGGTCTCAACGTCGATATCGCACATGCAAACAGCGGTTGACTCCATGGCAGCGCAACTCAAGGGCCTTCTGGAGTATTCACGCCTCGACTCAGTAGCCACGTCGGGAGTACAGGTAGACCTCAACGAGGTCCTCGCCGACGCTCTAATACTGCTATCGGCTGAGATCGAGCAGCTTGGTGCGGAGGTGACGGTTCGTGAGTTGCCGCGGGTTACTGGGAATCGGGAGGCTCTGACAAGCCTCTTCTCCAACCTTGTGAAGAACTCACTGGATTACCGGGACCCGAGTAGGACTCCGAGCATCGAGATACTACAAACCGAGCCCACGCAGTCACATGTAGTCATTCTCGTAATCGACAATGGGCTCGGTATCAAGCCCGCGTTTAGAGTCGAAGTCTTCAAGATGTTCAGACACTTCGGCACCCGTCAGGGTGGTGACGGCTCGGGGATGGGTCTAGCCATCTGCCGGCGCGTTGTCGATCGACATGGAGGTCATATCTATGTCGCCGATCCGCCGACTACGGGTGGTAACACCATGCGAATCGAGTTGCCGAAAGCCGGTGCGGGATGATTCGCGGGACGCCACCACCAACTGCTCCGGGGCGTCAGTATGTCACTGAGCTTTCGATCGGGACTTCCACCGCAGGGGAAAATAGATAGCCTTGGCCGAAATGCCAGCCAGCATCCAATACCGCGCGGGCTTCGTTTTCGGTCTCTACTCCTTCAGCGATTAGGAAGCATCCAAGCGCATTGCCAAGCTGGGCGAGACCAGCCACAAGTTCCATAGCTTGGATCCCCTGTGCGGCGGCTGATGTGAATGAGCGGTCCAGCTTGATACCGGAGATCGGATGCTCTGCAAGCGAGGAGATCGACGAGTAGCCCGTTCCAAAGTCATCCAAGACGAGCTGGACCCCCTCTTTGGAGAGGTCCCAGAGCGCTGACTTGGCGTGACCCTGAAGTACGAATAGACCAGCTTCGGTTATCTCCAACCTCACCCTTTGAGGATCAATCTGGGCGGAGTCCATCTGGGTCTTCAGGAGTTGAGCAAAGCGTGGATCCGATAGCTCGTCGGGCGATGCGTTGATTGACATGTGAGTCAGTGGCTCTAGTTGTGCGAGCTGTAAGAAGGCTGCAGTGATGACCGACTCCGCCACTTTGACCATGACGCCTGCTTCTGCTGCGCCGGCCAGGAAGTCTGCCGCAGAAACCACACTCCTGTCTGCGTTGGTCATCCTGGCGAGTGCCTCGTGCCCAACGATCGTTCGCCTACGCAGGTCGACAATCGGCTGGTACCAGGCTGTGACCCGCTCCTCATCCACCGCCCGTCGAGCGTTCGTAACCGCTCGGAGTCTCTCTGCTGCGGATGAGCCAATGGCCGAGTCGTAGGCAACTACGACGCTGTTCGTCCCTGCCCTCGACTCAAGCTTGGCCGTGTGAAGGGCGGCAGCCGCCCTGTGAAGCACCTCCTCGGCCGATAGGGAGGCCGAACTTGCGGCACCCACGGAACTCGTCACTGTCAATCGGAATCCATCAATATCCATTGGGGCAGTTGTCGCTGTAGCAACGAGGCGTTCAGCGAGACTTCGCACTTCAGCCGCGCTCGAAGACTCAGTGCGAAGCGCGACGACGAACTCGTCTCCGCCAATTCTGCTGACCACATCGACGCCGGAGCGGGTGGCTTCTGTCAGCCGCTCGGCGAACTGCCTGAGGACGTTGTCACCTGCTGAGTGGGACATTCCATCGTTGATGGACTTGAACTTGTCGATGTCTATGAACATGACAGTGAAGTTGCCCCTAGCCATCTCGTCCTCGAGTGTTGCAAGGCATCCATGACGGTTCAGAAGGCCTGTCAACGAGTCGGTAGTGGCCAGTATCTCCATTTGGGAAAGGGTGGTGCTCAGCAGTTCGGTCTTCTGCTTGGCCTGCTCGATCGCATCAGTCTCCAGAGTTGCGTCATCGACAACCACCGCTGCCTGGACGCCGGACGGCCCGTCGATCTTCTGAAGTCGCGCGTAGACACTACGAGCCTCGCCCGATTTCGTCAGAAGCTCGACTGGTCTGGTAGGAACCGTTGTCAGCATCGAGGAATCCCAAAAGTGATCCATCAACCGCTGATGCTCGTCCTCGGAGATGGTCGATCCAAGCAATGCAGAGACCGGAGCACCGAGCACCTCATCTTCTGAGTAGCCTGTGATCTCGGTATAGCCACCGTAGGCCTCCACGATCCGACCAGACCGGTCGACCAAGAGGAAGGCATTCGCATCGTGCTCGAGGATATGTTTCCACTGTGCCTGTGATTCAAACCTGTTGAGGGTGGCTGCGACAATCAGTGAAATGATCGCTAGCTTCAGAAGAAGTACTGGCAAGTTGGGTTCTGAAACCCCAAGATCGAACGGGTCGCCCGAAAGGGTTGTCAATACCGACGTCTCGAGGGGCAAGGCCATACCGGCTGAGCCGAGAAGCGCAACACCTAGACCTAGAAGCGACAGCCGATCAGTTCTTCCGACACCGATCTGTAGGATGACAGCGGAGCCCAGAAAGCCAGCAATCCCAACGGCAACCAGCAGCAAAGCAGAGCTGGCGCTATTGCGTGATTGATAGGCGGCGACAATGAGCAAGCTGCCCGAGAAGACCGCCGAGGCGGATATCAGCGCACGGGAGAACTGATGAACCCTCGACGCCCCCGCGCCCACGAGCCACTTCCTTCTACGCCACGCGGTACGGGCGAAACAGGCGGCGAGACCACCTAGGCACGAGAAGAGTGTTGTGAAAGCGAATGCGACGTCACCCTGCACCAGCAGGATGATTGACAGTAGAAGCGCAGAGGCCAGGAGAATTCTCATTGCAACGGCGCTGCGGACAGAGACAAATGAGGCGGCCCCGATCAGGATGATCCCACCGCCCATGGCGGCCATCGCGCCTGGACGGCCAAGGCCACCGGACGGACCGAACAGTCCTGTGAAGAAGAGAAGTATCCCGAGTGCCAAGAGAAGCGCCGAGCTGGCTACCCGAGTCCAGTCGAGGCGAGGCTTGGTTCCAGCTGCAACTGTGCCATGGGAAGGGGCTGGGGGAGCCGCCGTCTCGTGGCTGGATTCTGGGGGGCCAGCGGGCCCGGGTTCTTGCGACTCCACGCACCAAGTCTGCCCGTAGGAGAGCCGGATTGCTACGGCTGCCAGGTGGAGCCCGGATCGCAGTACGAACCGCTTCGGGTCACGGATCTCGTCAGCGCGCTTGGAGGGACTCGAACCCCCAACCTTCTGATCCGTAGTCAGATGCTCTATCCAATTGAGCTACAAGCGCTGGGCGGGAGATGACTGTAGACGTTCGGGCAGCGACGGGCCACACGGCAATGTCGGTCCGAACGCGGCTCCGGTCCACCCGACATGGGGCCGGGTGGACCGGAATCGGTGCGTGGTCGTCAGACCTTCTTGCCGCAGTGCGGCCACTGGCCACGGCCGGCCATGTGCCACAGAGCTCGCGCCATGGCGTCCTGCTCCCAGGGCCATGCCTCGGCCGGGTCGACGCCGTTGAGGTGGGGGTAATGGGTGCGGGCGACGCTGTTCCATGTGGTGCGGCTGAACTGGTAGGCACCGCGGTACTTGCCCGAGGGGTTCAGGGCGTTGTAGTTGCCGCCGGATTCACATCCCCGCAGGCGTGCAAGCCCGTCGTCGGAGACGACATGGGCGAACTTGTCGGGGAAGGGCGGTGCGCCGGCGCATGACGTGATGGCCACGGCCCCGGCTAGCGCGATGAGAATGGTCGAGAGAGTGCGTCGTGTTCGCATGGGGACCATTGATGCAACAGGACGTCACACAAATGCAACATGAGCGACGCCGAATCGTCATAGACTTCACGCGATCGCTGCTCTCCGAAGGGGTCTGACGTCATGTGACAGTTGTCGTACTGCCCTGGGTGACACCGTTGGGACGCGCAACGGGCGCCGGGTTCACACCCGACGCCCGTTGGCTCTGGCGGAGAGGGTGGGATTTGAACCCACGGAGGGGTTGCCCCCTCACCTCCTTAGCAGGGAGGCCCGATCGGCCTGACTCCGGCACCTCTCCAGAACGCCGGACACTGTAGTGCCTCGTGCCCGAGACGGCGAGGGGGAGCTGTGAGCCCGGCGCGGCGAGGACGCTGCCTGAACGGACAACTGACCGATGGGCTGGGAAACTTGAGTGCTTGGTACTCAAGAAATCGGAATAATTGGTTCGCCCGCCTGTTGTTGCAGGTCCGGGCCAGACAACAACACGAGTAGACGGAGTCACCCAACCGTGAATGAAACAGCCACCTTGACCCTTCCCATGCTCACCCTGACCAGCGGAGTAGTCCTGCCGCAGATGGTCTTGACAGTGGCGCTGGAGACCCCGGAGGCCAATGCCGCGGTCGACGCCGCGCTGGGAACCGAGGGCCTCGTGGTTCTCGTACCCAGGATCGGCGATACGCACGCATCGGTCGGCACGGTCGCGAAGATCGACCAGGCGGGCGAACTGCCGGGAGGCACGCGGGCGGTCTTCCTGCGAGGACTGCACCGCGCACGCCTCGGCGTGGCGGTTCCCGGCACCGGCGATGCCCTGTGGATCGAAGCAGACGAGGTCGCCCCATCCGAGCCGACCGAGGAGGACGAGGCCCTGGCCCGCGAGTACCGGGTCGTGCTCGAGGCCATCCTGGAGCACCGGGGTGCCCCGCAGATCGCGGAGTTCGTACGCAGCGTCGAGGGGCCGGAAGCGCTCGCTGACATCGTTGGCTACAGCCCTGACGTCTCCCTCGAGCACAAGGTCGAGGTCCTGGAGACGCCCGACCTCACCCAGAGGCTGCTGATGGTGCTGGACTGGGGTCGCCAGACGCTCGCGGAGTTGGAACTCTCCGCGAAGGTGCGAAACGAGGTCTCCGACAACCTCGAACAGCGCCAGCGCGAGGCCATTCTTCGTGAGCAGATGAGCGCCATCCGCAAGGAACTCGGCGACGACGAGGGATCCGCGCTCGATGAGTACCGCAAGGCGCTCGAGGAGCGCGATCTGCCGGAGGCCGTGGCCAGCGAACTCGCCTCCGAGATCGACAAGCTAGAGCGCACGCCTGAACAGGCGGCCGAACACGGCTGGATCCGGACCTGGATCGAGACGGTGCTGGAGCTGCCCTGGGACGTGACCGTGCCGGAGCGCCTCGACCTGGAGGCGGCTCGCCGGCAGCTCGACTCGGACCACACCGGGCTCGATGTGGTCAAGGATCGGCTCGGCGAGTTCCTGGCAGTGCGCAAGTTGCGCGCAGACCGCGCGGTGTCCGGTGACACCTCCGAGGCAACCGCCCCCCGCAGCAAGGGAGCCATCCTGGCGCTCGTGGGGCCCCCGGGTGTTGGCAAAACATCACTGGGCCGCTCGGTTGCCGAAGCGCTGGGGCGGCCCTACGTGCGTGTGGCCCTTGGTGGCGTGCGCGACGAGGCGGAGATTCGCGGACACCGCCGCACCTACGTCGGTGCGCGTCCCGGTCGCATCGTGAAGGCGATCGAAGAGGCGGGCGCCATGAACCCTGTGATGGTGCTCGACGAGATCGACAAGGTTGGCGCCGACTGGCGCGGCGACCCGTCCTCCGCGCTGCTCGAAGTGCTCGACCCCGCACAGAACTCGACCTTCCGCGACCACTACCTCGAACTCGACCTGGACCTCAGCGACGTGCTGTTCGTGACCACGGCCAATGTGCTCGACACGATCCCGGCCCCGCTTCTGGACCGTATGGAGGTCATAGAACTGGATGGCTACACGACCGACGAGAAGGTCGCGATCGCGCGGGACCACCTGGTGCGCCGCCAGCTCGAGGAAAGCGGTCTCACCGATGACGACGTGAGCATCGAGGACGATGCCTTGCGGTCCATAGTGGAGGGCCATACCCGTGAGCCTGGCGTCCGCGGCCTCGAGCGGAAGCTGGGCGCCGTGATGCGCAAGGTCGCGGCACGCGTCGCAACAACCGACCAGTCCGGGCCCGCGATTGAGGTGGACCCCGACAAGGTCCGCGAGCTGCTCGGTCGACCGCGGCACCGTGTCGACGAGGATCGGCCCAACGGCCTGCCGGGGATCGCCACCGGACTGGCCGTGACCGGCGTCGGCGGCGATGTGCTCCTCGTTGAGGCTGCCCGGGTCGATGACCGATCCGACGGCGAGCGTGACGGTGACCATCTGTCCTCCGGTGCCCTCGAGCTCACGGGCCAGCTGGGTGACGTGATGGTGGAGTCCGGCCGCATCGCGCTGAGCTACCTGCGTGCCAACCCGGAGGTTCTGCGCACCCGCGGTGGAGTCGCGTCGAAGGTTGATCCGGTCGAATCGGTGCACACCGGCCGCTTCCACGTGCACTTCCCGGCCGGCGCGATCCCGAAGGATGGTCCTTCGGCCGGGGTCACCATGACCACGGCCATGGTGTCGCTGCTGACCGGCCGTCCCATGCGGCCAGAGGTGGCGATGACCGGGGAGGTGAGTCTGCATGGCCGGGTGTTGCCGATCGGCGGTGTGAAACAGAAGCTGCTGGCCGCCCACCGCGGCGGGCTGACCGAAGTGATCCTGCCGGCTGACAACGAGGCCGATCTGGAGGACGTCCCCGACCGGGTGCTCGCGGATCTCGATGTGCACCTGGTGTCGAAGGTCGACGACGTGCTCGACATCGCCCTCGTGCCCGCCTGACCGCCACCACCGCCGCCGCCTGACCCGTTTCGTTGGTGCTGGATCACGCCAGGCGTGACCCAGCACCAACGGAGCCACAGGTCATGATTGCGTGATGGAGTTGGAGCACGCACAGGACTGGGAGGCGCTGGTCGCGTCCATGGAGCGCGAGGACCTCTCGTCTCTGGCCGAGATGGTCCGCGACGAGCAGATGCGACGGGCCCTCGAAGCGGAGGACCTCGATGCCGTGATCAGTGATGCCTTCGACAACGGATTCGACGGCCGCGGGATGGCAGTCGAGCCCTGGCTCACTCCCGGGGGCCTGCTCGTGTGCCCCGGGTCCAAGATCCACCGCTCGAAGCAGTCCCACCGATGCCGGTTCGTGGCTGTGGGGGAGCGCTGGGTGTGGGACGCAGCGGAACGCCTGGGTGACGAGGTGCGACAGTTTCCCCAACGGTCTGACTCGGTGCAGACCGTCACCCTGCTCGCCGCGGTGGACGGACTCGTGGTCGACGTGATCACCTCGAAGGCCTCGGGCGGAGCGCATACGCGCGAGTCGGCTTCGGCGTGGGAGGTGAGACACGGGGAGCTGGTGGCAGTGGCGCCCTCGAGCAACACGTCGGGCAGCCACAACCGCTGAGGCCCGGTTTGTTGGTGCTGGATCACCTGAGAGGTGATCCAGCACCAACAAAGGACGTCTGGAGCGGAGGGAGGGGGATTCGAACCCCCGGAGACCGTGAAGCCTCAACGGTTTTCAAGACCGTCGCAATCGTCCGCTCTGCCATCCCTCCACCGGCGACTGTAGCTGCAGGCGCACGCTCGTCCCATGGTGATGGGCGCCCGGCAACGCGGCAGTTCAGACGCGGGTACGGGGATTCCGCACCGTCCATCGGCTGCGTTCGGCTTCGGCTCAGGTGAACAGGTCCAGGGATCCGCCGGGCGACTCCGGGACCACCTGCGCCGGGTCGGTGCCGAGTACGGCACCGGTCACCTCGGCCATCACCACACGAATATCGTTGACCGTGCGCACGTCTCCCTCGTCGAGATCGGAGAGACCGGGCCAGTCACCCTTGACGCCGCCGTTCACTTCCGGGCCCGCCACGACCACAAGGCTGCCTCGCCCATGGTCACAGCCACCCGAGGAGTTGGGAGCCACGCGGCGCCCGAACTCGGTGATCACCACCACGGTCGCGCCCGGCACCCCGGCCATCAGGGCATCGATGGAGCCATCGAGATCCGCCGCAAGGGACGCGAAGGCGCCATCGTTGGTGCCCTGGTTGTCATGGGTGTCCCATCCACCGATGTTGACGACCGCCACCTCGGCGCCGACGCCCGCGTTCAGCGTCGCCACGGTGTCGGCAACACCGTGGTCGCGGCCGTCACTACCGCCTGCACTGATCGACGAGGCGGTCCTGAGGGCGCCGAAACCGGACACCGCAGCCGCCTTGATCGGTGACGCGCTGGTGGCCCACATCTCCTCGAGGGTGTCGGTGAACTGCGGGAAGGGGTCGAGGCGGCCGTTGCCGATGCTCAACCCAGTGAGAGTTGTCGCTGTCACGACATCAGCCGATCCCGCGAGGAGGCGGGGCACCCCGGCCTGGCCGAAGCTGACGCCGCGGAAGGGGTTGGTGTCGCCGGCACTGGATGCCAAGTGCCTGCCCAGCCAGCCCGTGCCGTCGCCGGATCCGCTCGATTTGCCGGCTTCCTCGACGCGGAACTGGGCGTCGAAGTGCGACCGCGAGAGTTCGGGGATCCCACAGGCGGGCACGAGGGCTACCTCACCCCTGACGAACCGGGCGTGCAGCTCACCGAGGGCCGGGTGCATGGCGAAGGTGCCGTCGAGCGGATTGGCGGCGCCGTCTGCGACGGCCAGGCCACTTCGCACCGAGGCGTAGTCGGCGTCGCCGGTCGGCGGTGCGAGCGACAGGCCGTCCGCACCACCGCGAAGGAACACGACGATCAAGGGTCCCATCACCGCTCCTGGAAGTCGGGGCTGGCGAAAACGAGGGTCCGCACGCCGATGGACTCTGCTTGTGAGCCCGGCTGGGCGCCGAGGTCGTTTCCGAGCGCTGTGGCAAGCTCAGGCGATGGCGCCCTGCCCAGCAGCGCTGTTGCCACCGACGTGCGGTCGGCGCCGTCCTCGGTGGAAGTGCCGGGCAGGGGATCGAGGGTCTGGAAGCCGGCGCCGGCGGTCAAGGCGGCATTCCAGCGGCCGACCATTGCGCCGGGGCTGATCCATGCCCTTCCCGGCAACGGGTAGCCGTTGGGTGCCGGCCAGGCCCAAGGCGACTGGCCCAGCACCCGCACGGTGCGGCCGAGCGGGTTCAGCAGGTCGTCGAGTTGGGACTCGGTGACCGGAGTGCTGCCCATCCGCAACATGGCGGCCACCAGGTCGATCGGACGACGCGGTATCGGGGTGCTGTCGGCGAATGCGGGCGAGTCCACGATCGAGCGAACCGCAGACGCAATCGAGGTGTCATCAGCGGTGAAGGCAGCTGCTGCATCGGCTACCACCGGGTCCGTAGGCGACACACTGTCGCCGACGAGGCGGACCGCCAGGCGGTGGCACACGTGGTTGGCCGTGGCCGGCAGGTGGGCGAGGTGGGCCAGGAAGTCCTCGCCGTCGCGCTCACCGGCACCGCTCGGGCGGTACCCGAGCACGTCGCCGGTCGCCGCCGGTCCGAGGTCATGCCAGGCCTGTCTGTAGGTGTACTCACGGGACTTCCTCACCAGCGAGAAGCCGCTGAGTACGTGGGCCGCCTTGAGCACATCTGTCTCGTCGTATCCACCGTCGACACCGACGGTGTGCAGCTCCATCAGCTCGCGTGCGTAGTTCTCGTTGGGCACGTTGTCGCGATCGGCGCGGCTGCTGGCCTGGTCGAGGTAGGTGAGCATCGCCGCGTGCCGTGCCGAGGCAAGCAGCATGTCGGTGAAGCTGCCCATCGCATGGGGGCGGATCACCTCAGCGTCGTAGTAGGGGACGAAGAAGAGCTCGGGCTGCTGTCCGATCGACACGTGCAGGTGGTCGGACCAGAAGTCCACGAGCAGGGCGTGCAGCTGGCGGGACGACCAGGCGGCGCCGGCGGTCGTGCGGAGGGCGGTGGTCTCCACCGCGGCACGACGCCTGTTCTTGCTGCCCCCGTCCGACGGGGGTGTGGAGGCAATGTCCTCACCGCGGGCGTCGATTGCGGCGAACAGGTCGGCCATGGCGGGTGCCTCCGCCGCTGCAGGGTCCAGCTGGTCGGCCAGGTAGGCGTCCACCCCGCCCTCTGCCAGTGCAAGCAGCTCAGGACTCGGCCCGAAGGAGAGGCGACTGGCGAGCAGGAACGCGGCCGGGTCACCCGCGTTGCCGACCACGGTCGTGGTGGGGGTGGTGGTCGTGGGTGAGGGATGCTTGGGTGGGGTGCATGCCGCGACGGTCCCGGTGGCCCCGCAGATGGCCAACGCTTCCATCACCTGTCGCCTGGTCAGTTGCAGACGTGCCATGGCCGCACTGTGCACCCGAAAGGTTGGAGCGCGGTAAGAGGAAGTTCAGAATTCGTCAACGGTGTGGCCGGCGACGGATCAGCCGATCTGGTCACGCAGCCCCGAGATCCACGATCGTGCATCCTCGTGCGCCGTGTTGGCTGCTGCGCGCCTGTCGGGACCATCGGCGCCAGCCGCTGGATAAGAGCCGAGGAACTTCACACCGCCCTGGTTGGCCTTGAGGGCACGTAGAGCGTCGGCCACCACCTCATCCGCAATGTGTCCCTCGAGGTCGAGCACGAAGCAGTAGTCACCGAGGTGGGTCTTGGTGGGACGGCTGAGCAGCAACGTCAGGTTGATCGACCGGGCGGCGAACTCCTGGAGGATCGACATGAGCGACCCGGGCTCATCCGCGCGCTGGTAGACGACTATCGAGGTCTTGTCGTGCCCCGTCGGTGCCGGAATCCCGTCGCGCCCCACGACCACGAATCGGGTCTGGTTCTCGGGATGGTCCTCTATGCCCGTCGCGGCGATCTCGAGCCCGTAGACCTCCGCGGCGCGTTCATTGCCGATGGCGGCAAGCGTCGGATCGGCCTGCTTCGCGACGAGGGCCGCAGCCTCCGCCGTGGAGTTGGCGGCCAGATGCTCTGCATCGGCGAGGTTGGTGCGCAACCAGGAGCGGCACTGCGCAGTGGCCACCGGGATCGACATCACGCCGCGGATGGCATCGAGCGACGTGCCGGGGGCCACGAGCAGGTTCATCGCCACCGGCTCGAGGAGCTCGCGCTGCACCAGCAACTCGACGTCCATGGCAAGTGTGTCGATCGTGGCGTTGACCGTGCCTTCGATGGCGTTCTCGATCGGCACGACGCCGAAGTCGGCCGGCCCCTCGTGTACCGCGAAGAGCACATCGACCATGGAGTCACATGGCATGAGTTCGCCTGCGCTGAGGTCGGCCTCGCGGTGCAGGGCCTGCTCGGTGAACGTGCCGGCCGGGCCGAGGAACGCGACGCGTCGCTCCTGGTCTCCGGTCGGATCGGGGCTCTGGGGCATGGCACCGAGGCTACCGGCGTCGCCGTCGGTCACCCTCAACCCGTTTCGCGGCTGTGAGGGGGGAGCCGGCAGCAGTCGTAGTCTTGCTGCGTGTACCCCGATGCTCTGGACGGAACCCGATGGGCACTCGAGTACGTGACCCTGCGGGGAGTGAGCCACATGGTGAGTGGCAGGCGTATCCCGGAGCTGGCCTTCCTCGATGGCAGGGTGTCGGGCGACGACGGTGTCAACCTCGGCGAGGGCACCTACTCCTTGCGCGGCAATGCCCTCACGGTTGCGATCGACACCGTGACGTCGCTGCAGTACGGCTCGGAGCCGCTGGTCGAGTACGACCTCTTCGAGTACCTCCGTGGTGCACGCTTGGCCACGGTGCACGCCGACTTCCTGCACATCGCGTTCGGTGAGGGATCCGACGAGCTCGTCTACCACTCCGAGGTACTGGAGACCCCGGCGTGACCGGCCGGCGTCCCGGCACCCCGGTCAGTTCCTCGGGAAGTCGGTGCCACCTGCAGCGGTGTCGCTCAGGTCGACACCCTTTTCGGCCAGGTCGACGTCGTCACCCGGGGCCGGCTCGGGCACGCCGCTTCGGGCGTGGCGCCAAAGGGCCAGGTAGCTGGGCCACTCGAGCTCGGCGGTGATGTAACCCGCCTCTTCGAGCTCGCGCTGCAGTGCGGGGAGCTTGGAGAACGGCACGCCGATGTCGACGTGGTGCGCGAGGTGGTAGCCGGTGTTGAACGGCACGAACACGAACTTGGCGATCCACGACTGCCGGATGTGGTGGGTGGTCACCCTGCGGTCGGGCGACGCCCCCAGGCCGCCGTGTTCGGCAACCGAACGCAGGCGGTTGAGCACCCGCCATACGGTCATCCAGGGCAACAGCCAGAACACGGGCCACACCCACCAGTGACCGGTCGCCAGCCACATTCCGGCAAACATGAGAGCCTGCACCCCGAGGATGCGCAACACGATCGGGCGCGCGGTGGGGCTCCTGAGTGCGCCGAGGAGTCCCATGAGGTTCTTCCACCCGGAGTTGCCGAACAGGTCGCGGCGCATCTTGCGCCACCACGAGTCAGCCGGCACCGGGTATCCGCGGTAGTAGGCGATGTCGGGCTCGTTGCGCCCGAACTCCTCCTTGTGGTGCGCCATGTGGCCGCGCCTGTATGCCTCGATGGGAACGAATGCGGGGTAGGCGACGAGCCAGCGGCCCACCCAGTCGTTGGCCTTCTTGTTGCTGAACAGCAGCCTGTGGGCCGCTTCGTGCATGAGGATGGCGAAGCGCACCATGCCTCGGCCGCACAGCAGCCACGCCAGTATCCACCCGAGCGGGTTGCCCCACCAGGCTGCCAACACCACTGCGCCGACCGACTGGAGCCACACACCGATCACGTGGGCGGCGTTGGCGGCGTTGGGGATGCGGTACAGGTCGTCACGGAGCTCGCCGAGTGGGCGACCGTCTTCGTTGAGGCGGTCGGTGGGCAGTGCATCGGTCAGGGTGCCGTCGGGCGGGAACATCGTTGCGGGCACCACGCGGGCTGAAGTCATGGACACCATCTTACAGATGGGGTCACAGCTGTAGTCAAGGTGTAATGCCATCGGACCCTTGGTAGGATCGACCTCCGTGACCGAGCGCCCCGCCCCCATCGTCGGCGGCAAGCCCCTGCCACCGCTCACCGCCCGCTCCGTCGTGGCGTCCGTGCTGCTCGGTACCCACCCCCCGGTGATGTCGGCGCGTGCCCTGGTGCGCTCCGCCACCTTGTTCGGCCTCGCCGAAGGAACCGTGCGCACCGCGATATCCCGGATGGTGACCAACGGCGAGCTGTCGCCACAGGGTGAGCATCGCTACGAGCTCGCCGGCGACCTCGCCGAACGCCAACGGCGTCAGCAGGCCAGCCGCCGCCCTCGGCTGCGCACGTGGGGTGGCCAGTGGGAGATGTGGGTGGTGCCCACCGCCGCCCGTGAAGCGGGCCGACGCGCCGAGTTGCGACGCGCCGCGCGGGCGCTGCGCCTCGCCGAGGTGCGTGAAGGGGTGTGGATGCGCCCCGACAACCTCGACCCGGCGAGGCTGCCGGGCCAACGGGAAGTCATCGCCGCTCAGGCGCGCCGAATGACGGCCCAGCCAGACGCCGACGACGAGCTGGTGTCGATGCTGTGGGGCCTCGACTCCTGGAACGACGGGGCGCTCGAACTGCGAAGGTTGATGGCTCCGATCAAGAAACGACTCGACGCCGACGATGTGGAGGTGCTGGGCAGCGGATTCGTGCTGGCGGCTGCGGTGCTGCGTCACCTCAACGAAGACCCGTTGCTCCCGCGCGAGTTGTTGTCCCGCCACTGGCAGGGCGACCGCCTGCGGGCCGACTACGAGTCGTATGACGCCGCCTACAGCGCCACGCTCACCCGCTGGCTGCTTGCCGACTGAACCGTCGGGCACCGAGTCGAACGATTCGGTGCCCACGGCGTAGCGTCTTGGTGTGAGCGACGACCGTTTCTACTTCCGCCAGCTCCTTGCCGGAGCCGACTTCGCCGAGTCCGACCTTCTCGCACAGCAGATGGTCAACTTCTCCTACCTGATCGGAGACCGCGAGAGCGGCGAGTGCCTGGTGGTCGATCCTGCGTACGGTGTCGCGGAACTCAAGTCCATCGCCGAGTCCGACGGCATGACCATCGCCGGCGCACTCGTGACCCACTACCACCCCGATCATTGCGGCGGCGACATGATGGGCATGCGCATCGAGGGCGTCACCGAGCTGCTGGCCCTGCAGTCGATGCCGGTGCACGTGCAGGCAGACGAGGCCGAGTACGTGCTCAAGGTCACCGATCTCGAGGCGGGCGACCTGGTCCAGCACAGCTCAGGCGACAAGGTCAGCGTCGGCGAGGTCGACGTGACCCTGCTGCACACTCCCGGCCATACCCCGGGGAGCCAGTGCTTCCTGGTTGAGAACAACCTCGTCGCGGGCGACACGCTCTTCCTACAGGGTTGTGGCCGCACCGACCTGCCCGGCGGTGATCCGGCGCAGCTCTACGAGAGCATCACGACGCGACTCGCCAAGGTGCCCGACACCGCCACCCTGTTTCCCGGCCACCTGTACTCGCCTAAGCCGTCGGAGCAGATGGGCGAGGTACGCCGTTCGAACATGGTGTTCAAGCCCCGCTCGGCTTCGGAATGGCTGCGGATCTTCGGGTCCTGAGGCGGGTCGCTGCGGTTGCTCAGGTGTCGGTGCCACGTCGCCCGCCGGCGACTCCCGCGGCACCGGCACCCGGAAGCACCCGGCAGAGGGTGAACACGCCCAGTGCGCGCAGAGCAGCTCCCACCCGGTCGTCCCACTCACTCATGGGTTCGCTCCAGTAGATCTGAAGAGCCCCCAGCATGCGGTTTCCGTCGCGCAACGGTAGATGCACGGCGCTCGAGTAGCCGAGGTCGCCTGCGCGGCCCGAGACGGGCAGCGGCAGGTCGCCCGCAGCTTCCACGAGTACGAACCGCGACGGCTGCAGTGAGGGCATGGCCCAGGGGAACTCCTCAGCCTGCTGGTCGCGCAACAATGGCGATGCCAGGTGTGGTGGTGCAAGGCCCATGCAACGCACGGTGTTCGAGTCGCACTTGTACAGCGCCACCTGCGCGGCGCCCGTCATCTCGGCTGCCACCTCCACCAGTTCCTGGGCCAGGCGCGAGGGCGTCCAGCTCGCGGCCGAGTCGATCACGGCATCGAGGGCGGCCGTGGGCACTCCGGGCGGAAGGAACGATCGCTCGTCACTGACGGCGTCGAGGCGCGGGTCGTTTCTGATAATCACCAGTCCGGGGATCGGCGCGATCCTCGTCCGACTGAAATCGTTTCGTGCCCACGCGCGCGGGTCGGCGGGCCGATGCCTGCAGGGCGCCTCGTGCAGAAGCTGGTTCAGGTGTCCGCAGTCGGCGGATCCGGGCGGTGGAAGAGCGCAAGCGTGCCGAAGCCAGCGACCAGGCCCAGGCCGGCCGAGATCGCAAGGCCGGTCCAGCCAGCGAGGTCCTCACCGATTCCCAGCAGGTGGTCCACCGACCACTGGCCGGCGCCCAGCGTGCCCACGGCGATCGCCACGGCCCCGATCACGAAGTTGTACTCCCAGCCGTCCTTGAACACGAAGAACTCGCCACGGTGGGTGAACCAGGCCACGACCATCACACCGACCATGCCTGCGGCCGCGAACGGTGTGAGCAGCCCGATGGTCATCAGCACGCCGGTTCCGGTTTCGGTCAGGGCCGCCGCCCACGCGTTGAGCTTGCCCGGCTTCATTCCCATCGACTCGAACCAGCCGGCGGTGCCCTCGATGCGTCCGCCGAGGAACAGCTTCTGGTAGCCGTGGGCGAACAGCATCGGACCCAGCGCCAGGCGCAGGATCAGCATGGCCGTATCGAAGCTGGATGAAGTGTCGGCGAGCAGGGTTCCCATGCAGGCGATCCTAAACGGATGCTGCAGCGCGCTCCCTTTTCGGAACGGCCCGCGCCGCGGGGCTCTGGACAACCCAGGGTGGTGCTGTGGTTGACTTGTCAGGTCGGCACAGTGCCCGCTGGGGGACGCGGACCACAGGTGACGGATGTCTGGAGTCGACAATTCGCCAAGGGCTGCCACGGTGGAGATCGGTGGCGTACCTGTTGGTGACTTGCCGCGCTCGCTGCGACGGCGTGCCGCCGAGCTGCGCCTCGCCGCCACCCGACCCCGCCGGTCAGCAGCCAAGCTGGCCGTGATCGTCGCCGTTGCCGTGGGGGCAGGGGCCTTGGCAGTGGTGCTCGACAACCCGTTGATGTGGGCCGTGTACGCGGTTGTCGCGGGGATCGTGCTCACCTCCCTGTTCGCCGTGGAGCACGAGGCGCTTCACACTTCGCTGTTCGGCCATCCCTTCGCGGATCACGTCGTGGGCACCCTTTGCGGTGTGGTCTGCCTAACTCCGTATGCCGCGTACCGCCCGTTTCACTTCGAGCACCACATCCGTACCCATGTGGAAGGCGACCCCGAGCCGATCGTGGTGGTGCGCGGCCACCTGTCGCACCTCGGCATGGTTGCCTTCGGTGTGCTCGGGCTGGCCGCCATGTTGTGGGCCCAGTTGCTGTCGATGCTGGTCGGCCGCGGTCCGGCATTCGCGCGCCGCAGTCGACGCCATGCTCTGGAATGGACGAGCCTGGTCGCAGGTCTCGCGTTGCCGGTGGCGTGCGTGGTCACCGGCTTGTTCGCCGGTTGGCGTTTGCCTCTCTTGCTGTGGGCCGCACCGCTGGCGGTGTTTCTTCCGCTGGCAGGGTTCGTATCGACCACTGAGCACTATGGGTGCGAGTACGGCCCCGCTCCCGCGGTGCGCACGAGCCGCACGGTGAGGACCAACGCCGCGGCGCGCTGGCTGTTGTGGAACGCCAACTTCCACACGGCTCACCATGTGCTGCCCGGAGTACCCGCGCACAACCTCGCGACCCTGCACGAACTGATCGAGCCGGACTGCGAGTATGTCGCCGACTCGTATGTCGGCTGGCACCTGCAAATGGCCCGGCGCATACGGGCCGGGGACTACGTGGATCCCCCGCCCTGGGATGGCTCCGACGAACCGGCGGACCTCTCCGATGCCGGCCGCGACGACCGCATGTCCACGAGCACGTCGCGTATGGGTTCCACTGGCACGTCGCGAAGGTCGATGGACCCCGTGGCCCAGTCGAAGAACTCGGGGTGAAGGCACGAGCGCTGCACCAGGTCGATCAGGCGCGCTCCCATGGGGAAACACTCGCCGCCCATGTACCAGCGACTCGGCCCGAGTTGTTCGAAGCCGAACGGGTAGCTCGTGTTGAGCAACTCCATCAGCCACCGCTCGCCGACGCCGACCACGCCCGCCGCGTTGCATCGCACCGCGTACTGCCACACCTCGCGGTATAGCCACGACGCCACCCCCGTGCGGCGTGCCGCGTCGGGCACGGCGAGCGAGGCGTACTCGAGTACCGGGTCGGGAAAGGGCCGGTCCTTTTCGAACGATCCGATCTGCAGCTCCTGGTAGTTGCCCAGCGTCACCCTCACGACGCCACGGATCTCGCCGTCGGGTGACGTCACCACCACGAACTCCGACATGTCACGCCAGGGGTCGAACTCGGTGACGCGACCCATATCCGAGCGCTTGCAGAACCCCGCTTCGAGGAAGACTTCGTACTCGACCCTCTCTGCCTCGCCGATCTGGTCGCCGGCGGCCTCGAGGGTCGTCCAGCCCGGTGGCATCTCGGGCGGAGCCACGATCGCGCCCGGCGCCGGGTCACCCGTTGGGTTCTTTCGGCCAGCCGGGTCCGACATGTGCGCGAAACTAGCGCTCCGGTGCTTCAGCGGCCGGGCATCGGACGACGCCCCCTCCGGTCTGGTGGTGATGCGGGGTCACCCCACCATCTGACGGCACGGGGAGTACGGTCGCTGCGGTGGAGCAAGCACGGAGCGCCCCGAACCGACAGGCCTTCGTAACGACTCTCTGGTGGTGGTTCATCACCCTGTTGGTTCTGGTCATCCTCGATGACCTGACCTTCGGGCCGTTCTTCTGGCTGATCGCACGACTCGCCGGTGCGGTGTGGGCCATGTTGGCGGTGTACGCGGTCTACATCCCGGTGCAGCTGTTCCTCGTGAGCCGGGGTACCCGCGACGAACCGGGCAGGGTTGCGCACTGGTTCCTGTCGCGGCTCGACCTCGAACGTCGGTACCGGCAGGTTCAGGACAACGAGTCCAAGGTGCGGTCCCGAGTGGCGGGCGGCGTATCGGCGGTGCTGACCTGCCTGATCATCGGTGGGGTTCTGCCGCCGCTGCTCTTGTGGAGACAAGGATTCGAACGTCGCTACGTGATGCAGATAGCCGGTGTTTGCAGCGTTGTCTATGCAACAGAGTTCGCCTTGCTCCACGGGCTGGTTCCGGCAGTGATCTGATGTCCCAGACCCCGCTGTTACCAAGGCTTTCCTGCTGTCGTGAGACGTCTGCGCGACCGCTATCCCATTTTCTAAACCGCCCAACTGGCATGCCGATCACCGGCGTGGGACAACTCTCTGCGCCCGCACCCTCCGATGAGTCAGACCCCGACGGCAACACCGAAACTCCATTACAACGGCAGTGCCCAGATGAGGCGTTTCCGCTGGTTCGTCGCGGTCTCGGCAGTCTCCCTCGTGGCCATCGTGGCCCTTCCCGAATCCGCCGCAGCCAATGCCGCTTTCATCTACTCCGTATTCGGCATCGGTGTGGCCGTCGTACGCTGCTGGACGCTTCGGGGGCCCGTGCGCTTGCCGGCCGTCATCATCGCCGTGGCCGGTGTGGCCGTGCTTGCCAGCGGGCTTGTCCGTGACCTGGACAGCGTCGGACGACTCGATGACTACCCATTCCCGTCACCCGCCGACGTTCTCGTGGCCCTTGCCACGGTCCTGTTCATCGCCGCCATCTGGATCATCGTGCGCCGCAGAAACCCGTCACTCGGCCTCGACCCGATACTCGACGCGATCGTGGGTGCCTGTGCCGCTGCGCTGCTCAACTGGTCGCTGATCCTGCCCTACCTTCAGGACGACTCGTTTCCCGCCAGCGAGCGCGTCGTAACATTCGGCTTCAGCATCCTGTCATTCATCCTGATGATGCTGGCAGTGCTTGCACTGGTGGCCGGCTCGTTGCCCACCACCAGCAACCGTCTGCTCGCCGCCGCGCTCGTGGCCAGCTTCGCCGTGGACGTGGCCGCCAACCAGGTGGTTGCAGGCAGGATCGAGCCCAACTTGCTCGTTCCGATGACCATGCTCGTGCTCGTGCTCGGCGGCGCCGGTCTCATGCACCCCTCGGTCAAGAGCCTGCTCGACCGCCCTGCCGGTGCAGGCATGGTCAGACGCCTCAGCAACCGACGCATCGCAGTGCTCACATTCGCGCTGGTGACCCCACCTGCGGTGCTCGTGTGGCAGGTGATCGTGGGTGGAACCGGGCTACGACTGCTTCTGCCTGCCATCGGCGCGATCACGCTCGTGCCGCTGGTCCTCGTGCGCCTCGGACGCCTTGTGCGCCAGAACGAGGCCCTTGCCGCACAGGAAGCAACCCTGCGCACAGTTGGTGAGCGATTCGTAGTCGCTGAACGCGAGCTCGACGTGGTCATGGCGGTGCGTGCCGGCCTGGATCAGCTCTTTGGCGAAGAGCTCATCGAAGGTGAGCTCGTGCTCTCCCCGATGGAGGAGACCAGCCGCTACCGCAACCCGCTGCGCCCCGCGATCCAGCCTGCTTTGCGGGCCCTTCAAGCAGAGATCGAGTCGATCGACGGTCCTGTGAACGGCGAGTTCCATTCCCTCGAGTCAGTCGGCCATACCGGTTGCTGGCAGGCCGGCTTGATCGTCGTGCAGGGCGAGGTCAGGGGGGCGATCCTGGCCGCTACGGAGACAGAGATGACCGAAGAGCACCGCAATGCGCTCTCGGCACTGTGTCGTCAGGGAGCCGTCGCGTTCCGTGCGGTGGAACAGACCGAACGGACCGTGCGCGAGCGGTCCGAAGCGCGGTTCGCCTCCCTCATCGAGAACTCGTCGGACATCGTCGCCATCCTCGACGAAGGTGAGCACCTCGCATATGCATCGCCGGTTGCCGAACGGCTTCTCGGTCGTGAGCCGGACCCTGGCGCAGTCTTCGACCTCGAAGAGCTCGTGCACCCCGAAGACCTCGGGGCCGCACGCAGCCTTCTCGACGATGCTCGGTTCAGCGCCCGCTCCACCGGAGAAGTGCGGCTCCGCCACGCAAACGGTGACTACCACTGGTTCGAAGTCATCGTCGCCGACCTCGTGACCGATCCGAACGTCGGCGGACTGCTGCTGAACGCCCGTGCCATCGACGACCGCAAGACCGCCGAGGAGCAGCTGCTGCTCTCCGAGGCCCGCTTCAAGTCGCTGGTACAGCACTCGAGTGACCTCCTTGTCGTGGTCGACCCCCACGACAAGGTCACCTACGCGAGCCCCTCGGCCGAGAAGATGGTGAACGAGAGCCACGGAGGGCTGGTCGGGCGCCACCTGGCCAGCGTGTTTCGCGGTAGCGAGGTGGACTGGCGTGCCGCCCTGCGCTCCGGAGCCGGTGACGACTCGCCGACTTCGATCGAGTTCGGCTTCACAGATGCCGATGGCGACTGGCTGACACTCGAGGCGCTGGTGACCGACTTGCGGGCCGACCCGGCTGTGGGTGGATTCGTGCTCAACGCGCGCGACATCACAGAGCGCAAGTCGATGATGCGCCACCTGCGCCATCAGGCCACCCACGACAGCCTCACCGGTCTGGCAAACCGCGTGCTCGTGGTCGAGGAGCTCGACAACATGCTGTCGCACAACGCGGGCAACAGCTCAGTCGCCGCGATCTGCATCGACCTGGACGACTTCCGCGACATCAACGACAGCCTCGGCCAGGGAACCGGAGACCAGGTCCTGCAGGGGGTTGCGGAACGGCTGCGCTCCGCACTCGAGTTCGGTGACCAGGCAGCCCGCATCGGTGCCGACGAATTCGCAGTGATCGTCGAACGGGCGCACGGCGAGGAGATCGTGCTTGAGATTGCGCAGCAGATCCTCGAGCAGATTGCAGAGCCGCTCAGCATCGATGGCCGCCGACTCACGCTGTCGGCCTCGGCGGGCATCGCAGTCGACCACGACCGCGGTCTCGTCGGTGAGGGCCTGCTGCGCAACTCCATCACGGCCATGCATCAGGCGAAGCGCGACGGCCGTTCCCAGGTGGTCCGCTTCGAGCGGTCCATGCGTACGGCGTCCTCCGATCGTCTCGAGCTGCGAGCCGACCTTGCCCGCGCCATTGGAACCGAACAACTCGTGGTCTTCTACCAACCGATCGTGGACCTGGAGGACGGCAGCATGCTCGGCGCAGAGGCCCTGGTGCGCTGGGACCATCCTGAACGGGGCAGGCTGAGTCCGGCAATGTTTGTCCCGATCGCCGAAGATGCCGGCCTCATCGAAGGACTCGATGCCCAGGTGCGCCGCCAGGCCTGCGAGGACCTCGCGTCGTGGCGTGCCGAGGTGCCCGGGGCGACCGACCTGTACGTCACCACCAACCTCTCGGTCCAGGAGCTGCACTCAGACCACTTGCTGTCGTCGGTGCTCCGCGACCTCCGCGAGACCGGCCTCCCGCCCGACCGCCTGCTGCTGGAGGTGACCGAGTCGAACCTGCTGGACGACAGTGACCTCGTGCGCCAGCACATGGCCTCACTACGTGCCAACGGCATCAAGATCGGCATCGACGACTTCGGCACCGGCTACTCGAGCCTTGGCTACATCCACCGCTTCGAGTTCGACCTGCTCAAGATTGACCGGTCGTTCGTGGTCGGTCTCGCACGGGCAACCAACCAGCGGATCGTGTCGGCGGTGCTCGACCTCGCATCCGACCTCGGCGCCAACGTCGTGGCCGAAGGAATCGAGACCCCATCGCAGGAACAGCAGCTGCTCGACCTCGGATGCCGCCGTGGGCAGGGATACCTCTACTCCCGACCAGTGCCTGCCGCCCAGTTCCGTCGGCTCCTCACATCGACCGAGAGCCTCCAGTCGCACTAGCACGCGGGCAGGAGAGAGCCGTACCGTCGCCGCAGAACGCGCCGGTGGAACCACCGGTCGGCCAGCCGCATCCGCAACAGCAGCTCCCAGGTGCGCGCGTCGGAGCGATAGTGCTTCCGCACCTCAGCGGGGTGGAGGCTCTCACCCAGCCGCTCGTCGCCAGCAACGAGCACAGCACCAACCCATCGCTGAAGCCGTTCCTTGTAGAGGTTCGCCGCCAGGTCCATGACTACGCCCCGCGCCGAGTGGTATTGCGTCGCAGCGTTCATCGGCGGCCCGATGGCGGCGCCGGTCGGCCGTTTGCGCCCACCTGCGCTTGGTAGGGCTCTCAGGCGCTCAAGTACCCTCGCTGGCAGGGCAGCGACGCTGCCCGCAGCCCGCCCCCCGGGCCGACGACGGAGGTGACCGTGGCCGCATCGGCCGAGTCGACTTTCGCCGGCGAGTTCCAGCCGGCGAGCGAGCAGGACTGGCGTGAGGCAGTCGAACGCGTGCTTAAGGGAGCACCCTTCGACCGGCTCGTGTCGCGAACGTCCGATGGCATCGAGGTACAGCCCCTGTTCACCGATGGGCCCGACGATGCGGCCACCGGTGCTCCCGGCGCGCAGCCGTTCACCCGGGGCTTCACCGCCATCCAGCGGCCCGACGGTGCATGGGACCTACGAGCTCCCATCGGCTCCGGCGACGCCGTGGTCGACAACGCCACCGCACTGCGCGAGCTGATGCGAGGGGCAACGTCGCTTGTGCTCTCCGGTGGAGCCATGCACGACAAGCAGACCATGTCGAGCGTGCTCGACGGTGTGATGCTCGACCTCGCACCGGTGGTTCTCGCCCCCGGCGCCGCCTTCATCACCACCGCCGAGTGGCTGATGGAGATCTGGCAGGACAATTCGGTCGCCGACGACAAGGCGCTCGGTGCATTCGGGGCCGATCCGATCGGCACCCTCGCAGCAACTGGCGAACTGCCCCAGGGAGTGGACCGGGCGCTGGCAGACATGGCCGGCCTCGCTTCGATGACCGCGGCCAGGTACCCAGGTGTGCGGGCGATCACGGTCGACGCCACGCCATACAGCGAGGCAGGCGCCACAGAAGGCACCGAACTGGCAGCGATGCTGGCCACGGCGGTCGCGTACCTGCGGGCCCTCGAGCGTACGGACATGTCTGCGGCGGATGCCGGCGGACAGATCGAGGTGACCCTCGGAGCGGATCCCGACTTCTTCACCACGATTGCCAAACTCCGTGCCGCGCGGAGGGTCTGGGCGGCAATGGCCACCGCGTGCGGTGTTGACCCCGCGCAAAACCCACCACGGTTCGTTGCGCGCACCCTTCACCGTGCGATGAGCAGCCGCGATCCGTGGGTCAACATGCTGCGGGTCACCTCGGCTGCCTTTGCGGCCGTACTCGGCGGAGCAGACAGCGTGACCACCCTGTCCTTCGACTCCGAACTCGGTGAACCCGGCGAGCTCGGGCGGCGCATGGCGCGCAACACCCAGCTCCTGCTCGGCGAGGAGTCCGGCATCGGTGCCGTGATCGACCCGGCCGGCGGATCCTGGTACGTGGAGTCGCTCACCGAGCAGCTCGCGGCCGAAGCATGGAGCCAGTTCCGCACCATCGAGGCAGCGGGTGGCCTGCCGGCGGCCCTCCTCGACGGCACCCTCGCCGCCCGCATCGGCCAGGCCCGCGACAAGCACTTGTCGGCGGTGGCGACCCGCAAGGCACCGATCACCGGTGTTTCCGAGTTCCCGCTCATCGACGAGGAACTCCCACAAACCGCACCGACCAGCGCTGCCCGACCTGTGCAGGTGGATGCCGGCGGGTCGGCGACGCGCTGTGAACCACTGCAGCCAGTTCGCTGGGCCGAACAGTTCGAAGCGCTCCGCGACGCCGCCGACGCCGCAGCGGCGTCCGGGGGTAATCCGAGAGTGTTCCTTGCCAACCTCGGCAGCGTCGCGACCCACACCGCACGCGCCACGTGGGCCAAGAACTTCTTCGAAGCCGGCGGCATCGAGGCAGTCACCTCCGCCGCCGGAGCCAGCACGGGTTTCGATGACGACGAACTCCTGGCAGCTGACTTCGCCGGCTCGGGCGCGTCGATCGCATGCATCTGCTCATCTGACGAGGTGTACGCGCAGCGGGGCGCCGAAGCAGCCGCTGCCCTCGGTGGTGCCAAGCGTGTGTACATGGCCGGCAAGCCGGGCGAAGGGCGCGAGCAGCTCGAAGCGGCCGGGGTGGATCAGTTCATACACGTCGGAGTAGATGTGCTCGCAGTGCTGCGAGCCGCACACCAACTGCTCGGAATCAGCCAGTCGGAGGAGGGCCGATGAGCGACCTGTCCGTACCCGACTTCACTTCCATGGACCTGCCGTCCGCGGCGCCCGGCGCCGCACCACCCGTGCAGGGAGAGGGAACCGACCTGCCCGAGGGCATCCACGTCGACCCGTCCTACGACTCGGCATCCCGCAAGGGCCTCGACTTCCTCGGCACCTATCCGGGTCTGGCGCCATTCGTGCGCGGGCCTTACCCCACCATGTACGTCAACCAGCCGTGGACGATCCGTCAGTACGCCGGGTTCTCCACCGCAGAGGACTCCAACGCCTTCTACCGGCGCAACCTCGCTGCCGGCCAGAAGGGCCTGTCTGTCGCGTTCGACCTGCCCACCCACCGCGGGTATGACTCGGACAATCCACGGGTCGCTGGTGACGTGGGTATGGCCGGTGTGGCGATCGACTCCATCTACGACATGCGGGTGCTCTTCGACGGGATCCCGCTCGACAAGATGTCGGTGTCGATGACCATGAACGGTGCTGTGTTGCCGGTGCTCGCCCTCTATGTGGTGGCTGCCGAAGAGCAGGGGGTGAAGCCGGAGCAGCTCGCAGGGACCATCCAGAACGACATCCTCAAGGAGTTCATGGTCCGCAACACCTACATCTACCCGCCGTCGCCGTCGATGAAGATCATCGCCGACATCTTCAGCTTCACTTCGGCCAACATGGGCCGCTTCAATTCGATCTCCATCTCCGGCTACCACATGCAGGAAGCTGGAGCGACGGCCGACCTGGAGCTGGCCTACACGCTCGCCGACGGCCTCGAGTACGTGGGCGCCGGCATCGACGCCGGAATGGACGTGGACGCCTTCGCCCCGCGGCTGTCCTTCTTCTGGGCGATCGGGATGAACTTCTTCACCGAGATCGCAAAGATGCGCGCCGCCCGACTGCTCTGGGCGAAACTCATGAAGGAGCGCTTCGACCCGCAGAACCCGAAGTCGCTCAGCCTGCGAACCCACTCGCAGACGTCGGGCTGGTCGCTCACCGCGCAGGATGTCTTCAACAACGTGATGCGCACCTGCATCGAGGCGATGGCCGCCACCCAGGGCCACACCCAGAGCCTCCACACCAACGCGCTCGACGAGGCCCTCGCACTGCCCACCGACTTCTCCGCACGGATCGCCCGCAACACCCAGCTGTTCCTCCAGCAGGAATCGGGCACAACCAAGGTGATCGATCCTTGGGGCGGCAGCTACTACGTCGAGAAGCTCACCGCAGAGATCGCGGGCAAGGCGCTCGCCCTCATCGAGGAGGTCGACGAACTCGGCGGCATGGCCAAGGCCATCGAGGCGGGCATCCCGAAGCTCCGTATCGAGGAAGCGGCGGCGCGCACCCAGGCGCGCATCGACTCGGGCCGCCAGCCCGTCATCGGGGTCAACAAGTACCAGCTGGATGTCAACGAGGACATCGACGTGCTCAAGGTCGACAACTCGGCGGTGCGGGCCGGCCAGGTCGCCAAGCTGGAGCGTCTTCGCTCCGAGCGCGATGCCGACTCCGTGGAGCAGGCACTTGAGGCACTCACCAACTGCGCTGATGGCCGCGGCGGAAACCTGCTCGAGCTCGCCATCGACGCCGCCCGCCAGAAGGCGACGGTCGGTGAGATCTCGGACGCCCTCGAGAAGGTCTACGGTCGCCACCGAGCCGACATCCGCTCTATCTCGGGCGTGTACCGCCAGGAACTCGACGAATCCGGAGGGGTCGTGGACGATGTTCGCGCAATGGTCGACGAGTTCGAGGCCGTCGAGGGCCGCCGCCCGAGGATCCTGCTGGCCAAGATGGGCCAGGACGGTCACGACCGCGGCCAGAAGGTGGTCGCCACAGGCATGGCCGACCTCGGCTGGGATGTCGACATCGGCCCGTTGTTCCAGACACCGGCCGAAGCGGCCCGTCAGGCCGTCGAGGCCGACGTGCACGTGGTCGCCGCTTCATCTCTTGCGGCCGGGCACCTCACCCTCGTGCCCGAGCTCAGGTCAGCGCTCGAGGAATTCGGTCGGCCCGACATCATGATCGTGGTCGGTGGCGTGGTTCCTCCCCAGGACTACGACGAGCTCTACGCTGCCGGCGCGGAGGCGATCTTCCCGCCGGGCTCCGTCATCGCCGAGTCCGCCAAGGAGCTGCTCGCCAAGCTCGCAGCCAGGCGCGACTGACGGTCCACGGCTGCACGGGAGCCGCGTGTCGGATCCCACAGGCACGCTCGATCACAGGCTGCTGCACAACCCGGGCCCCTGCAGGGGTGCTCATCGGCCCGCCGCCGGCCCCGGCCTGGCGAGGGTCGAGCGGCCGAGCAGTCAGGCGTGGTTGGTGCTCACCCCGCCGTCGACCGGGATCAACGTGCCGGTGAGGTAGGAACCTCCGGATCCGGCCAGGAACAGCACGGCTGCAGCGATGTCCTGCGGTGCCCCGATGCGGCCCAGTGGGATGCCGGCCTCGATGCGTTCCTGCATCCCGGGCGCAGCAAGTACCCGCTCGGTCATCGCGGATTCGAACATGCCGGGGGCGATCGCGTTCACGGTCACATGTTCACCGTTGAGGGTGTGAGCGAGTTGGCGGGTGAGGGAGTGCACGGCGGCCTTGGAAGCGCCATATGTGAACAGCGGAGTGACCGGCACGCGGATGCCGTCGACCGATCCGATCATCACGACCCTGGCCGGGTCGTGCGCGGTTGCGCCGTCCTTGAGCTGCTCGGCGAGGGCCTGGGTGAGCAGGAGCGGTGCGGTGACGTTCAGAGCCAGCATCGCGGCGGACAGGTCTGCATCCGCGCCCGCAGGCGACTCTGGCACGGCCATGCCGGCGTTGTTCACGAGGATGTCGAGCCCTCCAGCGGCACCGACGGCGTCCACCAGAGCGGAGCGTCCTGCCTCGGTCGCCACATCGGCGGCGACACCGCTGCAGTTGCCGAGCTTGGACAGCTCGCTGACCGCAGCGTCGACGTCATCGGCCGTGCGGGACGCGATGATCACCTCAGCGCCGTTGGAGAGCAGCGCCGAGGCGATCATGCGGCCGATGCCACGGGACCCGCCGGTGACGAGGGCACGCTTGCCTGCAACGCTGAACAGTGAGTCGATGGAGAGGTCTGTGTCGCTCATCGGGCCAGCCTGCCACAGATTCCGGAACGCTGTTCCGGGACTCGCGGCTCAGCCGCCCAGTTCTCGGATGTAGGCGGTCACGTCGTCCAACTGCTCCGCGCTGAGTTCCTGGCGCGGCATGGTGGCGCGGTAGCCCTCCACGACCTGTGCCGTGGGGTCTTCGATAGCCCGGCGAAGGTAGTCGTCGTCGGCGACGGCGGTCCCCCCGTCGATGAATGTGACCTCGGATCCGTAGAGGCCCAACCAAGATGGGCCGAGCGAGTCGGAGCCGTCACTGGTGTGGCAGCCGGTGCAGTTGAAGCGTTGTGCGATAGCCAGGCCGCGTGCACCGCTCTCGCTCAGGTCCGCGGCATCGGGTGCAGTGTCCGACGAGCAGGCCGCAACCAGCAGCACGATCGACAGCGCGATGGCAGCGGCCCACCAGATGTGGCAGCGCGAGAGCCTCACCTCGCTCCGGCGGCCATGGTGTTCACTTGCCGCTCGCAGCCGGCGATGCCGGCTTTCGCTGCGAACCCGGGTTGTCGAGGTCGATGTCCTCGCGCCGTACCGGGTCGCGGCGATGGGCGGGACGCACGTTGTCGTTCTGGTACCAGCGGAACCAGATGACTCCCATGACGGTCCAGATGACCGGGATGCTGCCGATCTTCATCACGACGCCTGCGAGTTGCTGGTCGTGGATGGGACTCAGCCCGAGCCGAGGTGCGAGCTCGTAGGTCTCATACAGCGGTACCGGCGAGAAGGTTATGAAGGCGCCGGGGATCATCGGCACGAAGGCAACTGCGAAGAACAGGTAGGCGATGCGGATGGGGTCGGAGCTGTGTACGGCCTCGCGGATCGGGTTGACGATCGGGGCCCACAGCACGAATCCGGACAGTAGCCAGACCATGTCCATGAGGAACGACCCGACCTGGGTGGATCGCAGAGTGTCGACTCCCGTGGGGGAGTGCGTGACCACGAGGATCACGTTGGTGACCAGCACCGCTACGAGCGGCCGGGAGAGCACCAGCCACACGTTGCGCAGGCGCAGTCGTTCCAGCACGGCTTCGGCCATCCACTGGGGGGTGCCGAGGATCAGCAGCGGCGCGGCAGCGAAGGTGTAGAGCATGTACTGCAGCATGTGGACCGAGGCGAGGTATCCGCCCCCGAGCGTTCCGACGGGCCAGTCGGACGCGATCCACAGGAAGAACACGCCAGCGGCGAAGCGCCTCATGTACTTCCTGTCGTGCTCCTGGGCAGGGTGGTCGGCGCGGTGCCTGCGCCAGGCGTTCCAGTACCAGGCGACGATGCCGGCCACCAGAAGCCAGACACCGATGTACGGACTCGGAGTCCAGCTCCAGGGTTCCTCGACCGCGGAGCACCAGAACCTCATCGGGCGGCCACCAGTTCCCTGGCAGGATCGGGGCGGCGGACGGTGGGCATCTCCACAATGTTCACCGCTGCGGCACCCTCTCGGCCAGTTCTTGGAGCGGCACGACCGGTGCCTCGAGCGTGATCGGCTCGCTGTCGGCGAACTCCAGGGTCACGTCGACCTGCTGGCCCGCCTCCAAGGGCTGGGCCAGGCCTTCGAGCATTACGTGTGTGCCACCGGGGTGAAGGGAGGTGGTCTCATGGGCCGGGAGAGTGACGCTGTCGGCGCCGAGCATGAGCAGGATGCCGTCTCGGTCCTCGGTGACGTGCAGCGATGTCGTGCCGGCGCAGTCGCATTCCGCGGCCACGAGCGAGTCGTCGGCGTTGCCGGTGTTGCTCAGGTCGACGTAGAGGGCGGCGGAGTCCCCGGGGTTGGCCCCGACCGCGGCATTGGACGCCTCGACGCCGCCGTTGGCCACGGATCCGCACGCGGATCCCCACGCGATGGTGCCCAGCGTGAGTGCCGCGGGTGCGGCGAACCGAGCGAGGCGGGTCATGCCGCGGGCTGTTCGCCCGCCACGAGCCGGGGCAGGTCGCGCACCCAGTCCTGCTGACGGGTGCCGAACGGGTAGACGATGCGGGCGATGCCGTCGTCCTGGTAGGCAATGATCTGGCTTGCGTGGCCGACGGTGTAGTTACCGTCCTCGTCGGGTGTCTCGCGCACCGCCGGCGGCACGTTGGCGAGCCGCTGTGCCTCGTCGATCTCGTCGGTCGTTCCCCAGAGCCCGACGAAGTCCCTGTTGTAGCCGTCCAGGTAGTCCCGCAGTTCCGCGGCGGTGTCGCGTTCCGGGTCCGCCGTTACGAACACCATCTCCACGTTGTTGGCCACCGCGGGGTCGAGCTCCTCGAGCGCCGACTGCAACGTTCCGAGGCTGATGGGGCAGACGTCGGGGCAGTTGGCGTAACCGAACATCAACAGTGTCAGCCGGCCGTCGGTGTCGGCCCGCAGGTCGAACGGGTTGCCATCGGTGTCGGCGAGGGCGATGGCGGGCTTGTCCTCGGGCTCGGGCAGGACGCGGCCCGCCCATTCGGTTGCGGACGGGTCGTTGCCCGATGTCAGCAGCGCGATGGCCCCGAGCACAACGGCGACGGCCGTGACGAGGATCGCGGCATTGCGCACGCGCGTGTTGCCGTGCGCTGGGACGGGCTCGGGTGGTTCGTCGAGCTCTGTGTCGGGGGTTACTGACAAGGGCACTCTTCCGCTCTGACCGTCCACGTCGCCGCTACGTGGCCGAATCGTCAACCCCTCAAGCGTGGACTGACTGCCGCGCACACGCAAAGCGGCGCCGGGTGTCACAGGGGCCAGCTACCTTCCGTGCCGGATGTTGTATGTGCACACTGCTGGGGAGCTGGGGGTGTTGGCCGACAAGCTGGCCGATGTCCTGTCGGTCGCGCCCAAGGACCCGATGGCCCGGGAGTTCGTCGCGGTTCCCTCAGCTGGCATGCGCACCTGGCTGTCGCTCGAGTTGGCGAAACGCCTGGGGGCCGGCATCGGCGACGACGGGGAGGCGCTGGCCGACGGGGTCAGCGCCAACATCGACTTCGCGTTCCCGGGCACTCTGCGGCTCCGGGTGCTGGAGGCCGATGGCAGCGTCGCGCGCGACTCGGATCCGTGGGATCTCACGCGGTTGCCATGGTCGATCCTCGAAGTGGCCGATTCGCCGGCCGGTAACCCAGCACCAGCCGGGTTGCCTCCAGCACTGCTCGAGTCACCGGTAGGTGGCTCCAGGTACGGAGCCGCGCGAGCTGTTGCCGACCTGTTCGACCGCTACCACCTGCACCGCCCGGCGATGGTTCAGGCATGGGCCGCCGGGCACAACCACGACGGGATCGGCAAGCCGCTCCCTGATCGCCACGTCTGGCAGCCCGAGCTGTGGCGGGCCGTGCGCGACCTGGTCGACGTCCCCAGCCCTCCCGAGCGGATGGACACCGTATTGCCACGGCTGCGCAATGGCGAACTCGACGTCGACCTGCCCGATCGGGTGTGTGTGTTCGGCATGTCCTTGCTCCCCGGCGGGCCGGGATTCATCGACCTGGCCAACGCGTTGGGCCATCTCCGAGAGGTTCACCTGTTCGTGGTCGAGCCGTCACCCGTGCTGGCCGGTCGCTTCGAGGCGGTGGCCGCCGACTCGCACACGGCAGCCACCACAGCGAACACCACCGGCCACCGGCTGCGGTCCGAGGTCGACCCCGCTGCGCTGAAGCACCCCTTGCTGCGTTCATGGGGTCGCCTGCACTACGAGACGGCTTCGGTGCTGGCAGATGCCCGCTCAGATGGCCGGATACCCACCGGGGAGGATGCCGAGCCTGCGGCCCAGTCGTCGGAGCAGAGTCTGCTCGGTCTGTTGCAGTCCCAGATCCGCGCCGATGGGGCGTCGGTCGGCGACCTCGAAGCGGCGCACCCGGCGCTCGAGATGCCTGATGGCCGGCCACGGTCGATCGAGTTCCATGCCTGCTACGGCGATGCCCGCCAGGTCGAGGTGATGCGCGACACCGTCCTTCGCCTGCTGGATGACGACCCGGGCATGCAGGAGGACGACGTCCTGGTGGTCTGCCCCGACCTCGAACGGTTCGCGCCACTGATCGAAGCCACGCTGGGTCCATCAGCTTCAACCGGTGAGCTGGTGGCCGAGGCCGGTGACCTCCCGGCGCTGCGGTACCGGCTGGCCGACCGCTCCCTCGGTTCATCAGTCGCGCTGGTGGGCGCGTTCCAGGCATTGCTGGAGTTGGTGACGGGCCGCTTCGACGCACCCGCAGTGCTCGACTTCCTCGCGCTCGACCCGGTTCGGCAGCGCTTCGGTTTCGACGACGACGCCCTCGCGACCATCACGCAATGGGTGCTCGACGTCAACATTCGTTGGGGACTCGACCCTGGATCGCGAGAGGCCGACGGAGTGCCGGCCACGATCACAACGAACACCTGGCAGGCCGGGATGGACCGGCTGCTGCTCGGCGCCGCGGTCAACGACCCGTCCCAGGCCGGCAGCGGAGATGCCATCCTCACCGACACGGTCGGTGACGTGATCCCGCACGGGGTCGAAGGCTCCGACGTGCGTGTTGCGGGCAGGCTCAGCGATGCACTCTGGCGGCTCGGCCACCTGGCCACGGAGGTCGCGGTCGACCGGCCCGTGTCCGAGTGGGTCGAGCTTTTCAGAGGCGTCGTGGCCGACGTGTTCTCTGTCAGCCGCGAGCAGGGGTGGCAACTCGACCGTCTGTCGCGGTCGTTGGGAGCCATGGTCGACTCGTCGGTGCGCGACCGTGGCGCTGGAGAATCGCCGGCCGGTACGTCGTTGGGCTTCGCGGACTTCCGCGGCCTTGTGGATGACCATCTGGCTGACATCGAGGGGCGTCCGTCATTCATGCGCGGGGGTGTCACGATCAGCTCGCTCACGCCGCTGCGCTGGGTGCCGCACAAGGTGATCGTGATGGTCGGCATGGATGCCGAGTTGCTCGGCTCGGGCACGGCTGACGGTGATGACCTTGCTGCCGTGGAGCCGTTGGTCGGCGACCGCGACCGGCGCGGCGAGCTGCGCCAATCGATGCTCGAGACCGTGCTGTCGGCCGGCGAGCAGCTCGTGGTGATCCGCAACGGCCATGACGTGCGAACCAACCAGATGGTGCCCATGCCGGTCGCGGTGGCCGAGCTGCGCGACGCAGTGTTGGCGATGGTCGCCCCCAACGACCGTGACGGCGTGGCGAAGGCCCTCGAGGTGGCCCATCCGCGCCAACCGTTCGACGAGGCCTACTTCGGCGGCGCCACTGGTCATGGGGGCGAGCCATCCCCGCCGGCAAGGTCGTTCGACCCTGCTGCCTTGCGGGGCGCGCAGGCGAGGCGCGGCCGGGCCGACCAGCTCGCAGCGTTCCTCGATGAGCCACTCGATCCGCTGGAGCTCGCCGAGGTGAGCCTTGCCGACCTGCTGCGCTTCCTGCGCTGCCCGGTACAGCACTTCGTCGAACGGCGACTCGATGTGCGGTTTCCCCGCGAGGCGGACTCACCGGCAGGGATCCTCGCAGCCAACCTCGAACCGCTCAAGGTCTACTCGCTCGGCGATGACCTTCTGACGCTGCTCTGCACCGCAGCGGGTGTCGACGACGCGGTGCAGGTCTGGAACCAGCTCAATGCGAGGACCGGGGCTGTGCCCGCAGCACGGATCGGCGCTCACGAACAGCGCAGGATCGAGCTCCAGGTGCGCGACCTCCATGCTCAGTGCGAAGACGCAGGGGTTTCGTTCATCGACCCGGGGTCAACGGTGGCCATCGATGTGGCCGCCGGCGACGGCACCCGCGTTGTCGGGTCGGTGCAGACCCGTCTCGACACGTCTGGTGGCGCAGCCGACGGGCCGGCACTGGTGCGTTTCGTCAAGCGCCGACCCGAGCACGGCCTGGCTGTCTGGCTCGAACTCGCAGCTCTCACCCTTATGCATCCCGAGCGGCCGTGGCGTGGTGTCGTGGGCACCCGTGCCTCGAGTGGCCAACGCAGCGTCGATGGACTGAGGATCGGCAAGGTTCAGGTGACAGGCCACGCACTCACATCCGCCGACCCGGCCTCCGCAGCCCAGATGGCGCTCGACACCGTGGTCGACCTCTACCGGCGGGGCATGTGTGAGCCGTTACCGCTCCTGCGCAAGCTGTCCGAGCAGGTGTTCGCCAACCCCGACAGTCGACTCGAGTGGCCAGACGAGCATGCCAACGAGGCCGAGATGCTGGTCTACGGCGGGCACTCGGCATCCGGCCTGCGGCAGCTCGACGTGCTCGACCGGGACCCTGCGGGAAGCGCCACGGATCGTCTGGGTCTCTACGCCGAGTACCTGTTCGGCACCCTCGCGGCGACCACCGCGGACCCTGTCGGGTCCAGCAGGTCGGGGGCCGGATCATGAGCCCGATCGACACCTCCGAACCACTGCCGTTCAGCCCGTCGGAGCCACTGCCTTCGGGCGTGTTCGCCGTCGAGGCGAGTGCGGGCACCGGCAAGACCTACACCCTGGCCGGGTTGGCCACCCGCTACCTCGCGGAAGGCACGATCACGGCTTCGGAGTTGCTGATGGTCACCTTCACCCGGGCAGCCACCGGCGAGCTCCGTAGCCGGGTTCGCGAGCGTGTGTCGGAGGCCGCAGAGCACCTCGGGCAGGTCCTGGCAGCACGCGGCGTCGACACGTCAGACCCGTTCCTGGCGTGGATCGCATCGCCGGAGGCACCCGGAGGCACACTCCAGCAGAGGCTGAAACGTCTCGAGGTCGCCCTGTCAGAGTTCGATTCCGCCACGATCACCACAATCCACGGTTTCGCAGCCCAGGTGCTGGGAGCTCTTGGTGTGTCGAGCGGAAGCTCGCTCGAGCTCCGCTTCGCCGAGGATGGCGACGAGTTGCTGCTCGAGGCGTGCAGCGACGTGCTCGTCGCAGCTGCCGCCGATCCTGCCGTGACCGCCGATCTTCCCACCTGGCTGACCTTCACGAAGAAGGTCCGCGCCGTTCTGGGGTCGCCCGATGTGGTGGTGACGCCCGCCGCTGGTGACACCGATGCACCTGGCAAGGCGGTACTTCTCGCACAACTGGTGCGCGACACGCTTGCGCTGATCCGCGACCGGCGTCGACGCCGCGGCACCCAGAGCTTCGACGACCTGCTGGTGCGGTTGCGTGACGCACTCGCCGACCCTGTGCGCGGCCAGGTTGCAGCCAGCATGCTCAGGAGCCGGTTCGGTGTGGCGCTCATCGACGAGTTCCAGGACACCGACCCCGTCCAGTGGGAGATCTTCCACACCCTGTTCGCGCCTTCCGCCACGGTCGGCGGCTCAGCGGGTGACGACGCCGAGGTGGCGGCCCTGGTCCTTGTGGGCGATCCGAAGCAGGCCATCTACTCCTTTCGCGGGGCCGACGTGACCACCTACGTCGCAGCCGTCAACCACACCGATGGCATCGACAAGCGAACGCTCGAGACCAACTGGCGGTCCGACGGACCCGTGCTGGACGCAACCGCCACCCTGTTCGACGGGATCACCTTTGGCGACGGCATCCACTTCGGCCCTGTGGGAGTAGCCGCGGGCAACGAGCTCCAGCAGCTTCGCCGCAGCGATGTCGGCGACGAACCCATGACAGCGGTCGAGGTTCGCTGCCTCACCTCCCCGTCCGTGCGGACCAGCAAGGGGGCGATCAGCTCACCGGTCGCGAAGGACGCAATCAACGCCGACCTGGTGGCCCACACGATCGGCATGCTCGACCGGTGCGTCCTGCCTGATGACCGACCCGGCGCGTCGCGGGGCGCGACCCGGCCGCTGCGGCCGAAGGACATCGCAGTGCTGGTGCGGTCCAACGATTCCGCACAGGCGGTGCAGTCCGCCCTGCTGGCGGCCGGGGTGCCGGCGGTGCTGGCGCGAGGTGCGAGCGTGGTGCAGAGCCCTGCGGCAGAGCAGCTCACATGGCTGCTGGAGGCTCTGGTGAGGCCGTCCGACCAGCGCCGTGCCCGTACGTTCGCGGTGTCGTGGTTCGGCGGCAGGTCACCCGAGTGGGTGGCCGGTGCGACCGAAGGCGACATCGGACAACTCCAGGACCGTCTCGTCGGATGGTCTGCGCTTCTCGCCACCCGCGGGGTCGTCGAGTTCATGCGGACCGTCTGGGCTGAATCGGGTGTGGTCGAGTGCGTGCTGGCGATGCCCGACGGCGACCGCAGCGCGACCGATCTCGAGCATCTGGGCGAGCTGTTGCGCACCGCAGTCGGTGACGCGCCCATGAGCCCCGCCGGGCTGCTCGCAGCACTCGCCGGGCTGCAGGAGGGTGTGAAGACCCAGGCCGACACCGACCGGGACACCGATGTCACTTCGCGGCGAGTCGAATCCGACGCCGAGGCAGTGCAGATCATGACGGTCTGGGTTTCCAAGGGCCTCGAGTTCCCTGTCGTGCTGTGTCCCAACCTGTGGTCCGCACCCAACCCCGACCTCGACTACCACGATCCCGCGACCGGCCTGCGCACAGTCGATGTGGAAGCCCCGGGGGCGGCAGAGAAGCGGCTGGCAGCCGAAGTCGCCATAGCCAGGAGGGAACACGCGGATGAGGCGATGCGGCTGCTCTACGTGGCGCTGACCCGCGCCAGACACCACACGTCGATCTGGTGGGTCAACTCCGCCAGTGCCGACAAGTCGGCGCTGGCCAAGGTGTTGTTCGCCCGCGAGTCCGGCGGCGCCCTGTCCGCAGACCTTCTCGCCGAACACTCGATCAAGGAGCACCTACCGGCCCACGAGGACACAGTCGGGCGACTCGCTCCGCTCGCGGCGCTATCCGATGGCGCGATCGCGGTACGCGACATCGGCGACCCGACGGCGCTTGCCGACGTGCGATGGACTGATCCGACAGCGGGTGTGGAGCAACCAGCGCTCGATGTCGCCGTGTTCGGGCGCCGTGGTGCCACAGCGCTTCAGCGGTCACGGTCGCGTTGGTCCTTCACCGGAATCGTGAGCCGGGACATCACCCACGGCGACCCGTGGGACCTCACGATCGACGACGAGGGCGCGGATGATGAACAGCGCCCGCCGGATGTCGGCCTCGGCGACGACGCGGCCGCCGGAGATGCGGCCGACCCGTTGGCCGCGCAGCCGGGCGGCGCGCAAGACGACGCGCCCGCGGACGGAGGGCCGGCTGTGTCCCCGCTGGCATGGCTGCCCGCAGGCGCCGCCTTCGGAACGCTCGCCCACGACGTGCTGGAGATCGTCGACTTCACTGCGGGCGATCTCTCGTCCGAGGTTCGCGCAGCAGTCGTTGCCCAGCAGCAGTGGCGGTCTCTCAGCCTGCGTCCTGTCGGCGACCAGCGGGCCTTCGGTGACCCGGCAGCCGAGCAGGCGGGCACCGACCTGCTCGTCGACGGTCTGGAGGCCGTGATCGAGACCCCGCTCGGGCCCCTGTTCGACACGGGTACCGGATCACCCCTGCGGATGCGTGACATCGCCCCGGGCGACCGGCTCGACGAGATGGCGTTCGAGCTCAACCTCGCAGGCTTCCACGGTCACGATCGGGTACGCGTGGCACCGACCGACGCCGCCATCGGGCGCCTGCTGCTCGACCACCTGGCAGCCGGGGATCCGTTCAGGCCCTGGGCAGCGCACCTCGCCGACGGAGTGTTCCGCGTCAACCTCGAAGGCCACCTCACGGGCTCGATAGACGCCGTCATCCGTTTGGCGGGCGCGGGCGACCAGCCCGACCGGTTCGTGGTCGTGGACTACAAGACCAACCGGCTGCACGACCATGGCGCCGAGCCCGTTGCCGGCGACTACGGCGCCGCGTCGATGCAGCGTTCGATGATGGAGCACCACTACCCGCTCCAGGCCCTGCTCTACAGCGTTGCCTTGCACCGCTACCTGCGCTGGCGGCTGCCCGACTACGACCCAGCTGCGAATCTCGGTGGCACCGCCTACTTCTTCCTTCGCGGAATGGCCGGTGCGGGCGTCACCACCGACGGTGCAGCACCCGAGGGTGTCTGCTCGTGGAACCCGCCTGAATCGCTCGTGCCCGAGTTGAGCGACCTCCTCGACAGTCGCCATCCGATCCTCGACGCGGGGGTCGGGCGATGAGCGCGCCAACAGCGTTGGCGGGCCGGCGCCAAAGGGATGTTCCCGACTCAGTGGCGTTCCTGGTGCCCTTCGTCGAGGCCGGCGTGTTCAGCGAGGCAGAGGTACACCTCGCAGCCGCGGTGGCCCGCCTCGTTGCCGACACCCCGCCGGACGTGCTGCTGGCGGTGGCGGTTGCTGCGCGCGGCCCGCGTCTCGGCCACATCTGTGTGGTGCTCGACGACGTGGCAGCCACGGTGCTGCCCGAACGACAGGCCGCGGTCGCAGCCGGCAGCACCGGATCCACCGACGAAATCGAGGAGCTTCCATGGCCCGACAGTGCAGCCTGGGCAGCCGCGCTCGAGTCATGGCCAGCTGTGGTCGCCAGCCCGGCCACCGCGGCCGACCTTCCGCTGAAGCCACTCGTGTGGGACGGCACGAGGCTCTATCTCCAGCGGTACTGGAACTACGAGGGGTCAGTGGCTGAGTCCCTGGTGGCGCGTGCGTCCAGTGCTGGAGGACTGTTCGGAAACGTTGACGCCGCGGCGCTGGAGCAGGTGCTGGATGCGCACTTGGGTGCGCCCGCAGCAGACGGTGAGCCCAACCTCCAGCGGTCGGCAGCAGCGGTGGCGCTTCGCTCGCCGCTGTCGGTGATAGCGGGGGGTCCGGGCACCGGCAAGACCACAACGGTCGCGAAGCTCCTGCTCGCCGCTGCCGACCTGGCGATGTCCCAGGGGTTACCCGTTCCCTCCGTCGCACTCGCAGCCCCCACGGGCAAGGCCGCCGCCCGCATGACCGAGGCCGTCACCAAGGCGCTGGGCGATCGCGACTCGCCCAGTGGTCCTGCGACCACGATTCATCGACTGCTGCGGGCGATCCCGGGAGTCGGGTTCAGAGCCAACGAGTCCGAGCCGATCGAGGCCGACCTGGTCGTGGTCGACGAGACCTCGATGGTCGATCTGTCGCTGATGGCCCACCTTCTTGCCGCGGTCAGGCCGGGTGCGTCCCTCGTGCTGGTGGGTGATCCCAACCAGCTCGCCAGCGTCGAGGCTGGCACGGTGTTGGGCGACATCGTGGCGGCGGCGACAGACCCTGCATCCCCACTGGCCGCCAACCTCACGGTGCTCACGCGCGTGCACCGCTACGAGGAGGCTTCCGCGATCGCCTCGCTGGCGGAAGCGATTCGCCAGGGCGACGAGGAGGCGGCCGTGACCACGCTGTCGCCGACGATCACCGATCCGCCGGTGCGTGGAGTCGGCGGCGATGAGACCGAGACCGACACGGAAGGTGAGATGGAGTGGGTCGGCCGCGTGGAACCGACCGACGCGGATTCTCTCGGGCAGATCACCGACGAGCTCGCCGGAGCCGGCGCATCGCTGGTCACCAGCGCGCGAGGCGGCGATGCAGCGGCAGCCGTCGCGGCGGCTGCAAGTGTGAAGCTGCTGGCAGCGACCCGTCGCGGCGAACTCGGGCTCTACAGCTGGACCGACCGCATCGAGGCCGCGGTGGCGGAGGCCGTCGAGGGCGATGCGACCACGCTTCGCCGCGGCGAGCGCTGGTACGTGGGCAAGCCGGTGATGGTCACTGCCAACGATCCGGTCGTCGGGGTGGCCAACGGCGACGTGGGCGTGGTGGTTGACGACCACGGCGAGCGGATGGTGGCGTTGGCCGAGGGCGACGACATGCGCATGGTGCTCTCCGCCAGGTTGGGATCCACCGAGCCGTGGTGGGCGATGACGGTCCACAAGAGCCAGGGATCGGAGTTTGCCGACGTCGTGGTGTCACTTCCCGATCACGACTCGCCGATCCTCACCCGCGAGCTGCTCTACACGGCGGTCACGAGGGCGAAGCGCTCGGTCACGGTCGTGGCCACCGAGGAGCGGATCCGCCAGGCGGTAGGCCGTCCGGTTGCACGTGCCTCCGGTCTGGTCGGCCGACTCTCCGGCTCCTGAGACGCTCCGGCAGAGCGGTCCGCTCAGTCGTCGGTGTAGGTCGTGAGGGCGTGGCGGTACCAGGCCCGCTCGAAGGCTTCCGGGTCGGGCACGTTGCCGGCACTCATTGCGCCACGGGCCTGGCGGATCGACTCGTAGCCGTGGTTCGTGAGGCGGCGGGCCAGGCCGTCGCGGATCACCGAGGCAAACCCGGGGCCGTGGCGGAGCAGCGCCGACGTGCTCATCGCCACGTCGGCTCCCACGAGCACGGCCTTGGCGGCAGCGTCGCCGTCGTGGACCCCGCCGCTCAGCGCTATCGAGCAATCGACCTGGTCGCGCAGCAATGCGGTCCAGCGCATCGGCAGGAGTATCTCCGCCGGCGAGGACAGGTTCACGTCGTCGACCACCGACAGGTTGTCGAGGTCGATGTCGGGCTGCACGAACCGGTTGAACAGCACGAGCCCCGATGCCCCCGCCTCCACCAGCAGCCCGGCCAGGTTGGCCAGCGCCGACCACCATGGCGACAACTTCACCGCCACCGGCACTTCCACTGCGGCGCATACCTGGCTGACGAGGTCGATGAGTCGGCGTTCCACCTCGTCGGGCGTCACGGTCGGGTCTGCTGCCACGAGGTAGGGGTTGACTTCGATCGCGGCTGCGCCGCTGTCGCCCATCATCGCTGCGTACTCGGTCCAGCCGCCCGGCGTGATGCCGTTGAGCGATCCGATCACCGGGATGGCCAGAGCCTCCACCGCGGCCTCGAGGTGGCGCAGGTAGGGGGTGGGGCCGGTGCGGTACTCGTCCATCTCGGGGATGTAGGTGGCTGCCTCCACGAACGCGTCAGCACCCTGGTGCAGCAGGTTCTGGAGCGTCTGGGCGTCCTGTTCGACTTCTTCCTCGTAGAGGCTGGGCAGCACGACGGCTCCCGCGCCCGCGGCTTCGAGGTCGCGTAGCGAGTCCATGTCGCGACCCAGCGGCGATGACGACGCCACGACTGGTGATGCCAGCTCGAGGCCCAGGTAGTCGGTGTGCAGGTCGAAGTCGGCGTCGGATCGGGGGCCGGGCGATGGCGTGGGGTTCATGGCGTCACCTCGTCGTCCGCCCAGCGTTCCATCTCACCGATCTGCTCATAGAGGTTCCATCGCTCGTCGATGTCGTGCTGGGCCAGGGCAAAGAGGCGCTCGGCTGCGGTTGGGTTGGTGCGTTGCAGCAGGGAGAACCGGGTCTGCGACATTGCGAACTCGGAGAAGGGCACGCTGGGTGCCTTCGAGTCGAGCCGAAGGGGGTGGTCGCCGCGGTGCGCATGGCGAGGGTCGAAGCGCCACAACGGCCAGTAGCCGGACTTCACGGCCAGCTTCTGGTACTCGGCACCGCGGCCCATGTCGATGCCATGCGCGATGCAGTGGCTGTAGGCGAGCACAAGTGATGGCCCTTCATACGCCTGTGCCTCCTGGATGGCGCGCACCGACTGGAGGTCGTTGGAGCCGAGCGCGATCTGCGCCACGTAGACGTTGCCGTAGCCGGCGGCGAGCATGCCGAGGTCCTTCTTGCGTTGCTCCTTGCCCCCGGAGGCGAACTTGGCCACCGCCGAGCGGAACGTCGCCTTGGAGGCCTGACCCCCGGTGTTCGAATAGCCCTCTGTGTCCATCACCAGCACGTTCACGTTGTGCCCCGAGGCGAGCACGTGGTCGAGTCCGCCGAAGCCGATGTCGTACGCCCAGCCGTCGCCACCCACGATCCACACCGCAGTGTCCACCAGATCGTCGGCCAGGGTGCGCAGTGTGGCGGCGCCGGGTTCGCCGGAGTCGCGCAGGGCCGCCTGAAGCGCAGCGACCCGCTCGCGTTGGGCGCCGCGTCCGGCGTCATCGGACTGGTCGGCGTGGAGCAGGCCGGTCGCGAGGTCGTCACCGATGACGGAGCCGAGCTCGCCGACCAGACGCCGGGCCGTGGCTGTCCGCTGGTCGAGTGCCAGGCGGATGCCGAGGCCGAACTCTGCGTTGTCCTCGAACAGCGAGTTGGACCATGCCGGGCCGCGGCCGTTGCTGTTCTTCGCCCATGGCGTGGTGGGCAGGTTGCCGCCGTAGATCGACGAGCAGCCGGTCGCATTGGCCACCACCATGTGGTCGCCGGCCACCTGGGTGAGCAGCTTCAGGTAGGGCGTTTCGCCGCAGCCCGAACAGGCGCCGGAGAACTCGAACAGCGGCTCGCGCAGCTGGATGCCCCGTGTGGTGAGCGGATCGGCTTCAGCCGGTGGCGTGTCGGGCAGGGCCTCGAAGAAGCCGGTGGCTTCGCGCTGGGCGCCAGCGGCATCGGCCCACTCGACCATGTTGAGCGCCTTCACCTTCAGCTTCTCGCGGGAACGAGCAGGGCAGACCTCCACGCACAGTCCGCAGCCCGTGCAGTCGTCGGGGTAGACCTGCACGGTGAGCTTGTGGCCGTCGAAGAACTTGGCGTCCTTGGCCAGAAACGAGGCGGGCGCGCCAGCGAGGGACTCGGGCTTGTATGCCTTGGTGCGCACTGCCGCATGCGGGCAGATCACAGCGCACTTGCCGCAGTCGATGCAGAGGTCCGGTTCCCACACGGGTACCTCGGCGGCGATGGCGCGCTTTTCGTACTTCGTGGTGCCGAGCGGGTAGGTGCCGTCGGGTGGGAACGCGCTCACGGGCAGCTTGTCGCCATGGCCTGCCATCAATTCGGCCGTCACACGCTGGATGAAGTCGGGGGCGTCCGGGCCGACCAGAGCCGACCTTGCCTGGCCGGGCTCGACTTCGTCCTCGGCAGGCACGTTCATGGGTTCCAGGTATCCGAGCGCCGCGTCGACGGCTGCGTAGTTGGGGCGCAGCACCGACTCGCCGAGTTTTCCGTAGTCGCGCTCGATTGCGGCCTTGATGGCTGCGGCTGCCTCCTGCTGGTCACTGCCGGTGGACGACACCAGGCCGGCCAGTTCCACGAAGCACGTGAGCATGACGGTGGACACGATCCCGCCGAGACCGGCTTCACGGCTCACCTTCGCCGCGTCGATCACGTGCACGGCGAGCTCGCGGTCTCGGATCTGCGCCTGTACCTCGGAGGGCAGGTGGGCCCAGGTCCACTCGGCACCATGGGGGCTGTTGATGACGACCGTGGCGCCCGGAGCGGCGAGTTCGAGCACGTCGAGGCGGTCAAGCAGTGAGAACTGGTGGATGCCCACGTAGTGGGCGCCGCGGATCAGCCATGGCGCGTCGAGACGGCGGTCCGCGAAACGCAGGTGCGACACGGTCACGGCGCCCGACTTCTTGGAGTCGTAGACGAAGTAGCCCTGGGCATGCTCGCCGCGGGTTTCGGACACGATCTTGCAGGCGTTCTTCGCGGCGCCGACAGTGCCGTCTGACCCGAGTCCCACCAGCACTGCGCGCCGCACGTCCGTGCTCTCCTCGAAGCGGTCGGGGTCGTAGTCGAGCGAGAGCCTTGTGACGTCGTCGGTGATGCCCACGGTGAAGGGACCCGAGGTGTTGTCGTTCGCCAGCGAGTCGAACACCGACGCCGCCATGGCGGCGGTGAACTCCTTGGATCCCAGCCCGTAGCGGCCGCCGATGATCCGTGGCAGCGGGCCGCGCAGACGGCCGTCCTGTGCTGCTGTGGCGAGCGCCATGGTCGTGTCGACCAGCAGGGGCTCGCCCGCTGCGCCGGGCTCCTTGCACCGGTCGAGTACACCGACGGCCTTCACCGAGGCGGGCAGTACATCGGCCAGTGCGTCGATGGGGAACGGGCGGAACAGGCGGACGTGGATGACTCCGCACCGGCGGCCTTCGGCGTTGAGAGCGTCGGCTGCCTTGCGTGCCGCCCACACTCCTGAACCCGACACGACCACGACCTCTGCCGGTTCGTCGTGGCCGTGGTACTCCACGATTCCGTAACGGCGGCCGGTGAGTTCGCCGAACTCCTGCAGTACCTCGGAAACCGTTGCGGCGGTTGCGTCGTGGAATGGGTTGGAGGCCTCGCGTGACTGGAAGAACGCGTCGGGGTTCTGGGCGGTACCGCGCAGCACCGGATCGGCCGCGGATAGCGAGCGCGACCTGTGCTCGTCGACCAGGTCGCCGGGCACGAGTGCCCCAAGCACCGAGTCGTCGAGCACCTCCACACCGGCGAGTTCGTGGCTGGTGCGGAAGCCATCGATCGCGTGGATGAACGGAACGCGGGACCGCAGCGTGGCCGCGTGGGCCACGAGCGCCATGTCCTGTGCCTCCTGCACGGAGGCAGCGTGCAGGATCGCCCAGCCGGTGCCCCGTGTGGCCATCACGTCGCCGTGGTCACCGAAGATCGACAGCGCGTGTGTGGCGATCGCGCGGGCAGCCACATGGATCACCGCCGGGGTGAGTTCGCCGGCGACCTTGTACATGTTGGGCAGCATCAGCAGCAGGCCCTGGCTGGCGGTGAACGTGGTGGCCAGCGCCCCGCCCTGAAGTGCCCCGTGCAGCGTGCCGGCGGCTCCGCCCTCGCTCTGCATCTCGATCACCTTGGGAACGTCACCCCACAGGTTGGTGGTGCCGCGCGAGCTGAGTGTGTCGGCCAGCTCTCCCATCGGCGATGCGGGCGTGATCGGGTAGATGGCCACGACCTCGCTGAGCCGGTGGGCGACGCGGCCGGCGGCTTCGTTGCCGTCCATGATCACCAGAGGCGCCATCTCAGAGTCCCTTCGGCCGTTGCTGGATGTCAGCGGTGACAGTCTGCCAAGGGCAACAGGCTCGTTGACCCCACAAAGGCGGGTTTTTCGTTCCCAGGGTTCTACGAGCGTCAGGCCTGGCCGGACTGGGTGCGCACGACCTCGATCAGGTCACCGATCGTGAAGTTGACGTCGGCCAGATGGGTGCCCCACTCGGGTGTGAGACGGCCGCCCAGTTCCTGGGGCAGCCCGGGTGCGGTGGACGGTGTCACCTGGAGCCAATCGAAGTCCTCGTTGGACACGCATTCGCCCTCGAGCAACTCGGTGTAATGGACCCATGGCGTGCCGACCGCCGGTGAGTCGGGGGCGTGACCGGCTTCGAAGTAGCTGGAGAGGTTGGCTGCCCCGCCCGACAGTGCAGCCGGGTTGTTGCACAGAGCCCGGCCACCGCCGTCGCGGGGCCGGCCGAAGAAGCTGTTGTCCGGCGGCGGCTCGGCTTCGTAGAAGGTGGCGTAGGAGATCACACAGTTGGTCTCGTTGGGTGAGCTGCAGCCGGCGACGTTCTCGAAGCTGTCGTTGTCACCACCGTCCACGGTCACCGAGGAGCCGATCAGAAGTGCGGAGAGCATCTGGTCGCGTAGCTCGTCGTTGCCATCGATCTCCTCGGAGATCAGGCGGTTGAGGTGCCCGGCACCCTGGGAGTGGCCCATCAGCACGAAGGGGCGGCCCTCGTTCTTCGTGGCCAGGTAGTGCATGAAGGAATCGCGCACATCGCCGTAGGCGATGTTGCGCGGGTTGGCGGGATCGTCGGCCGGCAGCGTGGTTGCCGTGCCGGACTCCCGCGCCTCGATGCCGGAGAACATCGCAGTGAGAGGTGTCTGGCGGTAGACGGGTGCGTACACGTTGCAGACTTCGGCGAAGCGAGCCGCCTGGTTCTGTGTGATGCCGATCTCGGACTCGCCCGGGTCGAGGTCCGAGTTGGCGCCGGGGTCGGTGGAGATCGTCGGGTAGTAGTAGATGCAGTCGATCGGCGGGTCGGTTGCCGGCTCGAACGGCTCGACGCTCTGGGTGCCGTCGGGTGCGATCAGTGTGGAGTCGAGGTCGATGTCGCAGCTATCCCCGTCTTTGTCGGGGTGACACAGCCATACGGAGAGGTCCGAGTAGGTGGCGCTCACTGCCGGTTCGGTGAATGCGGTATCAGTTGAGGAATCCGACTCGCCGGACTCTTCGTCGCTTTGCTCGGCGGTGTCGGTCGAGTCGGCGTCCGAGGTGGCGGCCGTGGTCGAGGAGGAAGAACTGTCGTTGCTGTCGTTGGAGCATGCGGCGCCGATGAGTGCCAGCGCGGCCAAGAGTGAGCCGATGGCTCGGAGGAGGGTGCGGTTCATGGCCCGCAGTATTGCCCAATGCTGGGCGGTGGTGCCCAGCAGGTTCCGTCGCACACCGACCGTATCGGTAGCCTCGGCACGGAATGGTAGGACAGCTCACCGCAACGCAGTACGTCGAGGGAGTCACCTCGGCCGACCCGGCGGTGCTCGCAAAGGCGATCACGCTGGTCGAGTCGAGTCATCCCGAGCACCGTCACCTGGCACAGCGCGTGCTCACCGAACTGCTGCCCCGCTCGGGTGGCGCCCACCGCGTCGGGATCACTGGGGTACCAGGCGTCGGCAAGTCGACCTTCATCGACCAGCTGGGGGTGAATCTCACCGGTTCGGGCAAGCGGGTGGCGGTGCTGGCCGTGGACCCCACGAGTTCGCGTACCGGCGGCTCGATCCTCGGCGACAAGACCCGGATGGAGCGACTGGCAACCGATCCCGACGCGTTCATCCGCCCATCTCCCGCGGGGGACTCGCTCGGCGGGGTGGCCGGTGCGACCCGCGAGACGATCGTGTTGTGCGAGGCAGCCGGCTTCGATGTGGTGCTGGTGGAAACGGTGGGTGTCGGCCAGTCCGAAACCGTCGTGGCCGACATGGTCGACTTCTTCTGCGTGCTCATGTTGGCGGGCGCTGGCGACGACCTGCAGGGCATCAAGAAGGGCGTGCTCGAGCTGGCCGACCTGATCGCCGTCAACAAGGCCGACGGCGACAACGCACAGCGTGCAGAGCGCGCGGCGGCCGATTACCGGCTCGCGCTACACATGATGACGCCGGCCACACCGACGTGGACCCCTCCGGTGCTCACATGCTCCGGGCTCGACGACCTGGGCCTGGACGAGCTCTGGGCACAGGTGGAGCTGCACCGGCGCAAGCTCACCGAGACCGGCGAGCTCGAGGACAAGCGGCGCGGCCAGCAGGTGCGGTGGATGTGGTCGATGCTCCGCGACAGGTTGCAGGCCGACCTGAGCGACACGGCGGAAGTCACTGCGGAACTCGAGCGGATGGAACGCGAAGTGCGCGCTGGTCGCTCCACCCCGACCACTGCTGCGGAGGCGGTGTGGAACTTGTACCTACGGGTGCGCCAGGGCTGACCCTGGGGTAGGCGCCGGCCCCCTCCGGGCCGGCCCGGGAACAATCGCCCTGCGCGTTCCACTTGCGGGCGCTGAGCCGTGGGTGTTCCCTTTTGTGATGGCTGGGCGACACGTGAGGGACACGTTGCTTGCTGCGCTTGCGGGCGTATTGCTGGGCACCGGCGTCTACTGGGTGACTGCGCCCGATCTGGCGGCGGGTCAACAGCAGCAGGTGTCGCCCCTCGCGCCGACCGAGATGCAGGACTTGTTGTCCCGATCGGTGTTGCGCGCCGATGTGCGGGCCTGCGGGGTCCACCGCCAGGGAACCGTGACGGTGCTCGACCGCGACGGCAGCCCGAGCGGCTTCACGAACGCGCATGTCGTGCGGGGTGCGGCCACAGCGCAGGTGAGCGGTGGCCGCATGGGCGTTGCCGATGGCCTGGTGTCGAGCTACCTGGCTGACCGTGATGCCGCGGCGGTCGATCTGACGGGACTGTCCCCGTCGGCGGGCAGTGGGCTCGTGGCCGGGCCGCTTCCGTCCGTCGGCGATCCCGTGGTGTTGGCCGGCTTCCCCCGGGGCAGCTGGACCGTTTCGGACGGCAACGTCGCCGCCATCGAGGCGCGCAGCGGGTGGGGTTCGGTGAGCGATGTGCTGCTCGTCGACGTTCCGGTGCAGCAGGGCATCTCGGGCGGTGTCGTGGTCGATGTGGAAGGTCGCGCGGTCGGACTCATCGTTGCCCGGGACCCGGGCACCGGTTGGGCGGTGGCGTATCCGATCGGTGACGTGCTCGATCGCCCAGAAGGTCCTCGGGCATCCTGCTGAACGGGTCCGGTTCGAGTTCTGGGCGCACACGTCCACCGCGCGTGGGAAAATTGTGCCTACAGCTACCTGCGGAGGCCCCATGGCACACGAGCGACTCACGGCCACCGATGCCGCGTTCCTCTACATCGAGACTCCTCACGAACCCCAGCACGTCGGCTCGCTGACCATCCTCGAGGGTGAGCCGTTGCGGGACGCATCCGGCCGGATCCGCATGGAGGAGCTCAGGGGGGCGGTCTCCGATCGCCTTCATCGCGTGCCGCGCATGCGCCAGCGGATCCGCATGGTGCCCTTCAGGCAGGGCCGGCCGGTGTGGGTCGACGACGACCGGTTCGACCTCGACTACCACATGCGCCTCACTGCCCTGCCGCGGCCGGGAACGCGCGAACAGTTGCTCGACCTGATGGGCAGGCTGCAGTCTCAGCCACTCGACCGCACGCGCCCCCTGTGGGAGTTCTGGTTGGTCGACGGACTCGAGGATGGCACCGTCGCGCAGATCAGCAAGATCCACCACTGCGTCGGCGACGGTATCGCCACCGTCGATCTTGCGATGGCACTGGTCGACTTCGAACCGGACCCCGAGCCGCCGCCGGCGGCCCCCACCTGGGTGCCCAATGAACCTCCGTCGGATCGCGAGCTGCTGGTCGAGGCGGTGGCCGAGCAGATCACCCGGCCGGCGACTCTGATACGCAACCTCACAACTGCGGTTCGCAACCCGCGGGCGTTCGCAAGCATGCTGGGTGACGTGGCGTCGACGGCGCTCACCTTCCAGGACCGGCCCCGCCCGGCCCCTTGGAACACCGAGGTCAGCTCGCACCGCCGCTGGGTGGATGCCACCGCGTCGATCGAGCAGGTTGGCCGTATCCGCAGGGCGGCTCCTGTGAAGGTCACGCTCAACGACGTGGTGCTGACAGCGTGCACAACGGCTCTGCGGTCGTTCATGGCCGATCGCGGCGAGGATCTCGACCATGACCGCGCGCTCAAGGCGATGGTGCCCGTTTCGCGGCGGCCCGACGAAGAGCGCGGTGAGCTCGGCAACTCGGTGTCGTTGATCGTGGTCGATCTGCCCGTGCACGAATCCGACCCCGTGCTCTGCCTCGAGGCGATCAGCTCGCAGACCGATGCACTGAAGGACTCGGGGATGGCCGATGGCGCCGAGCGCATCGTGGAGGCTGCGGGCGAGTTCTCACTCGTGGCACCAGAGCTGGCCCGTGTCGTGAGCCGGCAGATCCCGATGAACCTGGTGATCACCAATGTGCCCGGGCCGCCGGTGCCGCTCTGGATGTTCGGTGCGAAGGTGCTCGAGACCTACCCGTATGTGGAGGTGATCGACGGCGAGGGTCTCACCATCGGCGTCGTCTCCTACGAAGGCGTGCTGCACTTCGGGCTCACCGCCGACCGCGATGGCATGGCAGACCTGCCGAAGCTGGCGGACAGCATCTCGCGGGCCTTCGGCGATCTCGAGAGTGCGCTCGGCTGACCGCGGACCACCCACGGCATTCAGGCCCGGATCTCTTCGGGTGGCTCGTACGGACGGGTCCACGCCTGCCACGCGATGACGCCGAGGGTCACGAGAGTGAGTGGGATCACGAAGACGCCCATCACGATCGCGAAGGGGTCCCGCAGGCCACTGCCCGTCTGGTCGAGCACCAGGAACACGATGTAGGCGACGTAGTAGGCGAGGAAGAATGCGCCTTCGGTGCGCGTGATCGAGAACCCCTTGAAGAAGACGGGCAGGCAGGCCGCAGCCACCGCGACCATGATCGGCATGTCGAGTTGCAGGGCTTCGTCGCTCACGGGCAGTCCGTCAGGTGCCACGAGGGCGGTCACTCCCAGCACGCTCAGCAGATTGAACAGGTTGGAGCCGACAGCGTTTCCGACGGCGATGTCGCGCTCGCCCTTCGCAGCCGCGACGAGCGAGGTGGCCAGTTCCGGCGCGCTGGTACCGATCGCCACCACGGTGAGGCCGACCACGAGGTCTGACACACCCAGGTCGACTGCGATCTCGCGCGCCGAGTTGACCAGCCAGGTCGAGCCCAGCACGAGCGCTCCGACTCCCCCGAGCACGAAGAGGATGTCGACCCAGAGCGGTTCACCCCCCGACTCGCCGTACTCGTCCTCGTACTCAGCAACTACTGCAGCCGACGCCGTCCGGGCGCTGCGCACCGTCCACGTCACATAGGCGACAATCGCCAGGAACAACAGCCCGCCCTCGATCCTGCCGATCGAACCGTTGAGTGACATCAGCAGCACCGCGAACGAGGCGGCGATCATCAGAGGTACGTCGATCCGGACGATCTTTGCGGCCACGATCAGTCCGCCTCCTAGCGCGGCTGATGCGCCGAGCACCAACAGCACGTTGGCGATGTTGGAGCCGATCACGTTTCCGACAGCGAGCCCGGTCTGCCCCTTAAACGCGGAGCTGACCGACACCGCCAGCTCGGGTGCGCTGGTGCCGAACGCCACCACTGTGAGACCCACGACAATCGGAGACAGCCCGAAGCGCACCGCGACCCGGCCGGCTCCCCGCACGAGGAACTCCGCCCCGCCGATCAGCACGACGAAGCCCAGGATGAGCAGCACCCAGGTCATGGCTCATCACCCTGCCACGCTCGATGCCGGTCCACCCAGACCTCGAATGGCGTCGGAGCCTGCTCAGCAGGTGGCCGCGGCACCCGGCACGGTGATCGTGTCGCGCAAGCTTCCTTCGACGTAGAGGTCGAAGCGGTACTCGGTCGCCACGCATGAACGCGGAGTCTGGAAGGAAGCGCCGTCGCCGGATGTGGGCGGGCCGATGTAGTAGATCTCCTCGGGCTGCACCCAGCCGGCATCGCCGCCCGGGTTCTCGTACCCGGCGATCACGATCGTGTCCTGCTCATCGAGCCCTTCGAGCTGCACGTTGACCGAGGTGATGCCCTCGTCGTACGAGGCCGTCGCGCTGGCGATGCGGGCATCCGGCGAAGCGTCGGTGCCGGCGCGGTCGGAACGGTTCGCAGTGAGGGCAGCGACAAGGTCGCTGGTGAACTCCGCCGCCAGATCAGCTTGATCGGGCGTGGTTGCCGCAACGTGCTCGAGCAGGGTGATGTACTGCGCCGCCAGCGAGCGGCCGCGCTCGACTCCCACATCGCCGAAACGCGTCACGGCCTCCTCCAACCATTCTTCCGCCGCCTCGGCATCACCCTGCGCGACGGCCACGGCCGATCGCCACAGGTACAGCTCCGCGGCCAGCTCGTTGAGGGCGATGCCCTCCTCGATCCGCGTTGCCGCCTTGTCCCAGTCGGCTTCGCCGACCGCCGCGATCGAGGCTACGGCGAGCAACAGCGGGTCCTCATCGCCGCCGGCGGCCAGTGCAGCGGCGATGTCGGCCTCCACGGCATCGAATACTTCGGTCGAGGTGTCGGTGAACGCAAGCGTGGTGAGCAGGTCCGGGTTCGCAAGCGCCATCCGGGCGAGGGCGCGCGCCTGCAGGGCCTCGACGTAGTCCGGAGTGGCTTCGAGGGCCTCGTCGTACTCGTCGATGGCCTCCTGCGCGGCACCGGTGCCCAACAGGTACTGGCCCTTGGCTGTGGCGCTGATGGATTCGGCCGCGACCTCGGGGGTGGGCTTGTAGTAGATCTGCAGTGCCCAGCCGGCGCAGATGACGGCGAGGATGAGGCCCGGTACGGCAACGGGTGGCCGGAGCTTGCGGCCCAGCACGAGGGTGAAGCCCACCAGGAAGATCGCCACTGCCAGCACGGTCAGGACCGTCTCGTACTGGGACGCCTTCGCGTTCCAGCTCACGCGCTGCTCCACCGTGAGCTGTTGTTCGAGCGACAGCTCGTTGGCGCTGATCTCGAGCTCGGCCGCGACCGTGCCGTCGCCACCGAGAGCCTCTTCCAGGCTGTCCGCTGCTTGCTGTTGGCGTTGCGCCGCCCGGTCGGGGTCAGTGGCAACTCCGTATTCCTCGGTGACCGTTGCTGCGTCGCCGAACACCGGGCGGATCGTCAGCAGCTCCAGTTCCGCGTCGACCTGGTCGAGGCCGGTGTTGACGCCCTTTGACAGCACGTCAGCGGTCTGTGACTCCGAGGCCAGCCTCGTGGCCTGGCGGGCCGCGGTGGACTCGTTGGTTGCGGCGTTGGTGGCCAGCACCGCGATCCACGCCCCGAGTACCGCGAGGGTGGCCAGCGAGATGCCGATGCGTCGCTTGAATCGCCTCTCGGCCGGCGTGGCCTGTGGCTCCTGGTCGCCCGGCTGGTTCTGCTCGTCGTCGACCATCAGAACACCAGTGAGAACGTCGTGACCGACACGACGATGTAGATGACCGAACCGACGGCGAACATCGCCCGGCGGGTGACGATGCGGGGCGTCAGCTCCGCAACTGTGTAGGCGACCACGGCGAGCAGGAGCAGCAGGGCGGCCACGCGCAGCGACCGCACCTGCTTGCGTGTGGTGTCGGCCTGGGTGGCCCATCCGTCGGGGTCGAGCACTCCCGGTGAGGTGATCCCGGTGCTGACGGCGGCCTCGTTCTCGGTGAGGGCCTGGTCGAAGTCGAACGGCACCGGCTCGGTGGGGTCAGCGACGATCTGCGCGAGGAGTGTCTGGTCGCCGAACACGCCGACTGCCTGTGCCTCACCGGTGGCGGCGGTGCGTTCGTCGTCTGCTTGGTCCCGAAGGCGTGCAGCGACCTCGGCGAGACCTTGCTCCTCTGCCTCGGCCGCCAGGTCGTCGAGGGCGGCGGCCTCGGCGAAGTCGGCCACGTATGACACATACGCCACGGAGTCGTTGATGGTCGCGAGGCCTGCCTCGCTGACCTGCTGCTGCTGGGTGATCGTCTGGCCGACCGACTGGCGGTCCTCGAACGCTGCCGCTGACGCCAGCTGGCCGGCACGCCAGGTGACCACACCTGCGGTGATGGTGACGAGGCCGATCAGCAGTGGCACCAGCCACCCGGGGATCAGCCGTCGGTGTTCGTCGGGGGGTGTGTGTTCGTCTGGGGTGGGATCGTTGTCGTCGGGCATTGGCTCAGATGCTTGCGGGGTCCTGAGTCTGCCCCGAGCGGGTGTGGTACCACAACGACCCGGATGACCTGATACCCTAGGGGGTATAAATCAGCTTACTGCTTTCCGAGGTGTCATCCGACTGTTTCTGCTTGCGCTGGCTGGTTTTGCTCTCGTAGTCGCCGGCTGTTCGAGCGACGACGAATCGTCCGGCGCCGGGTCGGATGTGCCGTCGCCCGGGGTGCCGGCCGCAGAACAGGCGCTGGCCCAGGACCGCACCGTGATTGATGTGCGCACGCCGCAGGAGTACGCGGTTGCTCACGTCACCGACGCGGATCTGATCGATGTGCAGGACCCGACCTTCGCCGAACGCATTGCCGAACTCGACCCCAGCGGCGAGTACGTCGTGTACTGCCGCAGCGGCAACCGCTCTGCTGTTGCCGCTCAGTCGATGTCCGAGGCCGGACTCGACGTGTGGGACGGCGGCGGCCTGACCGACATGGAGGCCGCGGGCTGGCCGAGCACCTCCGGCTGAACGGCGCCGCCGGCCCTCAGACCGACGTCTTGGGCTGTGGGCGCACAAGCAGTCGACGCAGCACCCTCGGTGCCTTCGACGGCCGGGCCATGAGCGGCCCGATCACGGCAAGTACCAGCACGTAGGCAGCGGCCAGTGGGCCCAGGTCGGACTCGACCGCCTGAGCGGTTCCGAGCCCGGCGATCACTATCGAGAACTCACCGCGCGCGATGAGGGTGGTGCCTGCCCTCCATCGGCCGTCGATGCCCACACCCGCTCGCGCGGCCACCACCCAGCCGGTGGCCATCTTGGTGATCACACCCACCGCGGCCAGGGCGATGGCTGCGGGCAGCACGGGCGGGAGGGTCTCGGTGTCGATCCCGAGTGCGAACGCGAAGAAGAAGATCGCGGCGAAAAGGTCGCGCAGCGGGCTGATCACGTCGGCTGCGCGCCGTTGCGCGGGCCCGGATATGGCCACCCCCACGAGGAACGCCCCGACGGCCGCCGACACGTCCACCTGCTGGACGAGTCCGGCCACGAGCAACACGGCCCCGAACGTCGACAGCAGGACGACTTCGTCGCCCACCGACCCACTGCGCCGGTGGAGCAGCTCTCCGATGTCCTCGCCGAAGCGGCCCAGCACGATCAGGATCGTGGCAACGACGGCCAGGGCGACGGCAACGTCGAGAGCGCCCTCGCTCATCGACGTGCCGACCAGCAGCACGGCCACCACCGGCAGGTAGACAGCCATGACCAGGTCCTCGAGGACCAGGAGGGTCAGGACGTGGGGCGTCTCGCGGTTGCCGATCCGTCCGAGGTCGCCGACCAACTTGGCGATGACCCCCGAGGAGGAGATGTAGGTCACGCCACCCAGCAGGATCGCGGCTACTGGATCCCAGCCCAGCAGCAGCCCTGCGAGCACTCCGGGGACACCGTTGACGACGAGGTCGAACCCGCCACCAACGGCTCCGCGTCGCAGCGCCGAGGTCAGCTCGCGCGGTGTGTACTCCAGCCCGAGCATGAACAGCAGCAACAGCACCCCGATCTCGGCCCCGAGTGCGGCGAACTGCCCCGAGTCGTCGAGCGACAGCGGTCCGCCGATGCCGGCAAGGATTCCCGCGAGCAGGTAGAGAGGGATCGGGCTGATGTGAAGCTTGGCCGCGACGAAGGCGAGGGCAGCCAGCACGAGCAGGTTGAGACCCAACTCGAGGAACGAACTCGCGACCTCTGAGGTCGTGGCTGCGAGCATCAAGCGCCGAGGAGCTCCGCCAGCTGCTCGACCGCACCGGGTGTGCCCACAGCGACGACCTGGGCGCCGGCGGTGAGCACGGTGTCGGGGCCGGGGTCGGGCACCGAGTCCCCGCGATGCAGCACGGCGGCGATGCTCGCTCCCGTGCGGCTGCGGATTTCGGCCTCACCGATGGTCTTGCCCGCGAACTCCGAGCCGGCGTCGATGCCCACCCAGTCGATCGCGATTCCTTCGAGGTTTATGAGCGTCGACGCGGCGTCACTGACACCGCTGGTGGCGCCGAGCAGTTCCGCAAGCACGTCGGTGTCGCGCTCGTCAAGGGGAACGACCGTGCTGCACATGTCGGGGTCGTCGCTGTCATACAGCAGCAGGTCGTGCTTGCCGGTTCGGTTGGCGATGACACCCAGGCGCTTACCCCCACGGGTGGTGAACTCGCGCCTGATGCCAATCCCTGGCAGTTCGGTCTCGTCGATCTCGGTCATGGGTGGACCTCCGATGAGAAGATACGCCCACCTGGGCACCCGGGGTTGCCAACAAGCGTTACCAGGCCTCGCGGCCGCCCAGTCAGCTGATGTCGTCGACTATCGCGTTGAGCGTCGCGCTCGGGCGCATGACAGCGGTCGCGCGCCCTGGATCGGGGTAGAAGTATCCGTCGAGGTCGACCGGATCGCCCTGCACGGAGTTGAGCTCGTCGACGATCACCTGCTCGGCTTGCTCCATCGCTGAGGCGATCGGCGCGAAGCGCTCGGCGATCGCCTGATCGTCGCCCTGGTCGGCCAGAGCCCGGGCCCAGTACATGGCGAGGTAGAAGTGGCTGCCCCGATTGTCGAGCTCGTTGACCTTGCGCGACGGTGAGCGGCCTTCCTCCAGGAAGCGACCCGTCGCACCGTCGAGTGCGGCGCCGAGGACCCTGGCCACCGGGTTGCCGAACGACTCGGCGAGGTGCTCCAGGCTCGCGGCGAGGGCCAGGAACTCCCCGAGTGAGTCCCACCGAAGGTGGTTCTCGGCCACGAGCTGCTGCACGTGCTTCGGGGCCGAACCGCCCGCGCCGGTCTCGAACAGGCCGCCGCCGTTCATGAGAGGTACGACGGAGAGCATCTTGGCGCTGGTGCCCAGCTCGAGGATCGGGAACAGGTCGGTGAGGTAGTCGCGCAACACATTGCCGGTGACCGAGATCGTGTCCTCGCCGCGGCGGATCCGCTCGAGGGAGTACGCGGTTGCCTTGACCGGGGCCAACACCTCGATGGTGAGGCCATCGGTGTCGTGCTCGGGGAGGTAGGCGTTGACCTTCTCGATGAGCTGGGCGTCATGTGCGCGGGTGGAGTCGAGCCAGAACACCGCAGGTGACCCGGTGGCGCGGGCACGGCTGACCGCGAGGCGAACCCAGTCGCGGATGGGAGCGTCCTTCGTCTGGCAGGCCCGCCAGATGTCGCCCTCGTTCACATCGTGGGACATGAGCACGGTGCTCGACCCGTCCACCACCTGCACGGTGCCGGCGGCCCCGATCTCGAAGGTCTTGTCGTGGCTGCCGTACTCCTCGGCCTTCTGCGCCATGAGGCCCACGTTGGGCACAGAACCCATGGTGGTGGGGTCATAGGCGCCGTTGGCACGGCAGTCGTCGATGACGGCCTGGTACACACCGGCATAGCTGGAGTCGGGGATGACGGCGAGTGTGTCCTGCTGGTCGCCCTCTGCGTTCCACATCTGTCCGGACGTGCGGATCATCGCCGGCATGGAGGCATCGATGATCACGTCGCTCGGCACGTGCAGGTTGGTGATGCCACGGTCCGAGTCGACCATCGCGAGCGGCGGCGCTGCCTCGAGCGCGGCGGCGAGCGAGGCTTCGATCGGAGAGCGTTCCGCCTCGGTTAGGTCGGCGATCTTCGCTTCCAGGTCTCCGAGGCCGTTGTCGGGGTCGATGCCGAGGCGTTCGAAGGTGGCGGCGTGCTCGCGGTACACGTCGCCGCACACGGCCATGACTGCGTGGCCGAAGATGATCGGGTCGGAGACCTTCATCATCGTGGCCTTGAGGTGCACCGACAGCAGCACGCCGGACTGCCGCGCAGCTTCGACCTGTTCGGCGAGGAAGGAGCGCAGCGCGTCGACGCGCATCACGGTGGAGTCGACCACCTCGCCGGCAAGCACGGGCACCGACTCCTTGAGCACTGTGGTGCCCGAGTCGGTGACCAACTCGATGCGCAGTGTGTCATCGGCCTCGATGGTCACCGACTGCTCGCTGGAGCGGAAGTCGTCGGCGCCCATCGTGGCCACGTTGGTCCGCGAATCGCCGCTCCACTCGCCCATCGAATGCGGGTGGCTGCGTGCATATGACTTCACGGACCCGGGTGCGCGCCGGTCGGAGTTGCCCTCACGCAGCACGGGGTTGACGGCGCTGCCCTTCACCTTGTCGTAGCGGGCCTTGATGTCCTCTTCCTCGGCGGTCGAGGGCTCCTCGGGGTAGAGGGGCACGTCGTAGCCCTTCGAGCGAAGCTCCTCGATGGTTGCCACGAGCTGTGGGACCGAGGCGGAGATGTTGGGCAGCTTTATGACGTTGGCCTCGGGCTGCTTCACGAGCTCGCCCAGCTCGGCGAGGTCATCGGCGATGCGCTGCTCGTCGGTGAGCGCCTCGGGGAAGGTGGCGAGCACACGCCCGGCCAGGGAGATGTCACGGGTCTCGACCGACACGCCGGCCACCCCTGAAAAGGCCTCGATCACCGGTAGTAGCGACCGGGTTGCGAGGGCGGGGGCCTCGTCGGTGATGGTGTAGATGATCGTGCCGGCGGAGACGCTCATTGGGGTCCTCGGTGCTTTCGCGCAGTCGTGTCGGGGCGGCCGCCGTGGGACGCGGCTGCCGCTTTGCGGGCCGAGCCACTCTATGGCGCGCGGGCGCCGAACCCCGAGCCGGAGCGATCGCCCGGGGCGCCGAGCACCTGGGCGGCGAGTCGAGGACGAACGAGTTGATGGTCACCGTGATCGAGCCGCACCTGCCGCCGGTGCCTCCCGGAATCAGCTGACGCTGGGCGCGGTCTCACCAGTGTCTACAGTGCGGTGCTCCGTAGGGGGTTCGACAACATGGCGGCAAGAGACCGTTTCACGCGAAGAAGCGTGCTCGGCGCGGGAGCGGCGCTGAGCGGTGGCGTCCTTGCCGCCGCATGCGCGCCACCGCGGCCGGGTCCTGTCTCTCCTGATGCCACCCAGCGAAGCGAACGCAGGCGTGTGGTCGTGGTCGGAACCGGATTCGGCGGTGCCGTGACCGCCCTCCGCCTCGCACAGCGGGGCGTGGACGTGACGCTCGTGGAGCGCGGAAAGCGCTGGGCCAGTGGCACGCGTGGTGCCTTCCCCACGATGTTTGCTCCGGACCGCAGGGTCTCCTGGCTGAGCGAAGCCAACACCGCCACCGAGAAGCTGTTCCCGGCCCCTCCGTGGCAGCGCTACACCGGGCTGCTAGAGCGAATCCCGGGCGACGGAATGGACGTCATGTGCGCAGCCGCGGTTGGTGGCGGGTCCGTGCCGTACCACGGCATGTCGGTGCAACCGCGCAGTGACCTGTTCGACCGGGTGATGCCCGGTGCCCTCGACTACGACGAATTCGACCAGCGCTGGTATCCGATGGTGATCGACGCCCTCGGCGCGTCTCCGCTGCCCGACGACGTGCTCGCCTCAACCAGGTACTCCTCGAGCCGCCTGTTCATGGACATCGTGCGTGACGCCGGCCTGCCGGAAGCGACCCGAACGCCGATGCCGGTCGACTGGGACGTGGTCCGCCGCGAGCTGCGCGGCGAGCTGCCTGCGGTCATCTCGAGAGGCGACGTGATCTACGGCGCCAACGGTCCGGGCAAGAGGTCACTGGACACGAACTACATCCCCGCGGCCGAGGCAACCGGGCGGGTGGAACTGCTGGCGCAACACCAGGTCCAACGCGTCCAGCGCGGCGGCGACGGTACATGGGTCGTCTCGACCGACCGGCTGGACACCGACGGCGTGGTCCAGGAGTTCGTGGAGATCACGTCGGACGCCCTCTTCCTCTGCGCCGGTTCGGCCAACACGACGAAGCTCCTCGTGCGCGCCGCAGCACTGGGCGACATCCCGGACCTGCCCGACGACACGGGCGCCTGGTGGTCGACCAACGGCGACCTGTTGACCACCCAGATCCTCGACCAGCCCACCGGCACCTTCCAGGGTGGGCCCGCCAGCATCGCCAGCTACGACCTCGACGATCCCGAAGGACCGGTGGCGGTGCTGTTCGGCCCCATCCCGTTGCCATTCGAGGCCAACGCGATGGAGGTGGTCGGGATCTTCATCCCCGATGGCCACGGCCGGTTCACCTATGACCCCCGACGCGACGAGGCCCGCCTCAGGTTCCCACCGGAAGCACACGGCGCCTCCCTCGCAATGGCTCGACGCCGGATCGCCCGGTGGGGCAGAGCTGCGGGCACGCTCACATCGATCGACATGACTGCCCGGGACCCGGCGACCTACCACCCACTCGGAGGTGCGGTGATCGGAAAGGTGTGCGATGCGTACGGCCGGGTGATGGACCAACCCGGGCTCTACGTGAACGACGGTGCGCTCATCCCCGGATCGACCGCCTGTGCGAATCCGTCGCTCACCATCGCAGCGCTGGCGGAGCGCAACGCCGCCCACATCGTGGCCAACGACGTGGATGTGCTCTTCTGAGCCTCCACGAGCTGTAACCGGTGGCTGGGTGGTGCGCGAGGAGGGACTTGAACCCTCACGTCCTTGCGGACACAGGAACCTGAATCCTGCGCGTCTGCCAATTCCGCCACTCGCGCGAGTGGAGAGCCGAGGTTAGCGCGGGCCCTCTACGGCGCCCCAACCGCCTTGCGGTGCGACGGCGGGCTGCAGGCGGCCCACAGCTAACGTGTTCGTATGGGCATCCGTGGATTCGAGAACCGACTCGAACGCGCCGTCGAAGGCACCGTTTCGCGGATCTTCCGAGGCGGGCTGAAGCCGGTGGAGTTCGGCCGGAAGCTGGTCCGCGAGATGGACGGTCACCGGTCGGTTTCGGTCAGCGGTGCCACGATCGTGCCCAACGCCTACCGCTTCGGTGTGGCCGAGCAGGACCTCGAGCAGTTCGCCGACATCCAGCAAACCCTTGTTCGCGAGCTGGCCGACGCCGCCAGGGAACATGCCCGCGACGAGGGATATGGGTTCGTGGGCCCGGTCGAGGTCGCCATCGACGCCGACTCCACCGTGCGCAGCGGCGTACTCACCGTCGAGGGCCGGTTCGTCGAGGGCGAGGGCGCCACCCCGCCGGGTTCGCTGCTCCTGTCCACCGGCGACCGGGTCCCACTGGGCGAGTACGCAGTCACGATCGGCCGTCACCACGACTCGGTGATCGTGCTGGCCGACCCCAACGTGAGCCGCAACCACGCCGAGATCGCACCGTCGGGAGACGGCTTCGTGGTCACCGACCTGGGCTCCACCAACGGCACGCGGGTCAACGGAACGAAGATCGTCGGCCCGCACCAGCTCGTCGATGGAGACGAGGTGCGTTTCGGCAACACGGCCATGCACTTCGAGGCGTCGTAGGGTCTCGCGATGCCCGAGCAGCTGCTCACGGTCCTCAAGATCTGTCTCCTGGTCCTGTTGTACCTGTTCTTCCTCCGCGTGCTGCGCGCCGTGTGGGCAGAGGTGAGTCCGCCGAAGGTCGCGGCCGAGGTTCCCCAGCAGGCTGCGGTGCAACCGAAGCCGCTCGCCAGATCGCCCCGCGCGTCGCGCAAGTCGGTGGTGCCCACGAAGTTGGCCGTGATCGAGCCGGCGGACCGGGCTGGCACTGAGTTCCCGATCGGTCCCGAGACCACCATCGGTCGGTCGTCCGGTTGCACGATCCAGTTCGACGAGCAGTACGTGTCGCAGGTGCACACACGTGTGTTCCAGCGCGAGGGCCAGGTGTTCGCCGAAGACCTGGGCTCCACCAACGGCACGTGGGTCAACGGTGTGCGCGCCGTGGGCCAGATGCCGGCACGCCTGGGTGACCGCATCCAGATCGGCAACGTGATCCTGGAGCTGCGTTGATACGCCTCGACATCGGCTCGGCGTCGCTTGTCGGCCAGGTGCGCGCCGCCAACGAGGACTCGCTCCTCGCTGCCGACGGCCTGGCGGTCGTGGCCGACGGCATGGGCGGGCACCGGGGCGGAGCAGTGGCATCGGCGGACGCGGTCGGAGCTCTCGCCGAGGTGGAGGGCAGCCGGTCACTCGATGACCTGGTGCGCACCGTTCACTGGGCCAACCGCCAGATCTCCGAACGGGCTGACGTAGACCCGGAGCTGAGGGGGATGGGCACCACGGTATGCGTGGTCGGGCTCATCCGCCGCGACGATGCTGATGAGGTGGCTGTGCTCAACGTGGGCGACAGCCGGGTGTACCTGCTGGCTGCCGGCGAGATGAACCAGCTGACCGAAGACCACTCGTTGGTCGAGTCGCTGGTGCGTGAAGGCCAGATCACCGAGCAGGAGGCCCTTACCCATCCGCAGCGCAACGTTCTTACCCGGGCACTCGGGGTGGAACCCCTGGTGACCGTGGACGCCTGGCTGCTGTCGCCCCGAGACGGCGACCGACTGCTGCTCTGCAGCGACGGACTCACCAACGAGCTCGACGACGAGCGCATCGCCGAGCTTCTCGCGGAGGGCGAGCCGGCAGATGTGACCGCCCGCCGCCTCGCGGCCGAGGCCGACGCAGCCGGTGGGCGAGACAACACCACTGCCGTGGTGGTGGACGTGGTTGGCAGCGGCGCCGATGCTGCCGCCCTCGGCGACCGGTTCCGCAAGATCACCACGCCGGCAGTCGACCTGTCCGAAGAGGATCTCGGACCTCATACCGAAACAGTGATGGCCGTGATCGCATCGCCGGATGCGCAGGCCGACTCGGACCCGCAGACTGATCCGCCCCCGGAGGAGCTGCAGGGCGACGAGGGCATTGCGGCGTTGGCCACCGGCGAGTCCGAGGAGCTGATCGCTGCGCAGGCTGCCGCCGATGCGGCTGCAAGCCGGGCGGCACGCTGGCGTACAGCGGCGTTCGTGGTGGCGATCTTCGGGGTGATCGCGCTGGCCGTCGGTGCGATCTTCTTCACGGCCGGTCGCGGTTGGTACGTGGGCGAGGACGACGACGGCTACGTGGCGCTCTACCGGGGCACGCCCGTGCTGTGGTTGCAGCCCGAGTACGTGAAGAGCTCCGACAAGCTCGTGGCCGACCTCACCCCGGCCGCACAGAGCAAGGTGGAAGAAGGACTCACGTTCAGCGACGAGGCCGATGCAATCGCGCGAATCGACAGCCTCACGGTCACCACGACCACGACGACCACGACCACGACGACCACGACCACGACCACCACGACCACCACGGTGCCCGTCATGGCACCGGCCGGCGCCCCAGCGCCGCCGGCGACTGGCGGAGGGTAGTGACAGCCCCCACCGCAAAGGCCCCCGACGTGGTCGTCGACGCGCTCGCGAAGAGGCGTCGCACCACCGAGTTGGGCCTCCTGCTGCTGGCGTTCATGGTGGTCGGTGGTCTCTACGCGCTGGCGAGCCTGGGTCGCAACGCGTCGCTACCCGCCGACGTGGGCCCGTTCCTCGCGGGCGTGCTTCTGCTGGTGGTTATCGCCCACATCGTGACCCGCAAGGTGGCCCCTGCCGCCGACGCACTGCTGTTGCCGATCGCGGCGTTGCTCAACGGCATCGGCTACGTGTTCATCGCCCGCCTCGACAAGGACCTCGCCGCCCTGCAGGCCACGTGGACCTTCGTGGGCATCACCGGATTCGTCCTCACCCTCGTGCTGGTGCGCGACATCAAGGTGTTGCAGCGATACCGGTACACGTTCGGGCTCGTGGGCCTGCTGCTTCTGATGCTCCCGCTGCTGCCCGGCATCGGACGCAACATCAACGGCGCGCGCATCTGGGTCGAGATCGGCCCGGTCAGCTTCCAGCCCGGAGAGTTCGCCAAGATTGCGCTGGCCATCTTCTTTGCCGGCTACCTGATGGAGAAACGCGAGTTGCTCGGCGTCGCCACGTTCAGGCTCGGCCCGGTCAACATCCCCGACCCGCGGCACTTCTTTCCCATCCTCGGAGCGTGGGGCGTGGCCCTCGTGGTGATGATCTTCGAGCGCGACCTCGGATCTGCGCTGCTGTTCTTCGTGTTGTTCGTGGTGATGCTCTGGGTGGCGACCGGCCGGGTCAGCTACCTCGTCGCCGGCGGGGGCCTGTTCGCAATCGGCGCGTGGCTCAGCTGGTCGCGGTTCGACCACGTGAAGACGCGTGTCGACATATGGCTCGACCCGTGGGCCGACCCCTCCGGGTCCGGCTACCAGATCGTGCAGGCCGCCTACGCGCTCGCGTGGGGTGGCACCACCGGAACGGGCCCAGGCCTCGGCATCGCGGGTCGCATCCCGTTCGAGGAGACCGATTTCATCTTCGCGATCATCGCGGAGGAACTGGGCGTGCTCGGCTCCACAGCGATCCTGTGCGCGTTCCTGCTGTTGGCCGGCAGCGGTCTACGCATCGCACGCAGGTGCAGTGACGGGTTCATGGCCCTGCTGGCGGTCGGCCTCACGACCCTGATCGCGGTGCAGGCTTTCATCATCATCGCCGGTGTGATCCGCCTGCTGCCGCTCACCGGCATCACGCTGCCGTTCGTCTCCTACGGCGGTTCCTCCCTCGTGGCCAACTATGTGTTGTTGGCGCTGCTCATGCGCATCTCCGACCAGGCATCGCGGCGGATAGCGCAGCCGGCGGTGGCGCAGTGAAGGCGACCCAACCCGAGGGCGACCGGTGAACCGCCAGATCCGTCGGCTCGGAATAGCGTTCGTGGTGCTCTACCTGGCGCTGTTCCTGAAGCTCAACCAGGTGCAGGTGTTCCAGGCCACGGCACTCAACGACCGCCCGGAGAACACCCGGGTGCTCCAGCGCGACTTCAACGAGCCGCGGGGCGACATAATCTCCGCCGACGGCGCAGTACTCGCCACCTCCGAGGAGCGCCGCGCAGCTTTGCGGTTCCAGCGGGTGTACCCCGACGGGGAACTGTTCGCGCATGTCACCGGCTACTACTCGTTCTCCCTCGGAGCCAGTGGTGTGGAGCGCCAGTACAACGACGAGCTGGCCGGCCGTACCGCAGCGCTCGAATTCAAGCAGTTCAGCGACTTCTTCAGCGCCGAGTCGTCCGAGGGCGACGTGCTGTTGACCGTCCGCAAGGACCTCCAGACCGTTGCCCGCGACGCACTCGCCGGCCAGCGGGGCTCGGTCGTCGCAATCGACCCCCGCGACGGAGCGATCCTCGCCATGTACTCCAACCCGAGCTATGACCCGAACCTGATATCGGACAACGAGACACAGCGCGCCGCGGACGTGAAGGGCCTCTACGACATCGCTGAGGGCAAGCCACTGCTCGCCCACACCTACCAGGAGCGCTACTTCCCGGGATCCACCTACAAAGTGCTGACCGCCGGCGCCGGACTCGCGACCGGCACCGTCACGGTGGACTCACCCGACTACGAAGTCGTCACCGAGTACACGCCGCCGCTCACCAGGCGGCCTATCCGCAACTTCGGCGGACAGCCCTGTGGCGGCACACTGCTCACGATCATGGCCCGCTCGTGCAACACGTCGTTCGCCCAGATGGGTGTCGAGCAGGTCGGGGCGACGCCGATGATCGAGCAGGCCGAGGCAGCGGGGTTCAACGCCGAGGTGCCCATCGACATGCCCAACCCCGCGGAGTCGTTCTACCCGACCGACTTCGGCGACATCGTGTCGAGGCCCGATGGACTAGCCCCCGTCAACGAAGACGCCCCGAAGCTCGCCCAGACGGCGATCGGCCAGAACGACGTGGCGGCCACACCGCTGCAGATGGCGATGGTGGCCGGTGCGGTCGCCAACCGGGGCGAGGTGATGGTGCCGCACGTGATGTCGACCGTGCGCGCACGCGACGGCTCGGTGGTGTCGACGTACGAGCCGGCCACCTGGCGTCGGGCCTTCACCGATGGCAACGCCGCCACGCTCTCGGAGGCAATGATCGGAGTGGTGCAGGGCGGCACTGCCAGGGTGCTGCAGATTCCCGGTGCGGATGTGGGTGCCAAGACCGGCACAGCCCAGCTCGGTACCGACCCCGCCACTTCACACGCCTGGATGATCGCCTTCGCGGGTCCGGAGGGCCAGGACCCGACTGTGGCGGTGGCCGTGGTGGTCAACAACGTGAGTGGCGCCAGCAACCAGACCGGTGGCCGTGTCGCGGGGCCGATCGCCCGTGACGTGCTGGCAAACGCCCTGCTGGTGAGGTGAATGCTGTGTATGCGCGAAGCATTCAGCGGCCGTGGTCTGCGGGCGGCGCCATTGCGGGCTCTACTGTGGGGTTCCGATGAGCGAGCAGGACTTGCGCGTCCTCGGTGACCGCTACGAGATCCACCGCCGCCTGGCGCGCGGCGGAATGGCACAGGTGTACCTCGCGCGCGACCGTAGCCTCGACCGGCCGGTGGCGATCAAGGAACTCGTGTCCGAGTTCGCGACCGACCCGTCCTTCGTGGAGCGCTTCCGGCGGGAGGCGCAGGCGGCCGCGAACCTGGCGCACCCCAACATCGTGGGCGTGTACGACTGGGGTACCCAGGACGGCACCTATTTCATCGTTATGGAGTACGTCGACGGCCCCTCGTTGTCCCAGGTGATCCGCCGCGACGGTCCGCTGCATCCGCGTCGCGCAGCCGAGTTGGCGTCCGAGGTTGCAGCAGCTCTCGGATTCGCCCACTCGCGGGGCGTGGTGCACCGCGACGTGAAACCCGGCAACGTGCTGCTCACCGGCAGCGGCCAGTCGAAGGTCACCGATTTCGGCATCGCCAGGGCGCTCTCGTCCTCCGACGAAGACCTCACCCAGGCCGGATCGGTGATGGGCACCGCCACCTACTTCTCTCCGGAGCAGGCCCAGGGCCTGCCCGTCGATCCACGGTCGGACCTCTACTCTCTCGGCGTCGTGCTCTACGAGATGGTCAGCGGTCGCACGCCATTCACGGGCGACACGCCGCTGGCCATCGCCTACAAGCACGTCCAGGACCAACCCGAGCCGCCGAGCACGGTGATCACCGACATGCCGGCCGGCATGGATGCAGTGGTCATGAAGCTGCTGTCCAAGAAGCCGGAGGATCGCTACGCCTCGGCGGAGGAACTGCGCGCCGACCTGCGTCGGTTCCTCGAGGGCGAGGAGACCAACGCTGAGGCCGCCCTTGCAGCGGCAGGATTGGCTGCCGGTGCGGTCGCCGGCGCAGCGGTCGCAGGTGCCGCTGCCGACCCGGGGGCCACCGCCGTTCAGCCTGCAGCGACAGGGGCCGCAGCGGCGGGTGCCGCGATGGTTGCCGACGAGCCGGATGGGGGCGGCAAGTCGCGCACCGGGCTGTTCCTGGGCGCAATGGTGGTGCTGCTCGCCCTCGTGGCCGGCGGCCTGTTCTGGTGGGCCAGCGGGCTCAGCAGCGATGTCGAGGTGCCCCAGGTCGTTGGTTCGCGCCTGGAGGACGCCCAGGCCCAGCTCGAGGACCTGGGCCTCGAGGTCGAGGTCGTCGAGGAGGCCAACGACCAGGTGGATCCCGGCCGGGTATCGGAACAGGATCCCGAAGCGGGCCAGACGCTCCAGAAGGGCGACACGGTTCAGCTCACGGTCAGCACCGGTACGGCGATGGTCGAGGTGCCCAACGTGATCGGCATGACGCTCGAGGACGCGCGCGCGGCGCTCGAGAGCCGAGGCTTCACCGTCGCATCCGACAGCGCCGAGAGCGAGGACGCCGAACCCGGCACCGTGATCCTGCAGGATCCCGGACCGGCGACCGAGGCCGAGGAGGGTTCTCAGGTCGGGGTCGTGGTCTCCAAGGGTCCGGGTGAAGAGATCGTGCCGGATGTGTCGGGCCAGAGCTTCTCGGCGGCCCAGGCGGAGCTGGAAGCCGCTGGCTTCCGCGTTGCCGGCCCCGAGGAACAGGCGAGCGATTCGGTCCCCTCGGGCCAGGTGATCGGAACCGATCCGGCCACCGGCACCAGCGCCGAGAGGAACACGCGCATCACGGTGATCGTCTCCAGCGGCAAGGAGCAGGTGACGGTCCCCAACGTCGTCAACCAGTCCGAGTCCAACGCCACTGCAACGCTGCAGGGCAAGGGCTTCGACGTGGCCGTGAGCACCACGGTCGTGCCGTCCGGCGACCCGTCGGTGGGTCGGGTCGTCAGCCAGAGCCCGAGCGGCCAGTCGAGGGCCGACAAGGGGTCGACGGTGACCATCACGGTCGGTGTGGCGTCCACCACGACGTCCACGTCGAGTACCTCCTCGAGCACGACGACTTCCACCACCTCACCCTGACATGGGATGGGCGCGCGGCGCCGCAGTTGTGGCGGTGACCCTTGCTGTGGCGCTGTTCGGAGCGTGGCTTCTGGGTTGGTCGTCGAACCTCGACCCGGTCGGGGCCGTCAAGGGTGAGCCTCCGGTGGTGGAGGTGCCTGACCTCGATGGCCTGGCCCGCCCCCGCGCGCTGGCTGACATCGAGTCGGCCGACCTCGTGGCTGATGTGGAGACGTCGTTCAGCCTGTCGGCACCGCGGGGAGCCGTCATGGGCCAGGACCCCGCGGCCGGCCAGCTGGTCCCGGCCGGAAGCACGGTGACCGTCGTTGTCAGCCGTGGTCTCACCAGGGTCGAGATGCCCGAGGCGGTCGGCCGCCCGATCGAGGAGGTCACGCTGCCTTTCGACGAGGTGGGGGTCGAGTACCTCGTTCAGAGCGAGGCAAGCGAGACCGTCGCGTCCGGATTGGTGATCTCCCAGAATCCCGAACCGGGAGTACGGGTGACCGAGGCGGACCAGGTCACCTTCGTGGTGTCGACCGGACCCGATCCAAGACCGGTCCCCGAGGTTGCGGGGCTCTCCGAGGACGGCGCTGCCTTCGCCCTCGGGTCCTTCGGATTCCTGGTGGGCGAGGTGGAGCTCCGCGAGGAGGCCGGCGTACCCGTTGGCGCGGTCGTGTCGACCGACCCGGCAGCAGGCACGGTGTCGCCCCGCGACACGCCTGTCAGCGTCGTGGTGTCGAGCGGACCACCGCCGGTGGCTGTGCCGCAGTTGCTCAACAGCTCCGTCGGTCAGGCCGTGGCGGCGCTCGAGTCGGTGGGACTCGTGGCCAATGTGTTCGGCGGCGGGGCGAGCCCCGGCAACGTCTCACGGCAGTCACCGGAGCCGGGCACGATGCTGCTGCCCGGTTCCCTCGTGTCGGTGGAGCTGACCGGTGGCTGAGCGCCCCCGTGTCACCGAGATAGGCGGATGGGAGACCATCGACCGGCGCAGGCATCCGCTGGCCGCTGCGATCGCGATGGGGGTGATCATCGCGGTGTTCGCCGTCGCGCTCGTGGGCCTCGGCGTGGCGATAGAGCGCGGCGACAAGCGTGTCGAGGTGGTCGACATAGTGGTGCCGTCGATCGTGGGCCTGTCCGAGGACGAAGCGCGGAGCCTGCTGGAGACCGCGGGCCTGATCATGGTCGTGGACGAATCACCGAACGAGGTCGTGGGCACCGGAGCCGTGTTCGAACAGGAGCCGATCGCCGGCGCGAAGCTCGAGGAGGGTTCCCCGGTCACAGCCGTTGTGTCGACGGGCCCGGCCGGCACGATCGTGCCCGAGACAGTCGGCCAGCAGGCCAGCGATGCAGAAGCGCTGCTGGCCACCATCGGCCTCACTTCCCAACCCGTGCCCGTGTTCGATGAGGATGTGCGCCCGGGAGAGGTGCTGGGAAGCGACCCTGCTGCCGGTCGGAGGGCACCAGCGGATCGGGTGGTGCTTCTCAGGGTCTCCAACGGTCCAGCGCCGCGCACGGTGCCCGAGATCGCCGATCGTCGCGCGGTGGATGTGCTGGCCGAGTTGGGCCGGCTGAACCTGATCCCGGACGACATCACTACCGAGACCGGCACCGACCTACCCGGCGGCGCCGTCCTGTCGATCGATCCTGTCTCCGGCACGGAGGTGCCGAGGGGGTCACGGGTCAACCTGGTCGTGGCCGGGTCACAAGAGGATCGTCCAACCGTGATGCCGTCGCTCGCGGGGCTGTTGGAGTCGACGGCATCACAAGCCGCATCCGCCGCTGGGGTGCGGGTTTCGTTCCGAACCGTGGACCTCCCGGTCGGTGACAGCCGTGACGGTCGGGTGATCCGCCAGGGAGTGGTGGCAGGTGCCGAGCTACCCGACACCGTCGTGGTTGAGGTCGTGGTCGGACTGGCCCCGCCGCCGCCCACCACCACGGCACCCCCCGAGGTTGATGACTCGGACGAGACGGACGACCCGTAGGGGTGAGGCGCAGCTCGACGCCGGTGCTCAGGTGCAGGACCGAAGGAAGTTGGCGACGAGGTCGTGGCCGCCGGCGGTGAGGACCGACTCAGGGTGGAACTGGACCCCTTCGATCGGTAGCTCCCTGTGGCGCAGCCCCATCACCAGTCCGTCATGGGTGGAGGCGGTGATCTCGAGCACGTCGGGCACCGAGTTTCGGTCCACGATCAGAGAGTGGTACCTGGTGGCCTCGAGGGGGTCGGGCAGGCCTTCGAAGACGCCCTCGCCGTCGTGGCGTATGAGCGAGGTCTTGCCGTGGACGACCTCGGGAGCCCGCACGACGGAGCCGCCGAAGGCCTCACCGATGCACTGTTGACCGAGACACACCCCGAACACGGGCACGCGTTGACCCCAGGTGGTGATCACGTCGTTGGAGAGCCCGGCATCGACCGGGGTGCCCGGGCCGGGGCTGATGAGGATCCCGTCGGGCTTGATCGACTCAACCCCTGCGAGGTCGAGCTCGTCGTGTCGGGCGACCGTGGGGTCGCCGCCCAGCTCGCCGATGTACTGCACGAGGTTGTAGACGAACGAGTCGTAGTTGTCGATCACCAGGATGCGGGAGCCCACGGCGCCAGAGTAGGAGCCGCCCGTGCCGCGCGGTAAAGGGATTGCGGCGGTCGTCGCCCTTCGTGTCGCCTCGGGGGCTCAGATACTGTGGCGATATGGGCAAGGACGCCGACACGACCAGCGCTGGCGACGAGGAGAGCAAGCCGAAGGCCGACAAGCCGCTGCCGCCCTCCGCCAAGCGGAAGAAGAAGACGGTTTCGCCCTCCGCGGGCAGTGCCGGATCGACCGACGCCGGTGGGCGTTACACGGCCCCCGTGCCTGCGTCGAAGAGGGGCCCCAGCCCGCGCTGGGTCCCGGTCCTGATGTTCGCCCTCTGGGTCGTGGGTCTGGCCATGATCCTGCTCAACTACATGGGGCTGCTGCCCGGAACCGAGGACGCCGGCAACGGTTTCTACCTGGTCGGCGGGCTGACGCTCATCCTCGGCGGAATCGTCACTGCAACCCAGTACCGCTGACCCGTCGTCAGCCCGTCAGGCCGGCAGAGTTATCCACAGAGCTGGGGAGAAGTCGTTGTCGGCTTGCGCGGCCCATGAGACCGCAATCATGGCGGATGTCACATTCGTGACGCTGAATGTGCCTCAGTATTCACTCGATGTGAATCGAAAATGTCGGTTGGGTGAAGTTGTGTGTACCAAACGTGACAACTACCAGTCTTCTCCACAGGTTGTGGAGACTTCACGGTGAGTGCCGAAACAGCCCCGTTCATGGTGCGGATATCCACAACTGGCCGCGAACCGTGGTCAACACCCGCGGTACCGTGGTTTCGTGACTGACGACGCGACCCCACCGCAAGCGGCTGGGGATCCCGACGGTCACGACCAGCCCGAGCGGTCACACGACGATCGTCCGGAGGCCGGCGCTGATCCCGTGGCTCAGCCACGCAAGCCCCTGCCCAGGGGAATCCGGACCGTCGCGTGGCTGCTCGCCATGCTGGTTGCAGCTTCACTGTTGTTCGCGCTCACCGACGCGCAGGCCTTCACCGTCATCGGAGCGGTGCTGCTGTGCGCGGTGATCCTGAGGGTCGGCTGGTTCTTCCTGCAGCAGTTCGCCACACCGCCGCCTCCGCCTCCGGACCCCGGAACGTTGCGCCGCGTGCGGCTCACCTTCCGCTGTGAGACATGTGGCGCCGAGGTGCGGATGACATCGGCGGCCACCGAGGATCCCGAGCCGCCACGGCACTGCATGGAAGACATGGAGCTCGTCGGTTCCGAGGAGTGACGCGAAGCGGGAAGGGCCGAAGCCCTCCCCGCTGCTCGCTCGCATGTCGTATCGCCGTTGTGCTGGCGCTGTATCACCTCAGTGGTGATCCAGCGCCAACGAAACCGTGTTGGTCAGCCCAGGCGCTCGATGATCGTGGCGTTCGCCATGCCGCCGCCCTCGCACATGGTCTGCAGTCCGAAGCGGCCGCCCGTGCGCTCGAGTTCGTTGACCATGGTGGCCATCAGCTTGGTACCGGAGCAACCAAGCGGGTGGCCCAGTGCGATGGCGCCGCCGTTGGGGTTGACCTTGTCCCAGTCGGGATCGTGGGCCTTCTTCCATGCCAGCACGACCGAGGCGAACGCCTCGTTGACCTCGAAGTGGTCCATCTCGCCGATCGACAGGCCGCTGCGCTCCAACACCTTCGTGGTCGCGGGGATCGGGCCGGTGAGCATGCGCACCGGGTCGACGCCCGCGAGGGCGAAGGTATGGAAGCGGGCCCGCGGGGTGAGGCCGAGCTCGGCCGCCTTCTCCGGGGTCATGATCAGCGCGGCCGAGGCGCCGTCGGTGATCTGGGAGCTGTTGCCGGCGGTCACCTTGCCGTCGGGCACGAAGGCGGGCTTCAGCTTGGCCAGGGAGTCCATCGACGTGTCGGGCCTGATGCCTTCGTCGCGGGTCACCATCTCGCCATCGAGGACCTTGACCTCGCCGGTCTCTTTGTCCTTGATCTTGGACACCACCGGGATGATCTCGTTGTCGAAGCGGCCTTCCTCGGCTGCCCGGGTGGCGAGGCTCTGTGAGCGCACGCCGAACTCGTCCAGGTCGTCACGGGTGAGGTCGTTCTCGTTGGCGATGATCTCCGCAGAGATGCCCTGGCCCACCAGGCCCTTCTGGCCCGGGTAGAGCTCGACGTCCGCATAGCGCTCGAACGCGGATCCGAACGGGAATCCGACACCGGAGCCGATCGAGGCGCCCATCGGAACGAGGCTCATCACCTCGACGCCGGCGGCAATCACGACGTCGTAGGCGCCGGCCATCACGCCCTGGGCGGCGAAGTGAGCTGCCTGCTGGGAGGACCCACACTGGCGGTCGACCGTGGTCGAGGGAACCGTCTCGGGCCAATCGGCGGCGAGCACGGCATTGCGGCCCACGTTGAGCGCCTGGGCGCCGGCCTGCATGACGCAGCCCATGATGACGTCCTCGACGACCTCGGGATCGAGGTTGTTGCGCTCGGCGAGCGCCTTGAGGGTCTCTGCTGCGAGATCGACCGGATGCCATCCGGAGAGGGCGCCGTTGCGCCTCCCGCCGGCGGTCCTGACGATGTCGACGATCACTGCTTCGGGCATGTCCCGCTCCCTTGTTGGGCCACGAATGGCTGCTCTGGGTGTTGGTTGTTGGGTTGTGGGTGAGTGCTGTTCCGGACAACCGCAACGCTGCGGCAATCACTCCCGGTCCCCCCGGAGACCGGACAAACTAGACCGATCGGTCAAGAGTCTGTGCCGCTGTGGTGCGTCCGGTCAATGTGACACATTCCGGCGGCGTTGTCGCCGGGCCGGTCCTCTGCACCCGGGCACCCTTGTGTGGCCCGGCCGCCGGCCGTCGGCAAGGTCGGGGACACCCACCGTCGCATGGGCGTTACAGTGACGGGGTTCACAACCACCGGGGGCGGTCCTGTGGCCGCGACCGGGAGTCGACAGGGGAGCACACAGTGAGCGAGCTGACAGCTGAAGACATCAACGCACAGATCGAGGGCCAGACCGTGGCTTCCGCGTTTCTCGAGTTGGCGGCTGCGAACGCCTCCAAGACCGCACTGCGTTCGATGGTCGGTGAGGACGAGTGGGAGCAAGTCACCTTCGAGCAGCTGCTCGACAACGTGGCGCGCGCGGCCAACGGCCTGAAGTCCCTCGGGGTCGGCCCCGGTGACCGGGTCGTGCTCATGATGCGCAACATCCCCCAGTTCCACTGGCTCGACCTGGCCGCGCTGTTCCTCGGCGCCACGCCGGTGTCGATCTACAACTCGTCGGCCCCCGACCAGGTCGAGTACCTGGCGGGCCACTGCGCTGCGAAGGTTGCGATCGTCGAGAACGAGGGCTTCCTCAACAACTTCCTGAAGGTGCGCGACGACCTGCCTGCGCTCGAGACGATCGTGGTGCTGGTGGCGCCCGACATCCTCCCCGAGGGAGTGCATGGGTACGAGGTGCTGAGTGAGGCCGAGCCCCTCGACCTCGAGGAAGCCGCCAAGACCGGCAGCCCTGACGACCTGGCCACGATCATCTACACCTCCGGTACGACCGGCAACCCCAAGGGGGTGATGATCTCCAACCGCAACGTCTTGTTCACGTTCGTCTCGCTGCTCAGCACCTACGGGTGGACGAGGGAGGAGATCGCCGGCAAGCGGGTCGTGTCGTACCTGCCGATGGCACACATCGCAGAACGCATGGTCTCGCACTACTCGCTGTTGCTCGCCGGACTCGAGGTGACCACCTGTCCCGAGACCTCCCTGCTCACCGCATACCTGGGCCAGACCCACCCCAACATCGCATTCGGTGTGCCGCGGGTGTGGGAGAAGGTCAACGCAGGCGTCACGGCCCTGCTCGCGGGCGATCCCGAGGGTGCAGAGAAGTTCAACGCAGCCGTGGACGAGGCCATGCCGTTGCGCGAGAAGATCGACTGGGATCGTGCGACACCCGAGGAGATCGAGCGGTACAACACCCTCGATGCCGAGAACTTCGCTCTCGTGCGTGCCCTGCTGGGCCTCGACGAGCTCGAGCTCGCAGTCACAGGTGCAGCGCCGATTCGGGCAGACCTGATCCGCTGGTTCCGCACAGTCGGCATCCCCATCGCAGAGGTCTACGGGATGAGCGAGAACACCGGCCCCATGACCTTCGAACGATTCAAGGTCAAGCCAGGAACGGTGGGCAAGGCGGTACCCGGTGTCGAAGTGAAGATCTTCGACGACGGGGAGGTCTGCTGCCGGGGCGGAATCGTGTGCCAGGGCTACCTCAACGACCCGGAGAAGACCGCCGAGACGATCGACGAGGACGGCTGGCTGCACTCCGGCGACATCGGCGAGATCGATGACGAGGGCTACCTGCGCATTGTCGACCGGAAGAAGGAACTGATCATCACCGCAGGCGGCAAGAACCTGTCGCCCGCCAACCTCGAGACGGCCCTCAAGTCGGTGCCGCTGATCGGCCAAGCGGCTGCCATCGGCGACAACCGGCCGTTCGTCTCTGCCCTCGTGGTGATCGACGGCGAGGTGGCTCCCGGCTGGGCAGCGAAGAACGGTATCGACTTCACGAGCCTTGCCGAGTTCGCCAAGCTGCCACAGGTGGTCAAGGCGATCAACGACGGCGTCGACGAGGTGATGTCGGAATTCAACAACGCGGAGCGCGTGAAGAAGATCAAGATCCTCACCGAGGAGTGGATGCCCGACTCCGACCTGCTGACGCCCACATCGAAGCTGAAGCGCCGGGGCGTCAACGCGGTGTTCGAACAGGAGATCGAGGACCTCTACAACTGAGGCCGTGCTTCGCCGGCTGTTCCGGCCGGCCGCTTCGGTGGTCGGCCGGCGAGTTGGTCAGTCGTAGAACTCAGGCGGGATCTCGACGCCGATGGTGTCCAGGAACTCCTTGAAGCCCGGTGCGTCGTTGTTGAGAAGAGCCACCGCCGCGAGGCCCCCTACCGCGCCATAGATGGCGTTGGGGTCATTGAACGTCTGGGGAGCAATTAGTTCCCCGAGGCCCGGGATCAGCAGCAGTGCCGATCCGAGCGAGGTGGCGACCACTTCGGGGTCCTGGAAGGCCTCTTCGAACAGTGCGCCCACGGCGGGGCGCTCGAGCAGGCCGATCGCCGCACCGATGCCCCGGATCGCGAACGGTCCGAGTATCCGCGTGATGTTGTTGAGCCGGTCGACCAGCTCCGGGCGCAAGGTCGTTGCCAGGTTTGCCACCCAGGTCAGCAGGCCGCGGAATCGAGGATCGAGGTCGCCGGCGTTGGCGAGCTGTCCAAGTGCGACGGGGTCCCGCCCGAGAAGGGCACCCGTGAGAACCGCGAGCACCGAGAGTGCGCCGTTGTCTTCGGAGAGCTGGCCGAGTCCGTTGGGGTCGATGATCTCGAGGAGGGTGCCGAGCTGTGAGTTGACTGAATCAGGCACCGTCACGGCGGTGGCGACCAGGGCAGCGAGTGTGACCGGATCGATGTTGAGCGTGCCGAGCAGGGCCGCCGCCTCATCGGTCAGCTCGCCTGTGCTCGTGAGCAGTTCACCACCGCCGGCGGCGAGCAAGGCCGCGGTCTCGGGGTCGATCGCGTCTTCCTCGTCGGCGCCGATCTGGTTGAGCACGCCGCCGAGGGCTGCCACGGTCGCCGGGGTGATTCCGAGGGTGCCGAGTTCGTCGGACTGCAGGCCGGTCAGTTCCTCGAGCTGTTCGGGTGTGAGGTCCTCGAGGTTGTCGAGGATGCCAGGGTTCTCCGCGATCGCAGTGAGGAGGTTCTCGGTGGCTGCCGCACGCCGGCCGCCTGGAAGGGCACCGTTGAGGGCGCTGTTGCCATCGAGGTCCGGAATGGTGGTGCTCGTTTCGAGCGAAGCCCCGTAGCGGCCCGAGGCAGCGGACACCTCACCGGTGTCTGCGACGGACGCGCACGAAGCGGCAAGCACCGCAAATGCGACCACCGAGGCCACCGCTGTGGGAACCGCCCTACTTCGCCTCAACAGGTCCCTCCGAGTCCCCGTCCGCCCTTGCGCGCACCCGGATCCACCGGGGCGTGACAACAAGGCTACGAACTGGGGCCCCCGGCGGCAAGGTGTGCCACCCGCCACGGGAGGATCTACCCAGAGCCCGGACGGTCCCGGTAGGGATCGTGCACCACGTACCTGGGGTCGATCTCGCCCGGACGAAGGGGTCGCATCAACACGTCGATCGCCGTCCAAAGCATCCTGCTGGGGGGAAAGAACACCACGGGTCCCAGAACTGCGATGCCGATGGCCACCCAGAGCATCCATGGCCCGGGTGGATCCGGGTACGAGATCAGGTAGCTGGAGATCAACACGATGAAGAGAACTCCGAACACCGCCACCGTGTTGGTGCCGATCGAGCCGATCCAGTGGCCCTCCACCCGCTCGAATCGGAGCGTGCAGGTCGGGCACCGGTGGACCATCGTGAACCAGCGTCTGAAGAGATGGCCACCGCCACAGGCCGGGCAGCGCCCGAACAGTCCGCGTAGCAGGATCCTCGTGGGCCGCAGCCCGAGTTGCGTGGCGCTCGGGATCTCGCGTCGGGGCCTCCCGCCGCTGGTGGGGCCCCTTGGCCGGGGCGGCGGATGAGTCACGGCTTCAGGATCCCATTTCGCCCATCATCAAGTCGATCGCGGCCAGGTCGCGATCGCGGGCACCCGGCAACAGATTCGACGGGAACTGCATCGGCCCGGCGCCGAGCACGACCCTGCGCTTGCCGTCGTCGGTCTCCATCTCGTAGGTCCGCCAAGGCCCCCGCCTCACCCGGACGGCGGCCACCGCCTCCTGTCGCGTGCGGAACACCACCTTCCAGGCCACGACGTCACGCATCTCCCCGTCCGACAGGACCACGCGGCACCCCCGGGCGGCTGTGAACGCCCCGAACGCCAACGCGCCCGCGACTGCGAGTGTGACCCAGGCCGAGCCGCCCGGGTCGGTTCCCGAGCCGAACGCCCAGATGACTGTGTAGACGGCGATCGCAGCAGCGATGACCCCGAACAGAGTGAACGGTGCCGACACGAGGGTGGAGCCTCGCAGTACTGCCTTGTCGCTCTGGTCGTTGCCTGCCGGCTCGCTCACGCAATGACAGTAGGGGAGCGCCTGCCCCGAGGACTCAACGGCGCCGATGGCTTGCCGGCTGCTCAGGATGACGGCCATGTGCGTGCCCACCGCCCCTACCGTGGTCAACGTGAACGGCAGTCCGACCACCGAGCAGTCGCCGCGCATCCTCGTGGGTGACGACGACCGTGCGATCCGCGAGTCGCTGGGCAGGTTGCTAGAGATGCAGGGCTACGAGAGCGAGACGGTCCCCAACGGTGCCGAGGTGCTCGAGTCGCTGCGCACGTCACCCGCTGACCTGTTGGTACTCGATCTCATGATGCCCGGCGTTGACGGGCTGTCGGTCTGCCGTGTGCTGCGATCGGAGGGTGAGCGCATCCCGATCCTCATGCTGACCGCGCGCACCGAGACTTCTGACCGCGTGGCCGGCCTGGATGCAGGCGCTGATGACTACCTGCCGAAACCGTTCGACCCCGAGGAGCTCCTGGCGCGGGTACGAGCGCTGTTGCGGCGGACCTCGGCGGGTGAGCCGAATGAGTCCGACGCCCTGGTGGTCGCCGACCTGAAGGTCGATCCGGCTGCGCGGCGTGCGTGGCGGGGCGATGACGAGATCGAGTTGTCCAAGACGGAGTTCGACCTGCTCGAGTACATGGCCTCCAATGCCGGCATAGTGCTCGACCGGGGTGCGATCTACGACCACATCTGGGGCTATGACTTCGGACCCGACTCGAAGAACCTCGCGGTCTATGTCGGCTACCTGCGCCGCAAGCTCGACGACGGACACGATCCGAAGCTCATCCACACGGTGCGCGGGGTGGGCTACACGTTGCGCGTCGAGGGCGAGAGGTGACGCGCTGATGACGGCCGCCACCCTGTTGTGGGGAGTCGGACGATGAGCCTGCGCACGAAGCTCGTACTCGCCCTGGTGGTCTGTACGTCGCTGGCGGCCGGTGCGGTCGGATACCTCAGCTACCGGGCCACCGAACTCCGGCTCGTGGGCGAGATCGATGCGTCGCTCGAAACAGCGGTGCGGGCGCTCCAGGTCGATCTGCAGCGACGTGGTCCCGATGGTGTGGGCCGCGGCCTGTTCGGCCCTCGCGAGCTGGACGTGCAGTACGTGTCGCCGGCCGGCGAGGTTCGCTCCAGGCCGGACAATCGGCCGATTCCGGTGTCCGACGCCGACATCGAGATAGCCGGCGAGGAACAGGCCGGCGTTGGTGATTTCAGCGAGCACACGGTCGACGGGGAGCCGCTGCGGGTGCTCACACAGTCGATCGGCGGCGCCAGGGGAGCGTTCCAGGCATCGCGCAGTCTCGATGAGACCCAGAACGTCCTTTCGGCGCTGCGGAGCCGGATCCTGGTCGTGTCGCTGGCCGTCGCTGCGGTGTCGGGAATCGCAGGCTGGGTCATCGCGAGGCAGGTGACCAGGCGCCTGACGGCCGTCACCGGCGCGGCCGAGCAAGTGGCCGCCACCGGTGCGCTCGACGTGGCCGTACCTGTCGCGGGCCAAGATGAGGCGGCCCGGCTGGGCACTGCATTCAACGAGATGATGGCTGCCCTGTCGCAGTCGAGGACTGATCAGCAGCGACTCGTGCAGGACGCGGGTCACGAACTGCGCACCCCGATGACCAGTCTGCGCACCAACCTCTACACGTTGCGCAGCTTCGACTCGATGGACGCGGAGAGGCGCGGCGCCGTGCTGGGTGACATCGAGTCCGAGACTGAGGAGCTGAGCGGCCTGATCGACGAGGTCGTGGAGCTGGCCACCGACCGCCGCGGCGATGAGCCGCTGGCCGAGGTCGACGTGGTGCAGGTTGCACACCGCAGCGCGGAGCGCGCCTCGCAACGGTGGAACCGCGAGGTCACCGTCGAGGCCACCACTGCCGGACGAATCGTGGGCCGCCCGGAGTCGCTGGCCAGGGCGGTGCGCAACCTGGTGGAGAACGCGTGCAAGTTCGACCACTCGGGTCTGCCGATCGAGTTGATGGTGCAGCAAGTGCCTCCGCCGGAGTCGGGGGGAGGCCCGGCCGACCCACCGTGGCTCGAAGTCGTCGTACTCGATCGTGGTCCCGGGATTCCCGCAGGTGACCTGGCGCATGTGTTCGAGCGCTTCTACCGGTCGGACTCCGCGCGCGCCGAGCCCGGAAGCGGCCTCGGGTTGTCGATCGTGGCCGAGATCGCAGCTGCACACGGTGGAACGTGTGGGGCGGCCAACCGTGCGGGGGGCGGAGCAGCAGTGTCGTTCCGGATCCCGCCGGAGCCCCCATCGGACGGGGTCTGAACCGACCGTCGCCGGCTGTCGCCCGCCTCCGCATCCTGGCCCGCGCTTCACACCCGGTCCTTACCTTTGTCCCGTATTCATCTAACCGGTGCCCGCCACAGTGGTTCCTGCGACGACACAGACCCCCACCGGGGAAGGACAAGGAGACAGTGATGGAGATACACAAGAAGCTGGCAATCGCAGGAATCACCGCAGGCCTGGTCGGTGGTGGCGCCGCGGGTGCCGTACTCACCAGCGCCGGGGTGAGCGGTGCCGAGCCCGCCTCGGTCACCCAGGACGAGGGCGAACAAGCGCCCGAGGAAGGGGCGCGGCCCGACAAGGGCGACTTCCTCGCCGAAGCCCTGGCCCCGCTGGTCGCGGACGGCACGATCAACCAGTCGCAGGCCGATGCGGTGATCGAGGCCCTGAAGGAGGCCCGTCCCGAGGGCCGCAAGGGTCATGGCCACAAGGGCATCAAGGGTGGCGAAGCCGCCGCTGAGGCTCTCGGCATCACGACCCAGGAACTGCGCCAGGCGCTGCGCGACGGTGCCACGATCGCGGAGGTCGCCGCGCTGCAGGGCGTTGACGTGCAGACCGTTGTCGACGCGATGGTCGCCGAGGCACAGGAGCGGCTGGCTGCTGCGGTTGCTGACGGCAAGCTCACCCAGGAGGAGGCCGACGAGAAGGCCGCCGAGCTGACCGAGAGGATCACCGACGTGGTCAACAACGGCCGGCCAGAGGGCGAGCGCGGTCCCCGTGGGCCTCGTGGACCCGGGGGTCAGGGCGGTCCCGGCAGCCAGGACGCACCCGCCGAGGGTGAAGGCGAGAGCTGAACCCCGGACGAGACCAAGAAGATCCAACCTCCAGGAACGGAAAGGGGCCGGGCACCAGCGCGGTCCCTTTCCGCGTTCGCACCCTCGGCGGGCCGCGGGGCGGCGGGGTCCGTCGCCCACCTGTTTTGTTGGCGCTGGATCACGCCAGGCGTGATCCAGCGCGAACAGAACACCGGGTGACATGCCATCCGGGTGACACACGACATAGTTAGCCTAGGTAATTAGTCTGCTATACTGTTCGCATGGCTAAGGAATCAGCGGCTGAACACAACGAGAAGCCTCACGAAGACTTCGACGATGCCTACCGCCTGCAGCTTGCGATCACCCGGCTGGCACGAATGCTGCGCCAGGAAGTCGACGCCGGGCTCACGCAGAGCCAGATCTCGGCGCTGTCCACCATCCGCCGCGACGGCCCGATGACCCTCGGCGACCTGGCCGAGGCCGAACGCGTGGCCCCACCGAGCATCACCCGGATGGTCGACCGCCTGGAGGCCGAGGGCTATATCGACCGCATCCCCGATTCGACCGACCGCAGGGTGTGTCGGGTACACGTGACCGAGCTCGCCGAGAAGATGGTTGCCGAGGCCCGCCGCACCAAGACCGCATGGCTTCTCGAGCAGATGGCGGACCTGCCCGTGCGCCAGCGCCGCGCACTGCTCTCGGCCGTCGACGCGGTCGAGGGACTGGCAGGCCTGCAATGACCCGGGTGCTGCGAGCTGTGCGCAACTCGGACTTCGCCACAACGACTTTCGCATCCATGCGCGTACGCAACTTCAGGTTGTTCTTCGTCGGCCAGGGCCTTTCCCAGATCGGCAACTGGATGACTTTGGTGGCCCAGACGCTGCTCGTGCTGCATCTGACCGACTCGGGTGTTGCCCTGGGCGTGCTGGCTGCGGCGCAGTTCGGGCCCGTGCTGCTGCTGGGCCCGTGGGCTGGTCTCGTGGCCGACCGCAGCGACAAGAAGAGGCTGCTGATGCTCGTGCAGTCGGTGTCCATGGTCCAGTCACTCGGCCTCGCGGCGTTGGTCTTCGCCGGCACTCCGCCGGTGTGGGCCGTGTACGCACTCGCCTCTGTGGGAGGCATCACCATCGCCTTCGACAATCCGGCCCGCCGTGCATTCGTCGTGGAGATGGTCGACGACGCCCGCGTGGCCAACGCCGTGGGGCTCAACACCACGATGATGACGGCGTCGCGCATCGTGGGTCCGGCAGCCGCTGGTCTGCTCGTCGCCACTGCCGGATTCGGTTGGGCCTTCCTCGTCGACGGGCTCTCGTATGTGGCAGTGCTTGCCAGCCTCGCGATGATCCGGCGCTCCGAGCTACGCCCGGTGCCGCAGACGCCCAAGGGTCGCGGACAGGTCCGCGAAGGGCTTCGCTACGTGCGTGGCGAACCAGCGCTGTTCGTGCCTCTGGTGATGATGGCCGTGGTCGGCACGCTCGCGTTCAACTTCTCGACCGTGTTGCCGCTGTTCGCCACGCGGGACATGGGGGGCGACGACGGCACCTACACATTGCTGTTCACGGTGCTCAGCGTCGGTGCACTCGTAGGTGCGCTGATTGCAGCCCGTAGGGCGACGGTGACTGTGCGAACGGTTGGCTGGTCGGCCGTGTCTTTCGGCATTGCGTTGTTCGCCCTCGCGCTGGCTCCGGGCATGTGGGCCGCCATACCGGTCGCCCTGGTCGTCGGTGCAGCCAGCGTCGGGTTCCTCACCTCGTCAACGGCAATCGTCCAGCTCGAGGCGGTGGCCACGATGCGCGGCAGGGTGCTTGCGTTGCAGGCCATGCTGTTCCTGGGGTCCACCCCGATCGGCGGCCCGGTCGTGGGTTGGTTGAGCGAGGAGCTCGGCGCACGTGCAGGGATCCTCGTGGGTGCCGCAGGCACGTTGCTCGCCGGTGCGTGGGGGCTAGCCATGGCGGCCCGCCCGCCCGCAGAGCCGACGGCAGCCGAGCCGGCCTTGCTGGAGGCCGGAGCTGCCACCTGACCGGTTCGCTCCTTGATCCATGGGAGCATCCTCGTGTGGCATTCCCCGACGATGACCTGGCTCCCGCAGTGGGGTCGGCTCTCGGCTCCGAGGTCGCGCATGTGAGGCGCCTCGGTGGCGGCGATGTGGCGGAGAGCTTCCGGATGGATCTCTCCGACGGCTTCACCGTGTTCGCCAAGACCCACCGCAACCCACCCCCGGGGTTCTTCACCACGGAGGCGACCGGCCTCGGCTGGCTTCGCGAGACGGGTACGGCCAACGTGCCCGAGGTGCTTGCTGTCCTGGACGGCACCGACGAGGAGCCGCCGATGTTGGTGCTCGAGTGGATCGATGTGGGCGGCCGAGCCGGAGATACCGAGGCCGGATTGGGTCGCGAGTTGGCGGCGCTTCACTCGACGCCGTGGAGCTGCTTCGGTCGACCCGATGGCCGGACCACCGGCTCGCGGGGATTGCCCAACGACGTCCATGGCACCTGGGCCGAGTCGTACCGGTCCAACCGCTTGTTGCCGCTCGCTCGGCTGAGTCGCGACAGCGGCGTGCTGACGGAGTCCGTGGTGGCCGACCTGGAAGGTGTGGCCGGTCGGCTCGAGGAGCTCGCTGGTGAGGCGGAGCCGCCATCGCTCCTGCACGGTGACCTCTGGGCAGGGAACCGGCTCGTCGATGCCGACGGCCGCAGCTGGCTGATCGACCCGGCTGCCCACGGTGGCCACCGCGAGTTCGACCTCGCGATGATGCGGCTGTTCGGCGGGTTCGGTGCTGACTGCTTCGATGCCTACGAGGAGGCGTTCCCGCTGGCGGATGGCTGGCGGGAACGAGTGGAACTGCACCAGCTCGCTCCGCTGGTGGTGCACGCCATTAAGTTCGGCGGCAGCTACGTGCCTGCCGCCACCACCGCCGTGCGGCGCTACTGCTGACCGCTGCGAGCTCACAGTGATTTTGGCCGACCGACGGGTATCCTCTCACGCACATGACCCGTCCTGCACCTGGTGTTCGCCGCCCTCTCCTGTTGTTCGTGTCCGTGGTGTTGGTGCTTGCTTCCGCCTGCGGCGGGGACGGAGGCGATGGCGAAGCGGAGCGCGGTGATCGTTCTGACTTCGAGATCGTCACCTACAACGCCGGTCTCGCCCGCGGATTCGTGGACTACGCCGTCGACAGGTCCCCCGAGGTGGACGAGGAGCTGTCGGACCTGCAGGCGCAGGTGATCGCTGTGCAGGAGGTCTGGGACCCCGAGGATGTGCAGTCCCTGGTCGATGCCACAGCCGACACGCATCCGCATTCGCTCTTCCTCGATCCCATGCCGGAGCTGACCGAGCAGGAGCAGGCGCGCACGGAGGCGTCCGGAGCGACCGGGCCGGCCTGTCCGCAGAACGAGGCGGTGCCGCTGGAGGAATGTGCCAGGCAGAACTGTGACGGGGTTCCCGACGACCAGTTGTCGGACTGCGTGTTGAGCAGCTGTGGATCGGAGTTCGCCGGCACCTGCCCGGAGTGCCAGACCTGCCTGGCGGCCAACATCGGCGGCAGCCTCGAGGAGATTCTCTCCGCCTGTGCGGGTGACGGTGGTGGCGGTTCCTACGCGTACGATGGTGCGTTCGGGGTCGGGATCCTCTCCAGTGAGCCGTTCGTGGAGCAGGACTCCGTGGTGCTCGAGTCCAGCCTGACCCGCCGCGCCGTGCTGTACGTCCAGATCGAGGACCCCGTGCTTGGAACCGTCGACGTATTCAACACCCACCTGACCGCCAACCTGGACCTCGGCGAGACGCCGGTGCCGTACCCGGGGGAGGGCACGTGGGCCGAGGAGCAGGCAGCGCAGATCGAGGTGATCGGCGAGTGGATCGACGAACGGACCAGCGACGACCGTGTCGCGATCCTCGCTGGCGACCTGAACACCAGTCCCGAGGGCGACGACCACACCTCGGAGACACCGCAGAACTTTGAGCTGCTGGTGTCGTCCGGCGGTTGGGACGACGCCTACACCGACGACCCCGATGCGGAGTGCACCTACTGTGCGGACAACCTGCTGGTGGGCGGCGAGGGTGAAACGGGCCCCGTGCTCGACCACATCCTCGTGCGCAACTTCGACGGTGAGGTCAATGTCGAGCGGATCTTCACCGACCCGCTGCAGATCGAGGTGGACGGTGAGTCGGTGGAGACGAGCCTCTCCGACCACTACGGGCTGGCCGCGACGCTGGTGCCCAGCTGAGCCGGACTCACCTACCGGGGTGTGCAGGAGGTGGGACTGCAGCCCTGAGCTCGGCTGTTCATTGACCCAGCGACACTGCCAGTCGTCGCAGTATGCGTCGGTACAGACGCCGATCCTGCGCTAATCGAGCGCCTGGGACAGCGAGGCACGCCATGACGCAGAGAGGCCAGACCCCTTGGGAATACTGGCCTCTCAGGTGGTGGAGCTGATGGGAATCGAACCCACGACCCCCTGCTTGCAAAGCAGGTGCTCTAGCCAGCTGAGCTACAGCCCCGAGGAATGACGATGGTAGCGCCCGGTCGGCGCCGTGCTTCAGTCGAGATCCGGGAACGGCAGCACCGCGCTGACCGGGCCGGTGCGTGCGAGGGACCTGTAGTGCCGTGTCGCGAACCACCAGCGCCCCTGGATGCGGCGGTAGGTGTCGCGGTAGAGCCCGAAGGCGCTGGTCCACTCGCTCGGTTCGCCGGACCCAGCTGCTCCGTGGCGGTCCTCGCGGATCCACAGGCGGGCGGTCGCCTCGTCAGGATTGCCCCGTGGGTACAGCTCGGTCACTGCGTTGAGCGGGGTGAACTCGAAGAAGTCGAACCTCGAGACCGCCGTTGCCAGGAACTCGCCGATCTGGTCGGGTCCCGCCATGTGCCTTGGCTCGCTGTCGACCAGATCCAGTTCGAGGGGCATGTCGGGCACGAACAGCTCTGCCAGTTCGTCCCAGGCCCGGCGGGTGACGACGTCGCCGTAGCGGGCGTGCAAGTCGCGGACTTCCTGCCGGTCGAGCGCGGCGGCCAGCCGGCTGGCATCGATGGCGCCGTCGTCGGTGTGCACGAGGGCTCAGCTGCGGGCGAGTGAGGAGAGCAGTGTGACGGTTCGGTCGAGGTCCTCGCCGACCCCGAAAGGAGCTGCGGCGAACTCGGTCACGCCGATGTCCGCCAGATGCTGGATCTGTGCGGTGACCTCACGCTCGTCGCCCACGATGGCCACGCCGGCCGGCCCGTCGACTCCCTCGCGCTCGAGCATTGCCTGGTAGCTGGGCAGCATCCCGTACATGGCGAACACCTCGGCGGCCCGTGCGCGGGCTGCGTCGGCATCGTCGCTGACCAACACCGGGAGTCCCACCGACACGCGCGGCGCGGGCCGGCCGGCCTCGTCGGCCGCAGCGGTGATTCTCGGGATGATGTGTGACTCGAGCGTGGATGGTCCGGTCATCCAGGTGATCGTGCCGTCGGCCATCGTGCCGGCCATGCGGAGCATCCGCGGGCCGAGCGCGGCCACCAGCACCGTGGGTGCCGGGGCATCGACCTCGATCGGGCCCATCGTGGCGGCGGTGATCGTGTCGCCGTGGAAGTCGACCTGCTCGCCGTGAAGGAGAGGCATCAGCGCTGAGAGGTACTCCTCCATGTGGCTACCGGGCTTGTCGAAGCTGTAGCCGAACATCCCCTCGATCACGATCTGGTGACTGAGCCCGATGCCGAGCACCAGCCGCCCGCCGGTGGCGGCCGAAGTCGTGAGCGCTTGCGCGGCCAGCATGATCGGATGGCGGGGATACGTGGGCACCACGCCCACGAACAACTCGATGTCGGGCACCTCGCGGCCGACCACGGCCAGCAGCGTGAGGGCGTCGTAGCCGAAGATCTGCGGCATGCCCGCAGTGGCGAAGCCAGCGTCTCTCGCGGCGCGGGCGTCGGCGACCACCGCGTCGATCGGCTTGTTGGAATCCAGCATGAGTCCGATGTCCATGCGGGAAAGCTAACGCTGATCCGGGTCGGGACGCGGCCGGTCTCAGGACTCGGCGCGCAGCTCGCCCTCGGCCACCAGCCGGTCGAGGGTCAACTCGGGTTGTTCGCCTTCGAGCCGCTCGAGCCAGTAGATCGACTCGAATAGCGCCAGAAGCAACCCGTCGGAGCGCTCGAGCACGTCCACGCCCTGCATGGCGCGCAGTGCGGTGCGGGACTCCTCGTCGGTGCGCCGCGCTACGCGGTAGCCGGTCATGGTGAGCTCCACCGGCGCCTTGAACTCCGTTTCGAGGCGGTGGGTGGCGACCTCGAACTGGAGAGCGCCAACTGCGGCCATCACGGGGGCCTGGTCGCCGAAGTCGGGGTCGCGCAGCACCTGAACCACGCCCTCCTCGTCGAGCTGCTGGATGCCGCTGCGGAACTGCTTCGACTTGGACACGTCCTTCACCCGCACCGTGGCGAAGTGCTCGGGCGCGAACGAAGGAATTGTCGGGAACTCGACGGCCTCGTCGACGTACAGCGAGTCGCCCACGCGCACGTCGTTGGCGTTGACGAGGCCCACGACGTCGCCGGGGAACGCCTCCTCGAGGGTGTCGCGTTCGGCACCGAACACCGAGTGCGCGTACTTCGTGGCAAACGGCTTGCCGGTACGACCGTGGGTCACAACCATGCCGCGCTCGAAGCGGCCGGAGTTGACCCGGATGTAGGCGATTCGGTCGCGGTGTGCCTTGTCCATGTTGGCCTGCACCTTGAACGCGAATCCCGAGAACGGCGCGTCCAGCTGTCGGCGCTCGCCCTCGGCGTCCGGCCGTGCCGCGGGGGCCGGCACCTCGTCGATGACGGCGTCCAGCAACAGGCGTACGCCGAAGTTGGTGATGGCGGATCCGAAGAACATCGGGCTCGACTCGCCCTCGAGGAACAGCTCGGTGTCGTGCTCGGCGCCTTCGAGCAGTTCCAGCTCATCGGCGCAGTCGGTCCAGGCCTCGCCTTCCTCTTCTTCGGCCCGTTGCGCGTCGATGATCTCCTCGGGAGCCTCGGTGGCGCCCCGGGCGGTGCGGGTGAAGCGCACGAACTCACCACTTCGCCGGTCGACCACGCCGCGGAAGTCGCCTGCGATGCCTACGGGCCACGACACGGGGGTGCAGATCAGCGACAGGTGCGACTCGATGTCGTCGATCAGTTCCAGTGGTGACAGCCCGGGGCGGTCCCACTTGTTGACGAACGTGATGATCGGCAGGCCCCTGTCGCGGCACACCTCGAACAACTTGAGCGTCTGGGCCTCGATGCCCTTGGCGGCATCGAGCACCATCACCGCTGCGTCGCACGCCGTGAGCACGCGGTAGGTGTCCTCGGAGAAGTCACGGTGCCCGGGCGTATCGAGCAAGTTGACGACCTTGTCGCGGTAGGGGAACTGCAGCACGGTCGAGGTGATCGAGATGCCGCGCTGCTGTTCGAGTTCCATCCAGTCCGACGTGGCGGAGCGACGGTCTGATTTCGCCTTCACCGAGCCGGCCTCGCGACCGAGCGCGCCGCCGTACAGGAGCAGCTTCTCGGTGAGGGTGGTCTTGCCGGCGTCGGGATGCGAGATGATTCCGAACGTGCGGCGTCGGGCGGCCTCGGCCGCTGGTTCAGCCATTCGCAGTGCTCAGTCCACCAGCTTGTCGACGCAGCCGAGCAGGTCCGCGGTGCGCGGGTCGCCCGCCAGCCCGAAGTGCATCTTGTTCATCACGTAGCCGCCGGCGAGGCCGCGGTCGGGATCTGCGAAGCCGACGGAACCGCCGGCGCCGTAGTGGCCGAACGACCGGCCGCCGACAAGCGGGGAGAAGTCAGAGTGACCCATGAATCCGAGGGCGAACGGGATGGCGAACATCAGTACGCTGTCGGGGCCTTCGACCTGCGGCTCGATGGCTCGCTCGATCGTTTCGGCTGACAGGAGGCGCTTGCCGTCGACCTCACCGATGATCGACGCGTAGAGCCTCGCCATCGACGCTGCGTTGGTGACACCGTTGGCGGCCGGTATCTCAGCGGACCGCAGCGCCGGCTCGTTCCACACCGACTCGGCGGCGAACGCTCCACCGGGTGCGGAGAGGGCCCGCCCGATCAGGTTGTCGGGTCCGAGCAGCGACTCGAGCATCTCGAGCAGGCCTGAGGGGGCGTCGTCGGAGCCGTCGCCCTCCTCTGCCATCATCATCGGCGGGTGGTCGCCGCCGCCCATCGGGATCAGTGGCGCGACGCGTGACTGCTCCTCGTCGGGCAGGCCGATCCAGAAGTCAAGGCCGAGCGGCTCGGCGAACTCCTGGTTGAAGAACGAGCCGAGGCTCATGCCGGTCACGCGGCGGACCACTTCGCCGACCAGCCAGCCATAGGTCACGGCGTGGTAGCCGTGGGCCGTGCCCGGCTCCCAGGCCGGAGTTGATTCGGCCAGCGCCGAGGTGACGGTGTCCCAGTCGAGACCCTGCTCGAGGGTCATCCTCGCGTCGGTGTCGATCAAGCCGGACTTGTGGCAGAGAAGCCAGCCGACCGGGATGGATTCCTTTCCGCCCACGCCGAACTCGGGCCAGTACTTCGCCACGGGTGCGTGCAGGTCGAGCTCACCACGCTCCACCAGCAGGTGAGCACACATGGCGGTCGCCCCCTTGGTGGAGGAGAACACGAGCTGCAGCGTGTCCTCGTCATAGGGGTTGCCGTCGGAGTCGGCCACCCCGCCTGTGAGGTCGACGACCTTCTCGCCGTGCAGGTAGACGGCGAAGCCGGCACCCACCTCGCCGTGCTCGGCGAAGTTGCGCTCGAAGACCCCGCGTACTTCTTCGAATCCGGCTGCGGTCGTACCCCGGATGTCCACCATGTCTGTACCCCCGGGCTCCGGCCCTGTCGTGGTCGATCGAACACGGAAGGCTAGGTCAGTGCGAGGTGGCACCCAAGGCCGCCGCCTGCCGGTGGCCCTGGCGATCGGGTTTCAGGGCCCTTCTCGGATCTCCGAGGTGCCGAGCACGCTTGGCGGGACGGTCTGCGGGGTCGTGTCGCCAGTGGAGTCGGTCGGCGGCGACTCCTGCTCGGGAGCCGGCTCGACGACCTGGGTGTCGCGCCCGGCCGGCTCGTCCTCGATCACCCGCAGGGCAGCGGGTGTGGCGACCGCCACGGCGACCGCCGCTGAAACCGCCACGGCAACTGCAGCGCGGCGGAACCGGGAGGCGTCCCCATTGCGCGCAGTCCCCGGTTCCATACCCTTCATCATGGTTCAGTCTCGTCCTGTGAGCCCCACGGGCGGAATGAGCAAAAACCCGTGTATGTCTCAGCCGGCGTCCACTTCCTCTTCGGTCGGTCCGAGGTTGATGATCCCCAGGCGCACCGCCGACAGCACAGCATGGGTGAGGCTCTGGGTGTCGAGACGCCTGTAGGTGGCGTTGAGGTGGTTGTGGACCGTCTTCTGCGTGATTCCCAGCTCTCGGGCCGCCTGCTTGGTGGACAGGCCGTCGGCGATCATCTGCAGGATCTCCTGTTGCCGGTCACTCAACAGGTCCGCTGCCTCTGAGCTCGGTCCTGCTGTCTCCAGCATCATTGCGGCGAGTTTCGGGCTCAGCACCTCCTCGCCGGCCTCCACGCGTTCGAGTGTGTCGAACACCTCGTCGAACGACGTGCCCTTGGTGAGGTAGGCGATCGCGCCGGCATGCAGGGCGGCGCGGGTGCGGTCCGGGTCGTCGTGCATAGTGAGCACGACCACCATGGTCTCGGGCAACTCGGCAACGATCCGTTCCGTGGCGGCCACGCCATCGAGCACCGGCATGGACAGGTCCATCAGCACGATGTCGGGTGTGGTCTGCAGGGCCAACTCGATGGCCTCCTCACCGTTGTCGGCCTCGCCGACCACGGTGGCTCCGGCTGACTCGAGTCCACGCCGCACGCCATCGCGCAGGATCTGGTGGTCATCGGCGAGCAGCACTCTCATTCTTGGTCTCCAGGTTCGGTGTCGATTTGGTTCTCGCCGACGCGCCCCGCGCTGACTCGCAGACAGGTTCCCACACCGGGCCGGGACGAGAGGTCGAAACTGGCGCCGATCACCTCGGCGCGTTCGCGCATGCCGACCACGCCGTAGGAGCGCTCGCGAATCGCGCGGTCGATGTCGAAGCCACGGCCGTCGTCGGTGACGACGAGTTCGTAGTTGCCACCGTCGACGCGCCAGTCGACCTCGACGTGATCGGCCTTTGCGTGGCGGTCGACGTTGTTGAGCGCTTCCTGCAGGATGCGCAGCAGTTCATTCTCCACCGGCACCGGCAGTCGCTGGTCGGGGTGGGCAACCCTGAATCGAGCCGCCACGTCGGTCCGGTCGGCAAAGCGGGTCACGAGGTCGTGGCCGAGCACTGCGAGCGGTCGATCGTCGCTCACGCCGGAGCGCAATTGGCGCAGGGTCTCGCGGAGCTCGTCCAGAGCCTCTTCAGCGTCGTTGTTCAGTCGGTCCAGTTGCTCGCGGTCGACCTCGCTCGCGGCCGACATCTGCTCCAGTTCCAGCTTGATGTAGGTCATCCACTGGCCGAGGCGATCGTGGATGTCGCGTGCGACCCGCACGCGCTCCTCCTCCGCGCCCAGGCTCCGCAGTCGTCCGAACCAGCGGGCGTTGTCGACGGTGAGGGCCACCACATCGGCGAGGCCGTCGCGCAGCAACGGGTCGATGTCGTCGAAGTGTCCGGGATCCGGATGCTCCAGGGCCAGCACGCCGATGTTGCGGTCGCGCGCCCGCAGCACCATGTAGACGCCGCTGCGGGAATCGTCGCTCAGCGCATCCTGCGCAGCGAGTTCGGGCACGTAGATCGGGGAGCCGTCGCCGGCGAGCACCCTGGCGAGTGGCCCGGGCAGGTCGCCCAGGGGGTATGCGGCCCGCATCGCACAACGGTCGGTGATCTTCGGCGTCCACTCGTCGTTGTGCTCGTCGAGGGTGAGAAGTGCAATCACCCAGGGTTGCATGTAGGTGGTGAGCAACGTGCGGGTGCGGTCGAGAGCCTCGCGCAGGGTGAAGGCACCCGGCAGCGTGAGCGCTACGTCGGACAACTCACCCAGGAGGTCGTTCGCGGCTCGCAGCCGGGCCAGTTCGCCTCCGGCTGCCCGCGACTTGCGAGCAGCGTCGAGCAGGCGGTTGCGCAGGAACACCCCGCCGGCGGCGGTGACCGCCACGCTGATCACGGCAAACAGGTCGTTGGTCTCCGCCACGATGCTGGTCAGGTCCGCACCCGACACCTCGAAGAAGACAGTCACGATCGCCACGGAGACCGCACCACTGGTGAGAGCCGTCGATGGGCCCCAACCGAAGGCAGCCACAGCGACGGCCGTCAGCAGGCAGAGCAACCATGGCGACTCGGTCGCCCCGGTCCAGCCCACGGCCACGGAGAACACCGCCACGTCGATCAGGGGCACGGTCGCCGGCCAGCGGCGGTGGTCCCCGAGCGCAAGAGGCATCATGGTGCGCAGCGTCGTCATGAACACACATACCGCGAGCAGGACCACGTCGGTCCAGCCAGACTCGGCCCGTTGAGGGGCCAGCGCCACCAGCCCGTAGCCGACCGCACCCCAGCGCATGACGGTTATCGCCGGCTGCACGGCCGCGCGCAACCAGACCGCACCATCGGAGTCGGGTGATGCGGCGCCGCTGTGGGCCCTGTCCTGGCCGAGGAGTGTTCGCAGTTGGCTCGTGCAACCAATCTACCGGCGACTTCCGGCGGACCGGGTGAGACGAGTCGGCTTGGGGGAGCCGCGGGTCGGGGAGGGGGCCGCAGGCACCGCTCCCTAGGATGGCGCCGTGAAGGATCCAGCGGCTGCGGAGCCGCCCGACGAACCCGGTGCCGGCGGCACCACGATCGACGTGGCGCGTGCCTACCCGGGGGCGCGTCGCCCCGATCGCCGCAGGACGGTCGACTCGGGCGGTGTGGGCCTGGCTGTGTCGGAGTGGGGCGACGAAGGCGCGCCCCCTCTCGTGCTCGCGCACGGCGGGTTCGACTTCGCCGGCACCTTCGATGTGTTCGCCCCGATGCTGGCCGACGCCGGCTGGCGGGTGGTGGCATGGGACCAGCGGGGCCATGGGGATTCGGACAGGGCCCACCTCTACAGCTGGGAGGCCGACCTGCGCGACGCGGCGGCTGTGATCGGCACCTTGCCGCCGGGCAGGTTGCCGTTCGTCGGCCACTCCAAGGGCGGCAACCTCGTCACCCACCTGGCCAACGCGTTGCCACACAGGATCTCGGCGCTGGTGAACCTCGACGGGCTGCCATCACACAGGGCGATGTCGGACATGTCCGACCACGAGCGGGCGCGGCGGATCCGCGAAGAGATCGACAACTGGCTCGCACACCGCCGTTCGCTGGTGGGCAAGCAGCGCAGGCCGGGCACCATCGACGAGTTGGCCGAGCGCCGTGGCCGGATGAATCCGCGGATGTCGCGCGAGTGGCTCCGCTACCTGGTGACCGTCGGCGCGAACGAGGCGGAGGACGGTTGGCGTTGGAAGATCGACCCCACAATGCGCATGGGAGGGTTTGGTCCGTGGAGGCCGCAGTGGTCGTTGCTGCAGCTCCCCGGTGTCGGCGTGCCGGTGCTCGGCGTGCTCGGCCTCGAACTCGAAGTGATGGGCTGGGGCACGCAGCCCGACGAAGTGCTGCCCTACCTGCCGGCAGGCGCCAGGTTCGAAGGCCTTGAGGGTGTGGGCCATTTCGTGCACATCGAACAGCCCGGGCTGGTGGCGGACCTGATCACGGAGTTCCTCCAGTGAACGCCCAGCCGGCGCCCCTCACCGCCACGGTCCGCCACAACCGGGTCGACCTGGCGTTGCACCGGCTGGCGGAGGATTCCTCCGGCGCGTCGGTGCATCCACTGCTACGGCTACACGGCCTGGGTGAGAGCACGCTCCCCGAAGCGGCTGAACCGGTCGTCTGGCCGGGCGCGGTGTACGGGCTCGACTTCACCGGCCATGGCGCGTCGACGCTGCCGGTCGGGGGTGGCTACACGAGCGAGATCCTCGTGGGCGACGTAGATGCCGCGCTGCAACACCTGGATTCTCCCGTCACGATCCTCGGGCGCGGCCTCGGCGCGTACATCGGCATGCTGGCAGCCGCGGCGCGCCCTGATGTGGTCATGGGCGTGGTGCTGGCCGACGGCCCCGGCCTCGCCGGAGGCGGTGTGCATCCGGGTTCGCCGGCGCTGGTGCGCCCTGCTGAACGCACCGGCACGCCCGTCCCCTACGCGCTGCTGGAGCTTGCCCGCGACGTGCGGCCGGCCGACTATGCACGCAACTTCGCCGGCTACGCGATGGAGGGCAGTGATCTCGACCTGCCTCTCTGGGTCGCAACCGTGGTGCGCCCGGCATGGCTCGAGGCGATCGTGGGGGAGCCGGGCGTGGGCGAGGGCAGCATCGAACGCGGGCTCGCCACCTACGCCTCGCCCGGTGTCTGAGCGAGGTCCGCCCGAGCGAACCGCACCTGCACCGGGGTCAGCTGGCCGGTGGGTCCTTGAGCCCGGCGAGCGTCACAGTGATCACGTCCTCGATCAGCTCGTTCGCATTGTCGAGCAACATCACCTCACCGCCGGAGCTACCGAGCAACAACACGGTCGCAAGGCCGTGGGTGGTGGTCCACAGCGTCATCGCCGTGAGCAGCGGATCGCGGTCGGGGTGGATCTCGCCCCGCTGCATCGCTTCGGCGATTGCGCGGCCGGGCTTGTCGAATGCGACTGTCGCCGCGGCCAGCTCGTTGTCCGCTTCGGGGATCGGGATCTCGCCAGGGCGGAATACGAACATCACCCGGAACATGCCGGGGTCGGTGATCGCCTGGCGTACGTAGGCGTGACCGTACGCGTGGAGGCGTTCCATGGGCTCCACCGCGTCGACCTGGTCGAAAGCTTCCATCAGCTCCGCGAACCCCTGTTCCGCCACGGCGGCGAGCAGGTCACCCTTGTGCTCCACATGGGCATACAGGGCCGGGGCGGTCACCCCGAGTGAAGCGGCGAGGCGCCGCAGGGACAGGGAGTCGAGGTCGGTGTCGGAGAGGAGCTGGCGCGCCGCATCCACGATCTCCTCGCGCCGCAGCGGAGTCGATCTCTTCGAGGTGGATCGGGCCATGCGGGAAACCTACCTGCCTGCGCCCGGGCGGTTTCAGTTCGCCGGCTCGCCGACCCCGCGATCAGTCGTCGTCTTCCTCGTCGTCGGCGAGCTCCAGACGCGGGAGCACATCGTCCAGGCGCATGCGCGTCTCGCCGAGGCAGTTCTTGCACCACTCGACCAGCTCGGCCGCTCGCTCAACGGAGGCCGAAAGATGGTCGACGTCGATCGCGTCGGTCTCGAGGCCCCGCACGATCGAGTCGAGCTCCTCCAGACAGCCGTTGAAGCCGAGCTCCCCGGGCGGTGTGGATGCCGGTGACCCGGCGTCTTGTTCGCTCACTCGGAGCCTCCTTCGGTGACCACGGAGCTGATCCTGCCATCTGCGACGGTGGTGACGAGTTCCGTGCCTGCTTCGAGGCCGAGAGCGCTACTCACAATGGCACCGGTGGCGTCACGGGTGATCGACCAGCCCCTCTTCAGCAACAGCGCCGGGTCACGTGCCGCCACGAGCCCTTCGAGGTTGCCCAGCCTGGTGCCGGCTGACTCGAGGGCCCGCGTCGCGGCCGGCTCCACCCGGGCGGCCAGCGAGTCGACCCGGGCGGCGAGCCGGCCCGCCGACAGCGGGGCCGCAGAGGCCACGCGTGCGAGTCGGGAGTCAAGCCCTGCCGATTCGCGGTTGAGGTGACCCCGCGATGCGATCGCAACGCTGCGGGTCTGTGAGTCGAGCAGGTTGCCGGCGCGCGCGAGCCGACCCTCCGCGGCGCTGCGCAGTGATGCGGTTGTCGCACCCAGCTGCTCGTGAGCCGATTCCGCGCGCTCCACCACCGACGCCGCCGCTGCGGTCGGGGTCTTGAAGGCGCTGTGGGCAACCTCGTCGGCAACCGTGCGGTCGGTTTCGTGGCCGATGCCGGTGAACACCGCCACGCCCAACGTCGCGATGGCCCGGCCGAGGCGTTCGCCGTCGAAGGTGGCGAGGTCGGTGGAGGCCCCACCGCCGCGCACCAGCAGCACCACGTCGACCTTCAACTCGGCGGCCGTGCGCAGGGCCGCCACGATGGTCGCCTCGGCCTCGGCGCCCTGGGTGCGGGCATCTATACGGCTCACGCTGAGCCCCACCCTGCTGCGCTCGAGTTCGTGGAGTGTGTCGGCCTCGGCCGCACTGCCCCGCGACGTCACAATGGCCACTCTCAACGGTGGGTGGGGCACTTCGACGAGGGCGTTGGCATCCAGCAGGCCCGCGTTGGCAAGCGCAGCAAGGGCACGGTCCCGCTTCTGCTGGGCGACGGCAAGCGTGTAGCTCGGGTCGATGCCCGTCATCATCAGCTGCAGCCGGCTCTGCGCCGGGTAGGTCTGCAACTCGCCCGAGATTCGCAGAACCGTGCCTTCCTCGATGCGTACGCCTCCGCCGCGCTTGGTGACGATGGCGTTGACCCGGTTGCGGTACCCGCTGAACAGGGTCACCGACAACCGCGCAGCGTTGTGCGTGCCATCGGTTCCCGGCTCCACGAGGTCGAAGTAGCTGTGGCCCGCGGCGCTGCGGTGCAGCGACCGCAGCTCACCGGTAACCCAGACCGGGCTGCCGAAGGCGTGGTCGATCAGGCCGTTGACGGCATCGTGGAGTTCGGTCACCGACCAGGTGGCGGCACGCGAGGCGTCGCGCCCGTCGCCGGACTCGGTTGTCTCCGCCTCAGGCGGTTCCCCCACGGCGATGCCCGTCGGCTCAGTCGCCGGCGGCGTCCTCGTGGCGGAGCACGAGCACGGGGCGCGTCGAGTGGCGTACCACGTACTCCGACACGGAGCCGATCAGCACCCTGGAGATGAAGCCATGGCCATGCGAGCCCACCACGATCACGTCGACGTCGGCCTCGTCGGCCTCGTGGATGATCATCTGCCCGGAGCTGCCTTCGACGACCTTGGTGTCGACGACGGACTTGTCGAGCCCGAGGGCGGCTGCCGTGTCTGCCAGCTCGGTCGAACCCTCGCTGAGGATCGCGTCGCGTGCCCGCTCAGACTCCTCGGGCGACAGCAGGTTGCCTTCGAACCCGCCCGCTCCCGAGTCGTCCGCTATCGAGGTGTCGGCCACAGTGAGCAGCGTCACCTTGTCGGGGTTCAGCAGCGCCACGCCCTTGCGGGCGGCGTCGATTGAAACCTCGGATCCGTCTGTTGCGATCAGCGCGTGCACTTCAGCTCCTGTTCAACGGGCCTCTCGAAGCCCGGTCCGCAACAGACTACCGGCGCAACCCCCAGCACCGTGCGGTCAGGATTCCTCGGCGACGAGGGTGCGGTACAGCTCGGCGTAGAGGCCGCCGGCCGACAGGAGTTCGTGGTGGGTGCCGGTCTGCACGACGCGCCCGTCATCGAGGACCACGATCGAGTCGGCGCCGGTGATGGTGGACAGGCGGTGGGCGATCACCACCGCCGTGCGCCCCTCGAGGGCCTGGGCGAGCGCCTGCTGGATCGCCTGTTCGTTCTCGGCGTCGAGACTCGAGGTTGCCTCGTCGAGCACCACGACGCACGGATCCTTGAGCAGCATCCGGGCGATTGCGAGGCGCTGCTTCTCACCACCGGACAGCCGGTAGCCGCGTTCGCCGACCATCGTGTCGAACCCGTCCGGCAGGGCCTGGACGACGTCGAGGATGCGCGCCGCTGCGCATGCGTCGCGCAGTTCGTCATCGGTGGCGTCCGGTCGGGCGTAGAGCAGGTTCTCGCGCACGGTGGCGTGGAACAGGTGCGGGTCCTGGGCGACCACACCGATGTTGCGGCGGAGGTCGGCCAGGCTCACTTCCCGCACGTCGTGGCCATCCACGGTCACGCTGCCAGAAACCACGTCGTACAGACGCGGGATCAGCGAGGCGACTGTGGACTTGCCTGCTCCTGAGGGGCCGACGAGGGCGACCGTGCTGCCGGCGGGGATGTCGATCGATACGTCGTGCAGAACGATCGGCGGTCCGCCGGGTAGTTCGCGTTCGACCGGGCCGGTCTCGAGGCTCTCGACCGAGGACTCGCTGCCGGAGGGGTATGCAAAGGTCACGTCGCGCAGCTGCACGTCGCCCCGCACGGCGTCGAGGGCCACCGGGTCGTCGGGGTCGACGATCGGGTTGGGGGCATCGAGCACCTCGAACACGCGCTCGAAGCTCACGAAGGCACTCATCACGTCCACCCGGGCGTTGGTGAGGCTCACCAGGGGCTCGTAGATGCGCACCACCAGAGTCGCGAGGGCCACGAGCGATCCGGCGGTGATCGCCCCGGAGATCACCTGGCGGCCGCCGATGAAGTAGACCGCCGCCACGCCGATCGCGCCCACGAGGGTCATGGAAGCCATGAACACCCGGGTCAGCAAGGCTGACTTCACCCCCACGTCGCGCACGCCACCTGCACGGCCGGAGAACGTGTCGGTCTCCTCGGTGTGGCGGCCGAACAGCTTCACGAGCAGGGCGCCGGCCACGCCGAACCGTTCGGTCATCTGGGCGTTCATCTCGGCGTTGAGCTCCATGCCGCGCCGGGTGTACTTCTGCAGCCGCTTGCCCACTCGCTTGGCCGGAATGAGGAACACCGGCAACAACAGCACCGAGATGATCGTGACCCGCCAGTCGAGGGCGATCATCGCAACGAGTGTGGTGACCAGCGTGACCACGTTGGATGCGACCGTGCCGAGTGTGCCTGTCACGGCGCGCTGGGCGCCGATCACGTCATTGTTGAGTCGGCTCACGAGCGCCCCGGTCTGCGAGCGGGTGAAGAACTGGATCGGCATGCGCTGCACGTGGTCGAACAGCGCGACGCGCAGGTCATAGATGAGGCCTTCGCCGATGCGTGCCGACCACAGTCGCTCGAGCAGCGAGGCCACCATCGCCACGACTGCCGCACCCACCACGGCCAGTGACAGCCATGCGAGCTGGTTCGAGTCGCCGTTGGGCAGGGTTTCGTCGATGATCGTCTTGAACACCAGTGGCGGCACGAGTGCGAGCAACGACGCGGCCACGATCGCGATCAGGAAGCCGATCAGCTGGGCCTTGTATGGGGCGGCCCACGAGGCCACCCGTCGGACCAGGCCCCGGTCGAGGGTTGCACCCTCGGCCTTGGAGGGATCCTGGTGGATCATTCTCATCATCGTCATGGACACAGTCCGCGACGGTACCGGTGCGCAGGGTTGTGGGGTTGACGCCACCCGCCGGGCATGATGGCTCGGTGACCGCTGCCACACGCCACCGGCCGACAAGTCGCTCGACCCTTCTGAGGCCGCGCGGACACCGCCGCAGCGGTTCGGGGCCCATGTTGGCCGGACCGCTGCCGGTGGCGTCGACCGCCGTGGTTCGCCTGTTCGGTCTGCTGTCGCTGATCCTGGCGGCGATGTGGGCGCTGCCGGGTCCGGTGGGCGCAGCGGTGCGCGACGCGACCGCGGTGGTCCAGACCACGGCCGAGTCGGCGATGACGTGGTGGAAGGCCGCGATCCTCGGCACGGTCGAGGGCCTCACCGAGTACATCCCCGTTTCCTCGACCGGTCACCTGCTGGTGGTGTCGCAGTTGCTGGGTCTCGGGGAGACCGAGGCCGACCAGGCCGCGGCCAACACCTACGCGATCGCCATCCAGTTCGGTGCCATCGCCGCGGTGGCGGGGCTTTTCTGGAAGCGCTTCCGCGACATGGTCCTGGGCCTGTTCGGCCGCAGCGAGCCCGGCCGCCACCTGCTCCTCGTCACGATCATCGCCTTCGTGCCGGCGGCGGGGATCGGCTTCCTGTTCGATGATGCGATTGAGGACAAGCTGTTCGGGCCCTGGCCGATCGTGGGTGCCTGGGTGGTGGGTGGCCTGCTGATCCTCGGTCTCGAGTGGGCGGGATTGATCCCGAGGCGCGGCGAGAAGGTCGAAGGCGACCACGACCCGGTGCTCGACATCACCTATCGCCAGGCGCTGATCATCGGCATCGCCCAGGTGGCCGCGCTGTGGCCGGGAACCAGCCGTTCACTCGCCACGATCCTCGGAGCGCTGCTGGCCGGTGTCGGCATGGCGGCTGCGGTCGAGTTCAGCTTCATCCTCGGCTTCGTGACCCTGACCGCCGCCACCGTCTACTCACTGTTGCGTGACGGCGGCGACCTGTTCGAGCAGTTCGGAGTGATCGACCCGTTGATCGGGCTGTTGTTCGCGTTCCTGTCCGCCGTGGTGGCGATCAAGTGGATGATCCGCTACCTCGAGACGAACAGTCTCGCAATCTTCGGCTGGTACCGGCTCGTCGTCGCGGCGATCACCGTCGCCCTCATCGCGGGCGACGTTCTGTAGCCGGCCCATCGCCTCCATCAGGACGGGATTCCTGCCGGCCATGTCCGCCGCACAACGCACCCACATCGGCGATCCCCGCCACCGGGACGGAGACGGGTCCGATCGGACTCGCTGGTGGGTCCGGTTCCTCGAGAAGCTCGTGGGGTACTCGGGATGCCTGAGACCTCAGCGGCGGTCCGGCGCATGGGCACGGGCTTCGAACCCTCTGCCTGGCTGCCCTCGGTCAACCGTTGAGCGAGCCGAAGTTCGGCGGGTTGGTTGCGAGAACCCTGTCGATGAAGTCATCGACAAGGTCGTTGGCGGTTCCGGGGTCCAGCGTCGGGACGTGGCCCTCATTCAGTGCGTGAACCTCGTGTGGTGAATCGACCTGGGAGTCCACCGCTGCTTCGAGGTCAGCGAAGAAGTACTCGCAGTTGGTCAGTCCCGCGGCAGAGGCTTCGGGTATCGGAGCCATGTCGCCACCACAGAACACATCCATGAGGCCGTACACGAAGAACACCGGCACCGAACGAAAATCCTGGTTGGCGATCTGGGCCTCGGGCAATGACGGGCTCTGGGGATCGGCGAAGTACCCGATCTTGTCGGTAACTCCTTGCGTCTCGAACTCGGCGCCGAACGGGAAGCCGGGTGTTCCCTTGAGAGCGTCGATGAGATCGACCAGTCGGGGGGACATGATGGTTGAGTCGGCGACGACCCCGGTCAGGGCAGTGCCCTCCTGGCCGTAGCTACTGGCAAGCGACCACACGCCCGTGGAGCCGGCGCTGGTGCCGTGTGCCCACACCTGGGTGGTCGGATAGTTTGCCGCTACGTAGTCGATCGCCGCCATGGTCGCCTGCAGGCCGTTTACTTGCGCGTTCGGGTTGGTCGGATGGTTGGTGTAGCTAGTGCCGAGGCCGGAGTACTGGTCGTGGTCGCAGTAGCTCACGACAAGCACTCGATACCCGTCCTCGATTCGACGAACCAGCGTTTGGTCCTCGGGCTGGCCGTCGCCGGCGAATACCCGCTCCTCGACGATTCCGATCAGAGCGTCGAAGGACTCCTGATGGTTCCACGCGTTCTCGTCCTGGAAGGTGAGCGCGACATAGTCGCCCTCATCGCCGTAGTAGCCGACGCCGCCGCCATGGAGATACACCCACAGGGGAGCGTTTGCATCCGGTGCGCCGGCCGGATTCATCACGAAGAACGAGTAATTGCCCGACAGTCCGCACTCGTAGGCGTTGTTGACGTAGTAGTCGAGCTCCGAAGTCAATTCGAACGCGTTGTAGCTCCGCTCCTCGTCGAGCACGATCTGGCTCGTATCGCGGAGCACGAACTGACCCGAGCCACCGGGGGCGCCACCAGAGGTGCACGCTGCCCCGACCAGCGCGACCCCCATGGCCGCACAGACCCACCGTCTCATGAGTGTCCTCATCGACCCCACCGCCAACCTCGTATCTGGAATGAACTCCGCACCCGCCCAGGTTTCGCCAAGCTACGGCGGTGGTTTCGAGGCGTCAACGCGGTCAGCTCCACACCGCTACGAGCGCCCCCACGGCCCACTTCCCGCAGACACGAAGAACCCCGCCGCCTGGTGCAGGCGACGGGGTTCGCACGAGCTTCGTGCTCTCACGGGTGGCGGAGAGTGAGGGATTCGAACCCTCGGAGGCCTTGCGACCTCAACGGTTTTCGAGACCGTCCCATTCGTCCGCTCTGGCAACTCTCCGCCAACGACGGTAGCGGTCGCAGCGGGGCCGGGGCCATCCGGAGGTGCCCCGTGGCGCCGGCTCAGCGCCGGGACGCGAAGAACTCCGAGAGCTGCGCGGCGCACTGCTCTGCAGCCACGCCGCCGCGGGTGGGGAACTCGTGGTTGAGCCTCGGGTCCTGGCCCAGGTGGTAGAGCGATCCGAGGGCGCCGGCGTCGTCGTTGGCAGCGCCCCAAACCACCCCCGCGATGCGCGACGCCCAGAGGGCACCGGCACACATCGGGCAGGGCTCGAGGGTGACGACGAGCACACAATCATCGAGCCGCCAACGACCGAGGACATCAGCAGCATCACGCAGCGCCAGAACCTCCGCATGGGCGGTCGGATCGCCGCTGGCCTCGCGCTCGTTGTGACGGGCGGCGACCACCGAAGCGGATCCGCCCGGGCTGTCCTGCACCACGACCGCCCCGATCGGGACTTCGCCCAGAGCACCGGCCGTGGCGGCGAGCGCGAGGGCCTGCTGCATCCACTCGTCGTGATTGGGGTCGCCTTCGAGAGTGTGTGCCACCGGTCCTCCGCACCCCCATCATTGCGCGCCGAGCCGCAGCGTCCGGCAACGCAGGTTGACAACAGCGGCGCGCAACGCCGTGCCAGCGGGCAAGCTTGTGTCGTGAGCTCGCCCGACGACCCCGGATCCCAGCGAGCAACTGGGGACGCAGCCGACCAGCCCATCGAGATGGACGTGCTGCCCGAGGGATCCGACGCCGACGTGGTGGATCCGCCGACGGCGGAGGTGCGCAGGGTGGCGGAGCTCGCAGACAACATCGGGCTGGCACGAGCTCGGTACGACCGTGAGACCTTGCTGCGAAAGGCCGGTCTGGAGGGAGTCGACACCCGGCAGTGGTGGCGGGCGATGGGCCTGGTCGAGGTGCCAGACGGCGTGGTCGCCTTCGGCAACGACGACCTGGCGATGGTGCGCGCGCTGCGCGTCGTGCTCGGCCTGGACGGCGACGGCGACGGCGACGACAGCGACGACGGCGATGACGACCTCGAGGCGCCGGGCGCCAGTGCCTCGGAGCACGTCTTCCGCCTGGCGCGGCTGCTCGGTGGCAGCTTCTCGCGAATCGCAGAAGCTCAGACCGAGGTGCTCGAGGACATGCTCGTGCAGATGGGCTCCGTGGGGTCCCTCGACTCGCCTGCCGAGCGCGCTGCCGCGCTCAACTCATCGGACTCCGAGGTCCTGCTCGAGCTGTTCGAACAGGCGATGACCTATGTGTGGCGTCGACACATGTTCGCGTCCCTCGGTCGCTGGATCGGTGCCGACCCCGACGAGTCCACGGCCGCTGTCGGCTTCATCGACATCTCGGGGTTCTCCCAGATGTCGAAGCGGGTCGATGCCGACGTGCTTGCGGAGGTCATCGAGCGCTTCGAGTCCGAGGCTGTCGACGTGGTGTCACACCACGGCGGGCGGGTCGTGAAGTTCATCGGCGACGAGGCCTTCTTCGTGGTCGACGACGTCCCGGCTGCGGTGGACGTGGCACTCGAGGTCGCCCGGCGCATGGCCGATGCCGAGCCCAAGGTGGCGTTGCACACCGGCATAGCTGCAGGGCCGATGGTCTCGATCGCCGGCGACGTGTTCGGCCACACCGTCAACCTCGCCAAGCGGCTCACCGACGTGGCACGCAAGGGCAAGGTGGTGCTGCCCAAGGACGACGTCGCGGCCCTCGAGGGCCGCGACGACCTCGTGGTGCGACGGGTGGCCCGCGTGTTCGAGCTCAAGGGAGTGGGGCGCACCTCCGCGGTGAGCATCAGCCGCCGCAAGACCGAGGACTGACCGAGGCCCGTCGGCGCTGCAGGTGTGATCGCTCGCTGTCGAACCTCGTCGGTCTCTGCGAAGGGGCCGCAGGGAACCACAAGGATCCGGCCTTTCGAGGCGCCCCGACCCTGTTGTCGGCGGTGGCAGCGTCGGTGGCGTCCAGAGGTGGGACCCGGTGGCGGAGAGGGTGGGATTCGAACCCACGGTGACGTTACCGCCACAAACGCTTTCCAAGCGTTCCGATTCGGCCGCTCTCGCACCTCTCCTGGTGCTTCCGGAGCTGTTGCTCCGGCAGTTGTCCACTGTGGCCGAGCACATCTCGTTGGGACAACTCGGCGCAGGACAAGGTATCGTATGGCCTCCGATCGCGCCCTCGGGTGGCGGCCGGGTCCTGTGCAACCACAGACCGTGAACCGGGTCAGGGCCGGAAGGCAGCAGCTCTCAGCGGATCCTGCGGGGTGCCGCAGATCGCCTGGCCGCCTCCCGAGGGCGTGGTCGTTCCCATCGCGGCGGACACCGTCGAGGAGGGTGCGTAGGATCGGCACCCGTGGCCCAGCAATCGCTCTACCGCCGTTACCGCCCCCGCCGTTTCGCGGAGATCAAGGGCCAGGAGCACGTGGTGCGGGCCCTGCGCAACGCAGTGGCACAGGAGTCCGAGGGTCACGCCTACCTGTTCTCGGGTCCGCGCGGCACGGGCAAGACCTCGACCGCGAGGATCCTCGCGAAGGCGCTCAACTGCACCAACCTCAGCGACGGCGAGCCGTGTTGTGAGTGCGAGTCGTGCGAGGCGATAGAGAGCGGCCGCAGCTTCGACCTGTTCGAGCTCGACGCTGCTTCCAACAACGGTGTCGATGCGGTGCGCGACCTGGTGGAGCGTTCGGCGGTCAGCTCGCCCGGGCGCACCAAGGTGTACATCCTCGACGAGGTCCACATGCTCACCGCAGCAGCCTCCAACGCACTGCTGAAGACACTCGAGGAGCCGCCTGACCACGTGCGGTTCGTGCTGGCCACGACCGACCCGCAGAAGGTGCTGCCCACGATCCGCAGCCGCACCCAGCACTTCGAATTCAACCTGCTGTCCGCCGAGGAGCTCGCCGACCACGTGCGCTGGGTCGCGGCCGACGCCGGGCTGGACATCGACGACGAAGCGGTCGCCCACTCCGTTCGCCAGGGCCGTGGCTCGGTTCGCGACACGCTTTCGGCCCTCGACCAGATAGTCGCCGCCGGGGGAGTGCTGGTGCGTTCCGAGCCGGTGGAGCAGCTGTTCGAGGCGTTGGCGGCCTCGGACGCGGGGGTCGCGATCATGGCAGTGGCCGACGCCCTGGCGCAGGGTCACGACCCGCGGGTGCTGGGTGAGGCGTTCCTGGGTGCGCTGCGCGATGCGTTCCTGTTGTCGCTCGAGGTCGACACACCGCACCTGGTCGACACCGACCGCGAGCGGCTGGGTCGGTGGGCCGGCGAGGTCGGCACCAAGGGCCTCACCACGGCGATGGAACTCGTCGGGCAGGCGCTGGTCGACATGCGCAACGCAGCCGACCCCCGCGTACCGCTCGAGGTCGCACTGGTGCACCTGACCGCCGGCAGCACTGTCGCCACGGACACGGCGGCTTCCTCTGCGCCGACAGGCGAGGCGCCCTCGTCGACCGATCTCGACGGCATCCGTTCGCGGCTCGACCGCATCGAGGCGAAACTCCGCAAGGGAGGTGGCAGCACCGCCGAGCCGACGCCGGATGAGCCGAAGCGGGCGGCCCCTGCTCCCCAGCCCCAGCGCGCGGCTGAGCGCGGCAGGGCTCCGGAGCCCGCAGAGGCTCCCGCGCCCGCAGAGGCTCCCGCGCCGACGAGTGAGCAGGGTGCGCCCCAGGCGTCCAAGGGTGCCCGGGCACCGCGACGGTCGGCTCCTCCGCCTCCGCCGCCGCGAAGGCGCGGTGGTGCGCCCAAGGCTGCAACTCCGCGACAGGAGCAGCCGGCCGATAGCCAGCGGGCCGCCCGGGAGCCGTCCCAGCCGCAGCAACCGGCTCGGCAACCCGACGCTGCGCAACTGCAAGGACCCGAGCCAGCAGCCGCACCCCAGCCACAGGCCGATCCGGCTCGGGCCGGTTCCATGCCCGACCGCGATGCGATCGTGATGGCGTTCGGCGATGCGGTGGTGCCACAGCTCAAGGGAGTGGCCAAGGCGATCTACTCCGCTGGGCGCTTCGTGGCGGTTGCCGACGGAGTCGCCGTGTTCTCCCTGGATAACGCGCCCACCCGCGACCGCGCCGAGAAGTACCGCGCGCAGGTGGAGCAGATGCTCGCTGACCGTTTCGGATCTCCTGTGCCGCTGCGCCTGGTGACCGAGGCCGACGCCGACGCATACGCAGGCGGTGCCGGCCCCGCAGCCTCGTCCCATGCGGACCCTGCTGCCGGGGCTGGATCCCACCAGGGCGATCCAGCGCCGTCGGTTGCAGAGGCCGACTCGGCACGCCGCACCGGGCGTGGCGCCGAGCCGCCGCCTGAAGCTGCGAAGCCGGCGGCACCAGAGCCAGGGCAGGCCGCGCCGGCGGAACCCGAAGCAAGCCGGTCAGCAGAGGCCTCACCCGCCGAGGCCCCGGTGGCGGCCGAGGCCGAGGACGAAGTCGAGCTGATCGCACAGGTCGATCAGCTCGAAGACGCAGACGTGGCAACCAACAGCGTCGACAAGGTCACAGCAGCGTTTCCCGGTGCGCAGCTGATCGATACGGAGGACACGAACACATGAGCGGATCGGCAGACGACGACAAGTTGCCAGAGGTGGTTGAGGGCGAGTTGGTCGGCGAAGGCGGAGCCGATGCTGCGGATCCACTGGCGGCCCTCGGGGGCGGCAGCGGTGGCCTCGACCTCGGCGCCATGATGGAGATGGCCCAGGACATGACCTCCAAGATGGGCGAGGCACAGTCCCAGCTGGCCGAGGCCCGGGTGGAGGGGTCGGCAGGTGGTGAGCTGGTGAAGGTCACTCTGAATGGCCACCTGCACCTGGTTGGGCTGAGTATCGACCCGGCCGCGTTCGACCCCGACGACCCCACGATCCTCGAGGATCTCGTGCTGGCAGCATGGAAGGACGCCCACGACGACGTTGCCGAGCTCCAGGCGCAGTCTGATCCGCTCGGCGGCCTTGGTGGTCTCGGCGGCGGCCTCGGCGACCTGCTCGGGGGAGGCTGAGCCCACATGTCGACCGCACAGGCTTCCTCGGTCCAGGACCTGATCGACGCGCTCGGCCGCTTGCCCGGCATCGGCCCCAAGTCGGCGCAGCGCATCGCCTACCACTTGCTCAAGTCCGACGCGGAGGAGACGCGGCGCCTTGCCGAGGCGATCGTGGGCGCCAAGGAGAAGGTCGGTTTCTGCACCCGTTGCTTCAACCTGAGCGAAGGCGAACTGTGCCCGGTCTGTTCGGATGACCGCCGCGACTCACACGTGGTGTGTGTGGTCGAGGAGCCCCGCGACGTCATCGCGGTGGAGCGCACGCGGGAGTTCAAGGGGCGGTACCACGTACTTGGCGGCGCGATCGACCACCTGCAGGGCATCGGGCCGGAGCAGTTGCGGATCCGCGAGCTGCTGGCTCGCATCGAGTCTGAGGGGATCACCGAGGTGATCATCTGCACCAACCCCAACCTCGAGGGCGAGGCCACGGCGCTCTACCTGAGTCGTGTGCTCAGCATGCCCGGCCTGACCGTCAGCCGGATCGCCAGTGGTCTGCCCGTAGGTGGCGACCTCGAGTACGCGGATGAGCTCACCCTCGGCCGGGCTCTCGAGGGCCGCCGGGTAGTGGGCGAGCAGGCGGAGCCCGCCCCGTCTGACTGACCGCCCGACGCGACCGACCCCCGACCGGAGGCCGAGGGTCGGTTCGTTCGTTGGTTTCGTTCGAGCTGAATCACCCGTGGGGTGATTCAGCTCGAGCAGAGCAACTCATCAGGAGGAAGGATCGATCAGAGGGCCTTGACGATCAGAGGGCCTTGACGATCAGGGCCTCACCCTGGCCGCCACCACCGCACAGGGCGGCAGCGCCGGTGCCACCGCCGCGACGGCGCAGCTCGTTGATGAGCGTGAAGGTCACCCGGGTGCCGGAAGCACCGAGAGGGTGGCCCTTGGCGATGGCGCCACCGTTGACATTGACGACGTCGCTCTCGATGCCGAGGTCCTGCATCGAGGCGATGCCAACTGCTGCGAAGGCCTCGTTGAGCTCGAAGAGGTCGATGTCGCCGAGCGACATGCCTGCGCTGGCGAGGGCCTTGTTGATGGCCCGGCTCGGCTGGGTGAGCAGCGACGCGTCGGGCCCGGCGACCTCACCGGATGCGAGGATCTCGGCGATGGGCGTTGCGCCGAGGCGGTCCGCTGCGTCCTTGGAGGCCACGATCACGGCCGCGCCTCCATCTGAGATCTGCGAGGCGTTGCCGGCGGTGATGTTGCCGGCCTTGTCGAACGCCGGGCGCAGGCCACCGAGCGACTCGGCGGTGGTGCCACCGCGCACGCCCTCGTCTTCGGTGAACTCGACCGGGTCGCCCTTGCGCTGGGGGATCTCGACGGTGATGATCTCGTCGTCGAAGAAACCGTCCTTCTGGGCACGGGCTGCCCGCTCGTGGGAGTCGGCCGCCACCTGGTCCTGGATGTCACGGGGCAGGCCGAGAGAAGCGGCGTACTTCTCGGTGCCGGCACCCATTGCGCACTGGTCGAAGGCGCAGAAGAGGCCGTCGTACATCATCGAGTCGACCACGGACTTGTCGCCCATCCGCATGCCCGCACGGGCGTCGGGAAGCAGGTACGGAGCGTTGGTCATCGACTCCATGCCGCCGGCCACGACAACATCGGCGATGCCGGCGTTGATGATCAGGTCGGCGAGGTGGATGGCGTTCATGCCGGACAGGCAGACCTTGTTGACGGTCATCGCCGGGACGTCCATGCCGATGCCGGCGTTGACCGCGGCCTGGCGGGCCGTGATCTGACCGGTACCGGCCTGCAGCACATGGCCCATGAACACGTAGTCGACGTCGTCGGCCGAGATGCCCGCGCGGTCGAGAGCACCCTTGATGGCGAAGCCGCCGAGGTCGGTGGCCGCGAAGCCGGCGAGGCTGCCGGAGAGCTTGCCGATTGGGGTACGTGCGCCCCCGATGATCACTGAGCCAGCCATTTGATTCCCCTTGTTCGATTGGGTTCAGGCGTGCCCGTGGCCCGCCTGCGGTTCGTCGACGTTACCGCGACCCCGTCAGGAGCCACCAGTGCGAGGGTCACCGGAGTCGTCGTCGTCGGCCTCGGCCAGCAGCTGGGGTTTGGGGGTGGAGGACCAGTGCTCGGTGGGGTCGGCCTTGTGCCCGAAGACGGAGCCGACACCCAGCGCCACAGCGGCGGCCAGGCGTTTGGCGAGCTCCCAGGAGCGTTCCAGCATCGGCCGAAGGCTAGGGCTCCCCAGGGGTACGAGCACTGTGCGACTGGCCGAGCATGATCCACTCGCGACGCGTCAGTCCGTGGAAGAGGTGGTGCACCAGGTGTGCGCACTCCTGCGCGTCGACGTTGGGGTGATCGAAGTCGCGTGCGGGCTGGCGGCGCAGGCCGATCTTCTCCATCACACGCTGCGAGGCGGTGTTGCCTCGGCTGGTGAAGGACACGACCTCGGGCATCGAGAACTGCTCGAAGCCGAAGCGCAGCGCCATGGTGGCCGCCTCGGGGGCATAGCCGCGACCCCATGAGCCAGCCGCCAGCCGCCAGCCGACTTCGACCGTGCCCGGCTGGAGGAAGTCGGCGGGCCACAGACCGACGAAGCCGATGAACCCCTGTCCATCTGTAACGTCCACCGCCCACAGCCCCCAACCGGCCTCGTCGAACTGCTCAGTGATGCGCTTCACGAATGCATTCGACTCGGCCCTGCTGAGCGTGCGCGGGAAGTACTTCATCACTTGGGGATCCGCGTTGAGCGCGGCGAACGGATCCAGGTCGGCGTCGCGCCAGGGGCGCAACAGCAGCCGCTCGGTGCGGAGGGTGGGTGCGGTCATCCTGTCCACCCGGCCGGTGATCGGCGGCCGGGTCCCGCGATCGTACCGCCGGTTGATTCCGCCGGCTTGTGGCAATCGCAGCGCAAATGGGAGGCGTGTGGGCCTTTCGGGGGATGATGATTGCGTGATGGGTTCCATGCTCAACCGCCACTTCCTCAAGGAGATCGACTTCGAGCCGGCAGAGCTGCGCGCGCTGCTCGACCTCGCCGGCGAGCTGAAGGCCGCCAAGGCCGCCGGCACCGAAGTGCAGCAGCTCGTGGGTCGCAACGTGGCCCTCATCTTCGAGAAGACCTCCACACGAACCAGGGCGGCATTCGAGGTGGCAGTCCACGACCAGGGCGGGCATGTCACCTACATGGACCCTTCCGGATCACAGGTCGGCCACAAGGAGTCGATAGCCGACACGGCCCGGGTGCTCGGTCGGATGTACGACGCCATCCAGTATCGCGGTGAGCGCCAGGCCGACATCGAGGAGCTGGCCCGCCACGCCGGAGTGCCGGTCTACAACGGGCTGACCGACGAGTGGCACCCCACCCAGATGCTGGCTGACTTCCTCACCATGCATGAGCACGGCGGCAAGCCTTACGACGAACTGTCGTATGCGTTCGTGGGTGACTGCCGATTCAACATGGGGCGGTCGTTGCTCGTCATGGGAGCGCTCATGGGCTCCGATGTGCGGCTGTGTGGGCCCGCTGCGCTGTCCCCACCCGATGACGTGGTCGCGATTGCCACCGAGATCGCAGGCCGCACCGGAGCGACCGTCACGGTCACCGATGACCCCGAAGCAGCAGTCGCCGGAGTCGACTTCGTGCACGCCGACGTGTGGGTCTCGATGGGGGAGGACAAGTCGGTGTGGGTCGACCGCGTCGAGACGCTGCGCCCTTACCAGGTCAATGCCGCGCTGCTCGCCAGCTCCGGCAACGCCGATGTCCGCTTCATGCACTGCCTGCCCGCCTACCACGACTCCAACACAGTCGTCGGAGCAGAGACCATGGCCGCCACCGACATGACCGGTGGCCTCGAGGTGACCGATGAAGTGTTCGAGTCGCCGGCGAGCATCGTGTTCGACCAGGCGGAGAACCGGCTGCACACGGTCAAGGCGATTCTGGTCGCCACTCTCGGCGACCGCTGACAGGCGCCTGTCGAAGGTGGACGCTCAGCGGCTCGGCTCGAGCTCCACCAGGGTGCGACCGGGAGGAATGTTCACCTCGGCTCCGTCGATCCCCGTCAGCTCGTAGGGCGACGTCGGTGCCGGCCGCGACCAGTTGAACGGCGTTGCGGTACCTCCGTGCAGCAGCAGCCCGGTTCCCTGACCGACGGACTGCACTTCGGGAGACCGGTGGTCATATGGGCTGCGGCCGTAGACGGTGCGCAGGATCAACACGTTGGTCCAACCGAGCGGCAGCCCGGCCGGGTCGGTGAGAAGCCCGCGGCGGTCGTGGCGGATCCACTCACCGCGCTCTGGGTCCCATCGCATCGTCAGCGAGGTCATGTTGCTGAACGGGATGTCGACGGCGTCGACCGGCACACCGGCTGCGGTCAGCGGTCCACGGGCGAACGGCGACTGCGCCGGCTCCTCGATCGTGGATGCTTCGCTCAGCCCGGCCAGCTGGACCTCGAGGTCGTGGGGAGCGCGTCGCTTCGAGGATCGGCTGTAGTAGCGCGCCGCCCAGCCAACCGGCGGTGCGGGGACCAGGTCGGTCGCATAGAGCGCCTGGAGTGTGAGGTCGTTGCCGCCGGAGAACCCGACCAGCGGGCGTCCCAGATTGGCGAGCAGGTTGAAGTCGCTCGTGCGGATCGACCTGACCGGCCCAGCCCGCTCGGGCACCGAGGAGTGGAACACCCCCACGAATCGGGTGAGGCCACCCTCGACGAGTTCCTCGAACACGAGATCGGCCCGCTCGACACCGTCGTAGGAGCGCACCGAGGGGTGGGCGTCGAACTTCACGGCCACTGCATGGTTGTGGATCGGGTCGACGTCGGTCGCCGTGAGTGCGGTCAGCGGCCAGGCGGGCCTTGGCGGGGTCGTCGTCGTGGTGGAGGTGGTCGATGTGCTTGAGGTGGTGCTTGTCGTGATGGCACGGCGCGCCGGCTGAGGTTCGGCGGTCGTTGTGGTCTCCAGCGCGGAAAGGGAGGTGCCGCCGCCTCCGAGCACACCACCGAGCAGCGACCAGACCAGCGCTGCGGCCAATGCCACACCACACAGCAGCCCGAGGTCCAGGAACCGGACCCGTCTCGGCTCGTTCACTCCCGGGCTCATCGCGCCGCCTTTGCAGCACCCGCGAGCCCTACCGACGGTGGGCGGGCCCTCGATTGCGGAGACCATCTGAACCGATCGCGCACCGCAAGCATCATCAGGCTCCGCACGACCACGAGGTACAGCAGCGGGCGGTACAGCAACCAGTAGAGCGGCGCCAGCAACAGGTGGCGACGGTGCAGGTCGTCTGCCGACATCGCGACGGCCAGCAACACCAACTGGCAGGCGACCGCCACCAGCACCAGCGGGTGGGCGAGGTTGCTGAACCCGAAGACGATCCCCGCCAGCAACATGATGTCGGCCGGCATGGAGAAGGCGGCAACCATCGCGAAGTGGGCCATCAGCGCTGTGGCCAGTGAGGCGCGCGGACGTGGGGTGGCCTCGGTGCGCAGGGCGAGCCCGTTGGCCACCTGAAGGACCCCACCGCTCCAGCGGATGCGCTGGTGCCAGAACTGGCGGAGGTTGGCCGGCCCGACGGTCAACGCCCGTGCCCCGGGCTCGAAACCGACCTTCCAGCCGGCCCGCTGGATCGCCACGGTGGCGTCGGTGTCCTCCGCCACGGTGCGGTCACTGAACCCGCCGATGTCGGACAGCGCAGTGCGCCGAAACACGCCGAACGCCCCGGGCACACAGACCTGTGCGCCCACCGATGACAGTGACCGTCTGAACACGCCGTTGGCGACCGCGAACTCCATGGCCTGGAAGCGCCCGATGAGGCCCCGGGGCCGCACCATCTGGATGGCTCCCGACACGGCGCCAACCGTCGGGTCCTGCATGGCTTCGGTGATCATGTCGATCGCGGCCGGCTGCGGGAGCGTGTCCGCATCGATGGTGACGATCAGGCCATGTCGCGCCTGCCGCACGCCGGTGTTGAGCGCGGCCGCCTTGCCTGCGGGAAGGGTGCTGATGACCTCGACGCCGGGTCCTCCCGCCTGGCGGGCCACCTCGGCAGTGGCATCGGTGGAGCCGTCGTCGACAACGATCACCTGCGGTTTGGTGCGTGCTGCGGCGGCGACTGCAGCGAGCGTGGAGGCAATCGTGGCCTCTTCGTTGCGGCAAGGTATGACCACCGAAACCGCATCGGGCTCGTGTGCCCATTGCGTTGGGTTCCGGCGGCGAATGAAGTGCCACACGCCGAACAGCGCAACGGCGGTCAGCGCGAGTGTGGTCACTCCCAGGATCACCGACATGTTGGACACGAGCCACTCGGTGTGCGAGCCGGCCGAAGCCAGCGTGCCGAGCACCTGCCCGGCCCGCACAGTGGCGCCCGGCGCCGGCACCGTCACCGCCGGCACGACTTCGTCGTCGATGAAGTCGGCCAGTGGCACCACCGTCCACTCGTGCTGGGCCAACCAGGGCAGGAAGATCCTCAGGGCACCGACCGACTGTTCGACGGACTCGGCCCTCGAGTCGGCGGGGGCGCTGAACTCGATGACGGCCCCGGGCCCTCCGGGCGGCTGGGCGTCGAGGATGAGGTCGGCAGTGCGAGATGCGAATGAGGGAGCGCGACTGGACCTGTCGGCCGATACCACCACCATCGAGTCACCGATGGCCTCAGCGACGGCCTGCTCCTCCTCGTCGGCGACGTCGGTGGTCAGCAATCCCAGCGGTCGCACCAGTCGGGTGCGAAATCCGGTGACGCCCGCGAGAAGCGTGTTGGCTCGGTCCACCCGCTGGCCGATGGCGGCGCTGTCTCCGCGTACCAGGTCCTCTCCCTGCAAGCCGGTGAGGCCCACGGTGTGGCCGTCGGCAACTGCCCGCTGGACAAGATCCGGGTGTTGGGAGACAGCGGTTGCCTCGAAGAAGAACGAGCCGGAGGCCCCCGACTCTGCCAGCACGTCGAGGATCCGCGGCGTCCATCCAGCAGTGGGCCCGCCTGTGAAGACGAGAGCGGCATTGCCCGGCTCGCGGACGTCGGCTGCGTCGATGTCCGCGTGTACGACCGCTGCCGTTGTGATCGGAACGCCTGATGCCTCGGAGTTGAGCGGGGCGGTGGGCTCTCGCGGCATGGCGGTGTGCGCCCACCACGACAGCGCTCCAAGTACGCCCACCACAGCGATGACCACCCCAGCCGCCGCCGCCAGGGCGCGCATCAAGAAGCGCTTGCCCCGGTCTCGGCGCCTCGTCCGAGGCGTTGATGGTTCGTTCAGTAATTCAGCGCGGCGCCGAAGCCCGTCGCGCCACGACGTCTCCACAGCCCCTTGCTCCCCAGTGCAACACGTGGGGCAAACTACCACTGGCCTGCGACTGGCGGACAGCCGGTGGGAGCAGGGGGTGCGGCCCAACTGAAGAGCCGCCGTGTTTCGCCAGCGACTGTCCGACCTCGTTCACGCGGCCGTCGGCCACGGCCGCTTCCGCCGGCTGTGGTGGGGCCCTGCCATCCACCACGGCCCCGCCACGAATCACGAGGTCGTACGCCGGCAACTCCCGGAGTTGACCCCGGTTCGGCGCCCGACGTACTGGGCATCTGCGGCGCCGTCGGCCGGATCCGGGCCTTGTCGAGTGGAGTCGCGTGGTTACCCGGCGGTAGCTTGCCGCCCATGCAGGAGATCCTCGACGCCATCAACGCCGGTGCGACCGGTGACGACATCGCCAACATCGAGCTGCCCGAGGCCTACCGGGCCGCGCACGTGCTGCGCTCCGAACAGGAGATGTGGGAGGGATACGAGTCCGCCGACAAGGACCCCCGCAAGAGCCTCCATGTGGGCGAGGTGCCGATGCCGGAGTTGGCACCCGACGAGGTCGTGATCGCCAACATGGCGAGCTCGATCAACTTCAACACCGTGTGGACCTCGATCTTCGAGCCGCTTCCAACCTTCGGTTTCCTCGATCGCCTCGGCCGCGAGTCGATCTGGGGAGCACGCCACGCCCAGGACTTCCACGTGGTCGGCTCCGATTCCGCAGGCGTGGTGCTGCGCTGCGGCTCGGCAGTGCGCAACTGGTCCCCCGGCGACCGGGTCACCGTGCACTGCAACCATGTCGACGACCAGGACCCATCGGCCCACAACGACTCGATGCTCGCCGCCAACCAGCGGATCTGGGGATTCGAGACCAACTACGGCGGCCTCGCCGACCTGTCGATCGTGAAGGCCAACCAGCTGATGCCCAAGCCCAGCCACCTGAGCTGGGAGGAGTCGGCGGTCAACGCGCTGTGCGCCTCCACCTCGTACCGCATGCTCGTGGGTGACCACGCGGCGCGCATGAAGCAGGGCGACAACGTGTTCGTGTGGGGTGCCACCGGCGGCATCGGCGCCTACGCCATCCAGCTCGTGCTCAACGGCGGCGGCAATCCGATCGGCGTCGTGTCGAGCGAGAAGCGCGCCGAGCTGCTGCGGGCGATGGGCTGTGAGAACGTGATCGACCGCCGTGCCGAGGGCTACCAGTTCTGGTCCGATGAGCACACCCAGGACGAGGGCGAATGGCGCCGCCTCGGCAAGAAGGTTCGCGAGCTCACCGGAGAGGATCCGGACATCGTGTTCGAGCACCCGGGTCGCTCCACCATGGGCGCCTCGGTGTTCATCGCGAAGAAGGGCGGCAAGATCGTCACTTGCGCGGCGACCTCCGGCTACATGATCGAGTACGACAACCGCCACCTCTGGATGAAGCTCAAGAGCATCATCAGTTCGCACTTCGCGAACTACCAGGAGGCGTGGGAGATGAACCGCCTCATCGACCAAGGCGCGATCCAGCCTGTGATGAGCGACGTGTTCGACCTCGAGCACGTGGGCGACGCCACCTTGGCGATGCACCGCAACGAGGCCGAGGGCAAGCTCGGCGTGCTCTGTCTCGCCCCCGAGGAGGGCCAGGGCATCTCCGATCCCGAAAAGCGCGAGCGCATCGGGGAGGACAAGATCACCCTGTTCCGCCGCATGGCCTGAGTACCGCCCAGCGCCGTCGGGCCGCCGCTTGTGCTCAACACCGGCGTGCCGTTGAGCCGGAAACCGCCGAGTAGGCCAAGATCGCAGCGTGCTCTGGGTGATCGACGGCAACAACGTGATGGGTGCCGGCGCGGATGGCTGGTGGAATGACCCGCCGGCGGCCGCCACCCGACTCGCCCAGCAGGTGGCCCAATGGTGCCGCGCCCACGACGACAGCGTGATCCTCACCTTCGACGGCAAGCCCGTGGACTCGGTCGAGGTACTGGCCGGTGGCAACCTCGAGGTGCGTTTCGCCCCTCGCCGCAAGCCTGACGCCGCCGACGATCTGATCGTCGAGATCGTCGAGGACGTCTACGCCTCGGAGCCCGAGATCCATGTCGTCACCAGCGACAAGGGCCTGCTCGCCCGGCTGCCACCAGGTGTGGACACCAGCGCGGCCGGCTGGTTCCGCCGAGGCCCGCTGGGCCTGGCCCGCTGAGCCCGAATTCGAGCCGAGGTCAACGGTGCGGGCAGAATCATGGCCATGATTCTCACCGAGATCGACCATGTGGCAATCGCAGTCAACGACCTCGACGCTGCGGTGGACTTCTACGCAGAGGCGTTCGGCGCCGAGGTCGCCCACCGCGAGGTCGTGGAGAGCGACGGCGTGGAAGAGGCGCTGGTGAAGGTCGCCGACAGCTACATCCAGCTGACCACCGGCACCCGCGAGGACTCGCCGATCACCAAGTTTCTGGAGCGCAAGGGCGAGGGCATGCACCACATCGGCTACCGCGTGGACGACTGCGCCGCCGCGCTCGCGGCGATGGTCGCCGCCGGCGCAACTCCCCTCGACAAGGAGCCCCGCCCCGGCAGTCGTGGCACGACCGTCGCGTTCGTGCATCCGAAGGGTGCTTTCGGCACCTTGATCGAACTCGTCCAGGAATGACAGCGCAGCGCCGGGCGGGGCGCACCGCTGACCGCTTGCGGATGTGACGCAGGTCAACTCGATTAGGCGCGTATAGATCTCAAGCAGCGATGCACTTGCGTCGTTGATCGGTACAGGCACCACAGATCGTGGAGCCGTACGGATTGGCAAGGACAGCAGCGTGCTTCGACCCCTGGCCGTGTTGGCGGCCTGCTCACTGTCATTGACTTCATGTCTGGTCGGCGATCCCGTGCCAGGGAGTTTCGGACCTCGGCTATCCGGACCACCGTCGCTCACCGACGTGGCCTATGGCCCGCACGAGGGGTGTACCGACCGGATCGTCGACGTCGAGTGCGGCGGATCGCAACTGCTGGACATCTATCCGGCTACAGCTGGGGGTAGCCGGGGAACCATCGTGTGGGTGCACGGTGGTGGCCTGTTCCACGGTGACAAGAGTGTGTTCCACAGTGCTGGTCCAGTGCTGGCGCAACTCGAGCGCGGCTGGTCGGTCGTCTCGGTGAACTACCGGCTGCTGCGCCCGAAGGATCTGCCACCGCCGGCTCCCACGACCACGACCACGACGACCACGACTGAGCCGACGACGACCACGACTGAGCCGACCACGACCACGACTGAGCCGACCACGACCACGACTGAGCCAGCCACGACCACGTCCGCGGCTGTTTCCACCACCACCGAAGCGGACTCGGACAGTGCGGCGAAGAAGTTCCGCATTCGTCGCGGTGGTCCCGATCCGGGCCAGACTCCGACGTCGGAGCTGGGTCTCGACAACATGTACCCGGCCGCCGTCGAAGACGTCACTGCAGCAATGCGCTGGGTGTCTGACAACGGCGAGTCATACGGCGTCGACACCTCCCGAATCGTGCTTGCCGGGCATTCCGCAGGTGGCATGCTCGCCGCAATGATCGGCCTCGGCTGGAACTCCGGCGAGCCGTTGCTCGAGTCGGCTGGTCGCCCGGACGCCTGGGTGACGATGGCAGCTCCAATGGACCTCGCGGCGTTGGATGTGGCCGTGATGATGAACGCCTGGCTCGGCCCGAATGCCCCCGAACTGGTCAGCCGTCTTGCACCGCTCGGGCTGATCGACCCCTCCGATCCACCCGGCTACCTGGCGCACGGCGACATGGACAACGTGGTGTTCCCGTACCACGCGGTCGCGACCGAGTTCGTGTTCGGTGCTGTCGGACTGGCGACCAAGGTCAGGGTCGATGTGGTCGACCGCGACGCGTTCGGCCAGCCCCTGTCTGCCACGGCGCGATGGCACCTGCCGGGCGACGGGGTGGGGTCCGGGGCGTTCGACCTCTTCATGGATGAGGTACCGGCCTTCATGGATGAGGTACCGGCCGCCTGACCGGGCGGGGTGATACCGCCCTGGGGCTTTCTCACGTTGCCTTCTGGCGCCCGACGCGCTGTCATTGATGTATGGGGGCCTTGGCCACAACGGCTGCTGCACGGGTCAAGCGTCGACCCAGGAGAGTGGACTCGCTCGATGGCATGCGGGCGCTCGCCGTCGCAGCAGTCGTCGTCTACCACATCGACTCGAGCCTGCTTCCGGGCGGGTTCCTTGGTGTGGACGTCTTCTTCGTCCTTTCCGGCTACCTGATCACCACCCTCCTGGTCGCCGAACACCGCCGTAGCGGGGCCATCGCCCTGCGGAGTTTCTGGAAGCGCCGCGCACGTCGGCTCTGGGCCGCGGCGTGGGTGGTTCTCGGTCTGATCGCACTGGCCGGCCTCTGGAACCTCTGGGGCGCCGACCGCCAGGCAGAGCTGCCCGGCGAGATCTTCGCCGCGGTTGCACACATCGAGAACTACTGGCTTCTCGCCCAAGGGGGCTACCTCGAGCAGTTCGTAGCACCGTCGCCCGTGAGGCACTTCTGGTCGCTGGCGGTGGAGGAGCAGTTCTACCTCGTATGGCCGCTCGTGATGATCGGTGGCTTGCGGGCGGTCAGCCGCCACGGTCGCCAGGCCATGTGGAGCCTGTTGGTCGTGCTGGGTGCTGCAAGCATCACGGTCGGGTTGCTGGTGAGCCCGGAGCGGGCATATCTCGGCACCGTCCCGAGGTCGATCGCGCTGATCGTCGGCGCGCTACTCGCCTGGTGGTGGTCCTCCACTCCGCTGGCCGCGCCGCAGAACCGGGCGCTGCGACGCACTGTGGCCGTGTGGGCAGCCGCGGGCACCGCGGTGTTGCTCGTCGGCCTCTTCGTGCTGCATCCGCACGACGCCGTGATGGCGAGGGGCGGATTCCTGACCGTCGCGGTTGCAGCCGCGGGCATCACGGGGCTCGCGGTGATCCCGGGCAGGGTTTCGGCCCTGCTCTCGGTGGCTCCGCTGGTGTGGCTCGGCCGCCGTTCCTACGGCGTCTACCTGCTGCACTGGCCCCTCATCGTTGCGATGGGTCCCGGTCGTGCCACCTGGGTGGTGGCTCTCCTGGTCATTCCCACGACGTTGCTTGGCGCCGCAGCGCTTCACGCCCTCGTGGAGCAGCCGCTGATCCTGCGCCGTTGGCGACCGGTCGCCCAGCTGTCCGGCACCTGCGTGCTTGCCGTGCTGATCATCGGTTCGCTCTGGGCGGCGGCCCCGCGCCAGACCCCCACCCAGGAGGTTGCCGAGGGGCTGGGCGAGCTCGCCGACCCGGTTCCGGCGGCTGCGATCTCGAACAAGGCAACGCCTGAGGACCCACCGGCGGACCCCACGCCCGAGCAGCCGCCGGGCACGACCACCACGACAACGATCTGCATTCCGACCGCCGTGCTTGGTGCGGTGACACCGGAGGCGGCGGCCACACACGGCTTCGACCCGAACACCGTCAACGACATCGCCGACCCAACAGCCGACGGGTGCGATGACCAGATCGATGTGTTGGTGGTGGGGGACTCCACCGGCCGCGGATTCTCAAACGGTCTCGCCGCCCTGGGCGACCCCGGCCTGCGCATCTGGGACCGCACCAACCTCGGCTGCTCGCTCGGCGACGAGGACTGCCCGGACTGGCGCAACGAGTGGAACGCCAACGTGCAGATGCTGCGGCCGGACGTGGTTGTCGCCTACTTCAATCCCGTGATGGACCTGAAGGGCGTGGACGACGAGGCGTTCCTGTCACCAGAAGGTGAGGCACAGCGCGAGGCGGTGCTGAACGAGGCGGCGGACGTGCTGACCGCCACCGGCGCGGCGGTCGTCTTCATCGCGCCGCCCACGCCACGCCCACCCAACGGCCTGTTCTTCTGCGACGGCCGCAAGCGCGGCACACAGTGCGACCCCACCGTTGTTGCGGCGTGGGCCGATTCGGTCCGCAAGGTGGCCGAGCCGCGCAACGCCACGGTTATGAACGTGCCCGGATTCCTCGCGGACATCGGCGACGACTCCACCACCCGCCCCGATGGGATGCACTTCTCGGCCCCGGCGCTGCGCGAACTGGGAGCGTGGACCCGACCCGCGCTGTCGCTGGCGATCCTCAACCAGCGCCCGTAGCGGCCCGCTCGTACGTGAGGTTCCCGCCGTGGGGTGTGCCGCTGCAGTCGCCCTGCGCCAACCGCTTGTCGACGACGAGCGAACTGCCAAGTGTCGGACCGGCCGCGCTACTCAGCGGCCTCTGCAGCAGCAGCGAGCGACTCCAGCGTCGCTCGCATGGTGTCGCGATTGTGCGATGCGCGGTCCCTGACTCCGGTACCGATGACCCCCGCGGCGGCGAACCAGCGCGACCGACGGTCGGTCCATGTCTCGGTCACACGGCACCGGTGATCGATCGGCTCGATCTCGAAGCGCCAGTTTGCGGCCCGGATGCCCATGAAGGTCACGTCGAACGCAAAGACCCTGGGGGCGTCCATCTCCGTGATCGTTGCCGTGGTGCTCCACCGGTGGATGCCGTTGCGGTTGGTGCCCGAGAATCTGGCCCCCACCGCGGGTCCCCCTGCTCCGTCCTTCCAGCGTCCACCGGTGGCCTCTGGTGACCACTCACCCATGCGCGGGAGATCGCTGACCAGGGCGAAAATGGTGGCAGGCTGTGCCGCCATCTCAGCGGAAACACTCACTGTCACGAACGTCATGATAGGCCGCAACCTGGCGTCGAACTGGCTTGTTGCCGGGCCGGATTCCGGAGCCGTGCATCTGCCCCCGCTCTGCGAGCGAATACCTGAGACATGAAGACATTCGGACGCATTGCTCAAGTGCTGGCTGCCCTCGGCATCCTCAACGTGTGGATCGTCAGGTTCAACCGCGAGACCGAGTTCCGGGGCGGTTCTGCGAAGAACCTTCCCGAGGAGTTCGAGGTCTACGGCCTGCCGAAGTGGATGGTCTACGCCACCGGAGTAACCAAGATCTCGCTCGCGCTCACATTGCTGGCGGGGCTGCGGGTCCGGGGTGTCACGAGACCGGCCGCCACCATGCTGGCCCTGCTCATGTCAGGTGCGATGTCGATGCACGCAGTAGCGGGCGACACCCCCAAGAAGTACGTACCCGCTGCCACGATCTTCACCCTCTCGACCGTTGCAGCTATCGCAGCTTCCGACGAGGGTTCCGACGACGCCGAGCAGTGCGGCTGACCGCTCCCCCCGTGTCCAGCTCACCGGCAACTGCTGCCAGCGACCCTTCCCCTGTGCGTCAGACCTGACCGTGGCCCGACGCGACCTACCCACTGTTTGGGTGCTTGGCGACCAACTCGATCGCCGCCGCGGAGCTCTAGGCGGGTTCGGCGCCGGCGAGTGTCGGGTGCTGCTCGTAGAAAGCCGGGCCCAGCTGGGCCGGAGGAGGTGGCATCGCCAGCGGCTCCACGTCGTCCTGTCCGCAATGGCCCATTTCGCTGCAGAGCTCCGACGCGAGGGATTCGAGGTCGATGAGCGCAATGCCGAGACACTTGCAGCGGGCCTGCAGGCCCATGTGGAGCAGTTCTGTCCGGAACGGGTTGTCGCCTCCGAGCCGATGAGCTGGGCGACCGTTGACTTGTTCGACCGGCTTGGTGTCGAGATCGTGGCGAGCGGAAGGTTCCTGTGCAGCCACCAGGAGTTCGCTGCGTGGGCGGAAGGCCGAAAGCAGCTCCGGATGGAGGACTTCTACCGTTGGCAGCGCTCGAGGCTCGATGTCTTGGTCGACCACACGCCCGAAGGGCTCGCGCCGGTCGGCGGCAAGTGGAACCACGACGCCGACAACAGGGAGCGGCCGCCCACCGACGGACGTGGGTGGCCGATGGCCAAGACCTTCGAGCTCGACGAGATAGATCGGGAGGTACTTGCCCGAATGCCCGACAACACCTTCGGGTCCGATCCATCAGGCCTGTGGCCGGTAACGCGCGAGCAGGCGCTCGTGCGCCTGGCCAACTTCGTTGATGCCGGCCTTGCGGGGTTCGGCCCGCATGAGGACGCCATGCTGGCCGGCGAATGGAAGCTGGCTCATTCGACCCTGTCCTCCTCAATGAACCTTGGGCTTCTCCACCCCTCCGAGGTGGTGGCCGTCGTCCTCGCAGCCCACGAGGACGGTGATCTGCCGATCAACTCGGTCGAGGGTTTCGTGCGACAGGTCATCGGATGGAGAGAGTTCGTCTGGGGTATCTACTGGCTCTGGATGCCGGGCTACGGAGACAGCAACGAACTCCGGGCTGATCGGCCCTTACCCGCCGCGTTCACCGGCGATTCGGGCACGGAGATGCGGTGCGTGAACGAAGTGCTCGGTCATGTCGAACAACGGGCATACGCACACCACATCGAGCGCCTGATGGTGCTGGGAAACCTTGCGCTAACCGCTGGGGTCGACCCCCGGGCGATGACCGAATGGATGACAGGGGCTTTCATCGACGGGGCTGAGTGGGTGATGCTCCCCAACGTGATCGGAATGGCGCTGTTCGCCGATGGCGGAAGGATGGCCACGAAGCCCTACGCGTCCGGTGGGGCGTATATCCAACGGATGAGCGACTTCTGCCGCGATTGCCGATTCGACCCCCGCAAGCGTACGGGTCCCGATGCTTGTCCGTACACCTCGCTCTATTGGGACTTCCTCGCCCGAAATCGCAAGGAGTTGGCCGGCAACCACCGGATGAGTCGTCAGCTGGCAGCGATGGGGAAGCTCTCGGACCTCGAGGCCGTGCGCGACCGCGCGGCCGAAGTGGTCATCCGGCTCGGAGCCGGAACGCTGTAGCGGAGGCTTGGCACCGGAACCTCAGAGCGCCACTGGTACTACTGGTCGACATCGGCTCGGTGGGTCGAGGCTGCCAGGGCTTGTTCGTGGCAGGATCCTGCAATGGAGGTACACCTCGTCGACGGCACCTATGAGCTGTTCCGGAACTTCTATTCACCGCGCGGCGGTCACACCAACGCCGCCGGTGAAGAGGTCGGTGCGGTGCGAGGCGTGTTGCGGGGCACCGTGGCCATGCTCGATGACGGAATCACCCACATCGGAGTGGCCACCGACCATGTGATCGAGTCGTTTCGCAACGACCTGTGGGAGGGCTACAAGGACGGCTCTGGCATCGATCCGGACCTGTGGGCCCAGTTCCCGTGGCTCGAGGACTCCCTCGAGGCGTTGGGTGTGACGGTGTGGCCGATGGTTGACGTGGAGGCCGACGATGCGCTCGCCGCTGCCGCGAAGGTGGCGGACGAGGACGAGCGGGTCCAACGAGTCGTGATCGCCACGCCCGACAAGGACCTGGCCCAGTGCGTCGTCGGTGACCGTGTCGTGCAGTACGACCGCCGCGCCCAGCAGTACCGCGACGCCGAGGCGGTGGTCGAGAAGTACGGCGTGCCGCCCGAGTCGATTCCCGACTGGCTCGGCCTCGTGGGTGACTCGGCCGACGGCTTCCCCGGCCTGCCCGGGTGGGGGGCCAAGAGCGCCGCGAAAGTGCTCACGCGCTACGGCCACATAGACCAGATCCCACACGCCCCGGGCCAGTGGGACGTTCCCGGGGTGCGTGGCGCCGCGAAGCTCGCAGCCACGCTGGCCGACGAATACGAGAACGCGCTCCTGTTCCGTCGCCTCGCTGTACTCGAGACCGACGTCGATGTAGGCACCGTCGACGAGTGGGAATGGACCGGCCCCACCGACGATCTCGCCCAGTGGTGCGACCGTCTCGACGCCCCTGATGTGCTGCGCAAGGTCGAGCGCCTCGGAGCCGGTTGACGGCCGGTCTGACTCACGCCGCTGCGGCGGCCTCGTGGTCAGGAACTGGCGGCCAGGGTGTCGACGTCGCTCTGCTTGCCCGGCGGTTCTGCCGGCCGCCGCAGCCGCCTGTAGATCGCACGGATGAAGCCCGTGACCCCGTCGGGATAGAGCACGGCCATGACTATGAGCAACAGGCCGGAGATGGCGAACTGGTACTCCGATGGGTTGCCGACGTCCTGGCCCATGGCGATCGCGAGCAGGCCCACTGGAGCGAACAACCCGGCGGTGAGCGACCCCGACATGGCGGCGATGCCGGCCAGGTAGGTGAGCGCCACCAGTGACAGCGAACTGAACACGCCGAAACTCTCGGCGGACAGCGTGAGCCGCTGGTAGGCGAGGAGGCAGCCCCCGAGGCCGGCGAGCATTGCCGAGAGTGCGAACCCCGACAGCTTGGCGCCGCGCACGTTGACTCCGGCGGCGGCCGCGGCCTGTTCGTTGGCCCGCACCGCCAGCCACGAAAGTCCCGTGGATCCGCGTCGCAGGTTGGCTATCGCTATGGCGCAGACCGCGAGCACGCCCACACACAGCAGGCCGAACGCGACCCGCGGGTAGGCGTCGCCTGCCGCCTTGATCGTGAAGTCGATCGGGCCCACCTTGGGCTCGGGGATCTCCGTGCGGCCGATGTCGCCGACGAACCAGTCCCACTTGAATAGGAGCTCCTGGATCGCCACCGCAGCGCCGAGGGTCACGATCGCGAGGTTGAGGCCGCGCACCTTCACCGCCGGCAGTCCGACAAGCACACCGAGCAGGCCGGTCACCACCACAGCGGCCAGCGGTGCGAGCGGGAACGGGAGCCCGCCGCTCTCGAAACGCACCATTGCGAACGCCGCGAACCCGGCGAACGCATATGGCGCGAAGGAGATCTGGCCCACGAAGCCGGTGACCACCACGACCGACAGGGCCAGCAGCGCGAAGATGCTGGATGTGATGAGTGCGAACCGCCAGCTCGATGATCCGAACTCGAGCAGGAGCACCGCACCGACCACGAGCACACCGGCGATGAGCAGCGGGCGCTTCGGTTCGGGCGCGTCGGGGTAGCGGCCTTCGCGCAGCGCTCCGCGTGTGGGCAGGCTCTCACCCCGCACGGCCATGACCACGAGGATGATCAGGAACGGCAGGCCCTGCTGCAGCCCGACGTCGGGCAGCCAGTCCACGTCACTCTGGAGGTTGAGCAACCACGACTGCGCCATACCGATGCCGACTGCTGCCGCGGCGGTGATCGGATACGACTTGAACCCGGCGATCAGCGCTGCGGCAAGCGCGGGCACGATCAGCAGGCCGTTGTTGAGCGGGTCGAGAGCCACGATCTGGGCCGAGAAGATCATCGCCAGGCCGGCCAGTGACGTGGCGACCATCCAGTTGATCGCAGCGATGCGCTCGGGATTGAGTCCGGCCAGCAGCGCACCCTTTTCGTTTTCGGACGCCGCAGTAGTGATCAACCCGAAGCGCGTGTAGCGACTGATCGCCCACAGCACGAGCGCGAGCACCACCACCATCGCGCCGAGGAGCAGGCGGTCCTGGCCGACGAGCTTGCCGAACACGAGCACGCCCGAGCGCGGCAGGACGGGTCGCACCAGGGGCAGCTGCTGCCACTCGAGGCCGATCACGGCCCAGAAGTACAGGAACAGGCCCACCGACGCGACCACTCTCGCCAGGCCAGGAGCGTGTCGGAGCGGCCTGAAGACCAACGTGTGGATCAGCAGCCCGATCAGCGCTCCGTAGACCACGAACACGATCAGTGCAGCGGCGACCGTGGGCCGCGGGAACAGCGGTATTCGGTGAGGGATGGCGAACAGGGGCAGCACCAGGTCGCCGGACTCGCGGAACTCGAAGAACGCAAAGGCGATGAACGTGCCGGTTGCGGCGTGCGCGAAGTTGACGACCCCGGAGGACCGGTAGGTCATCACCACGCCCAACGCGAGCGCGGCAACGACCGCGCCCCCGCCGAGGCCGAGGATCAGGTATGCGATCTGGGTGGTGATGTCGACAGTCCCTCGAGGTTCGATCGCGCCGGATCAGGCGTTGATCGTGTCCTCGAGTATCGTCGGCACGTCGATCCACCCGTCGGACGCTTCGACCAGCACGTTGGATGAGGTGAGCTCGGCGAGCACCTGCTGTGGTGCGCACATGGCCGGGAAGCCCGGGATCTGCTCCACCGAGCACGTGTACGGATGGCCGTCGAAGCTCGGCACGTCGGTCGACTCGCGGAACGCTTCCATGATCTCATCCGGTGCGGCGTCCGGGCCCAGATCGCTGAGTACCGCCCACAGGTTCATCGCACCACGGAACGCCACCGTCGCCGCCGACTCGGCTGTGGTGTCGGGGGCGTACTGGCCCATGACCTGGCTGTAGAGCTCGGTGTCCACGACCGGGGAGTCGGCCTGGTTGAGGCGGTTCTCGATGTTGAACCGGGTGCCGGCCACGTTCTCCGAGCCGACCTGGTCGATGACCCGTTGGTCGGCGCAACTGCCGACCATGTACACCTGGGCCTCGGTGCCGAGGTCGCTGAGAGCCTGCATGATCGGGGCACACGAGAGGTCTGCGGCCGACACGAGGATGGCATCGGGGTTGGCGTCAACCGCCTTTTGCACCGGAGCGGTGTAGTCCTGGCTGACGAGCGGATACTCGACCTCGGTGACCTCGGCTCCAAGGGCCTCGGACACGCCGACGCCATAGTCGACCGCAGCGGACTTGACCGACGGGAAGTCGCCGTAGATGACTGCGACCTTCTCTGCACCATCGACGGTCACGGCCTGGTGGGCCATCGCGGTGAATGCGCCGGGGCTACCACCCGAGAACTGGAACGAGATCGGGCTGCTCATCTCCTCTGCGTTGACGGGGATGCCACCGATCCAGGGGATGTCGTTCTCGGCGAGCACGGACAGTGCGGCGCCGGTGGAGAGGCCGATACCGCCGAGCACGGCGACCACGCCTGCTTCGACCATCTTGCGTGCACAGCCCGCAGCTTCCTCGGGTGACATCGCATTGCCGAGCGGACAAGCCACGACCTCGACGGGGTGGCCGTCGATTCCGCCGAGCTCCTTGTTGACGAACTCGACCCAGCCGTCGACCGCTCCGTGCAGTTCGGGCATGGCGGCCACCGGTGCTGAATCGACGTTGATGAAGCCGACCTTCACCGGCTCGAGCGACTCGTCTGCAGCAGCAGCGGTGGGGACCGGGCCATCGAACCACTCGGCGCCCTCGAACTTGGAGATCACGGTGACGCCGTCGCCCTCGCCGGGCACGAACTCTCCTTCGACCGGCGTCGAGGACGTGGTGGAGGTGTCCGAACTGGTCTCCGCTTCACTGCATGCTGCCGCCAGCAAGGAGGCTGCGGCGAAGATCGCCACGGCAGTGAGCAGTGTCTTCCCGCGCCCGTTGCGGTGTTGCAGCATCGATTCCCCCTGTGATGAACCGTTGGCACCGATTGACGGCGCCGGGACGCCATCTTTGCACTTAACGCCGTAAAGGGGCCAGTGGAGCGCGTGGGCGAGGTCGAGGATCCTCAGGTGCGGGCTCACCCGGTGCCGAACAGCTCGAGGAACTCCGCTGGAACGGGTGAATCGAGCTGGTCCATCGTGCACGTCGCCGGCTCGCGGTCCGGGCGCCAGGCCACGAAGCGGGCGGGGTGGCGGAATCTGCCGTTGGACATGTTCTCGCAGGTCACCTCGACCACGCGCTCCGGCCTGAGCGGGATCCATGGCGCGCTGTTCTTCCCACCGGACCACCTGTTGGGGGCACCGGGCACCCGCGTGCCGGCCTGCGCCGCTTCGGCTGCACCTTCGGGCGGTCCCCACGGATGGTTGATCGTCGCGCCTTCGGTCAGCGGCGCCAGTTCCCCTTCGAGCGCCTTGCGCCGCGCCGCGGAGAACGCACTGCACACGCCCACATGGTGCAGCCGCTGTGTGCCGTCGGGGCCCGGCCCGAACAGGCCCAGCTTGATTGACCCCACGCCACCGTTGCGGTGCTCTGCGTACCCGGCGACGACACACTCGACGCTGCGGTGGTGTTTCACCTTCACCTGAGCGCGTTTGTCCTCCTGGTACGTGCCGTCCAGGCGTTTGGCCATTACGCCGTCGAAGCCGCCGCCGTCGAAACGCTCGAACCAGTCCCGTGCGAGGTCCGCGTCCCGCGTGGCGGGGGTCAGGTGCAGCGGGGCGGCGACGTGTTCCAACAGCGACTCGAGGGTCGTTCTGCGGTTATCCAGCGGCAATGGCCGCAGGTCGAGGTCATCGAGGGCCAGGATGTCGAACACCACCAGCTCGGCGGGGGTCTCCGCTGCGAGGCGCTGCACGCGCGACTCCGCTGGGTGGATCCGCTGGCTGAGCAGGTCGAAGTCGAGGCTTGTCGCTGCGGGCACCACGAGCTCGGCATCGAGCACACAGCGATCGGGCACCTGTTCGCGCAGGGGATCCAACAGCTCGGGGAAGTAGCGCGTGAACGACTTCGTGTTGCGCGATGTGAGCTCGACTTCCTCACCGTCGCGGAACACGAGGCATCGGAACCCGTCCCACTTGGGCTCGTAGAGGAAGTCGCCCCCGGGCACCTCGGTGGCAGCCTTGGCCAGCATCGGCTTCACCGGAGGCATCACGGGCAGTTCCATCAGCGCGCCGATCGGTCCGCATCGGAGCGCACTGCCGCCAGCAACTGCCCGACCACCGTGGCGTCCTCGCCGACGACCAGGAGTTCGCGCACAACCGGGCGGCACAGGCCCTGCTCAACGGCCTGGTCGAGGAACCGGAGCAGGGGGTCGTAGTAGCTGGACACGTTCACCAGTGCCATCGGCTTCGGGTGCAGGCCCAGGTAGCCCCAGGTGAGGACCTCGAAGAACTCCTCCATGGTGCCGATCCCGCCCGGAAGCGTGCAGAACGCGTCGGCCTCCGCGTACATCTGCTGCTTGCGCGCCGGCATGTCGGCCACGACCCGCAACTCTGTCGAGTCGAAGTGGGCGATCTCCTTGTCGCGGAGCTGTTCGGTGATCACGCCGATCACATGGCTGCCGCCTTCGAGGGCGGCGTCGGCCACCAGGCCCATCAAACCGATGCTTCCGCCGCCGAACACGAGGTCTGCCCCGCCGTCGGCGATGGCAGCACCGACCTGCGTGGCAACGCTGGCGTAAGCGGGATCCTCGCCCCGGTGAGAGGCGCAGTACACGGCGATGCGCGGGCGCCCGCCCGCCTGAGTGTCGGTCACCTGCGCAGGGTAGGTGAGGCTGCGGGCGAACCCCAGTGCCTTTGGGCAGGAGGGGGGACCACAGGTAGTTTCGGTGCCCATGGAACACCCCATCCGCGAACGCGTGGAAGACCTCGCGAACCGCGTCGAGCAAGCCATGACCCCTGGATCGGAGCGTTCGATCCAGCGCCAGCACGAGCGCGGCAAGATGCTCGCCCGCGAGCGGATCGAGTACCTGCTCGACGACGGGTCGTTCCACGAACTCGACATGCTGGCCCGCACCCGCTCGGGCGACGCACTTCCCGAACAGCCCTACGGCGACGGTGTGATCACGGGCTGGGGCACCATCGATGGCCGCAAGGTGTTCGTGTTCTCCCAGGACTTCACCGTGTTCGGCGGGGCCCTCGGTGAGGTGTTCGCGGAGAAGATCCACAAGCTGATGGACCTCGGCCTCAAGGTCGGAGCCCCGGTCATCGGTCTCAACGACGGCGCCGGTGCCCGCATCCAGGAAGGCGTGGTCTCGCTCGCGTCCTACGGAGGCATCTTCTACCGCAACGTGAAGGCGTCGGGTGTCACGCCGCAGATCTCGGTGATCATGGGCCCATGCGCCGGCGGCGCCGTGTACAGCCCGGTGATGACCGACTTCATCTTCATGGTCGATGAGACCTCCTACATGTTCATCACCGGCCCGGACGTGGTGAAGCAGGTGACCGGTGAAGAGGTCAGCCAGCAGGACCTGGGTGGCGCGCGCGTCCACACCGGCACCTCCGGTGTGGCCCAGTTCATCAGCTCCAACGACGAGAGCTGCCTCGACGACGTCAAGTACCTGCTTTCGTTCCTGCCGTCGAACAACCTCGAGGAAGCGCCCATCGAGCCCACTGCGGACCCGATCGACCGCCGGTGCGAGGAGATCTACGACCTGATCCCCGATTCGCCCAACCAGCCCTACGACATGCGCGAGATCATCAAGGCTGTTGCCGATGACGGCGACTTCTTCGAGTACGCCCCCAACTGGGCCGGTTCGATCACGTGTGGCTTCATCCGCCTCAATGGCCAGAGCATCGGCGTGGTCGGCAACCAGCCCGCCATGTACGCCGGAGTGCTTGACATCGAGTCGTCCGCCAAGGGCGCCCGCTTCGTTCGTACGTGCGACTCATTCAACATCCCACTGGTCACCTTCGTGGACGTGCCGGGGTTCCTGCCCGGCGTCGACCAGGAACACGGCGGCATCATCCGCCACGGCGCCAAGCTGCTCTACGCCTACTGCGAGGCCACGGTGCCCCGCATCTCGGTGATCACGCGCAAGGCATACGGCGGCGCCTACGTGGTCATGGACTCCAAGTCGATCGGCTCCGACCTCGCCTACGCGTTCCCTTCCGCCGAGTTGGCCGTGATGGGCGCCCAGGGCGCAGTCGAGATCGTGCACCGACGCGCGCTCCAGGATGCCGAGGACCCCGAGGCGCTGCGCGCCGAGTTCGTCGAGGAGTACGAAGAGGAGCACCTCAACCCGTGGGAGGCCACCAACCGTGGCTACATCGATGCGGTGATCGACCCCGCCGAGCTGCGCCACAAGCTGGTGGCCGGCATGGATCTGTTGCGCACGAAGCGCGAGGAACTCCCCAACCGCAAGCACGGGAACATCCCGCTGTGAGCGACAGCTCCGACCGGCCGGCCATGGGTGTTTCGCCGGAGCCGACCGCCGAGGAGGCCGCGGCCATCACCGCCGCCGTCACGGTGGCGATGTCAGGTGGAGCAGCGGAGTCCGAAGAGCCACGCGTTCCGCGTTGGAGGTTCTCCGGTCGCTGGTGGTCCGCTCCGGTCGCCAGCCGCAGGGCCCGTCCCTGAGTACCCGGGCTGTCGGGGGTCGGCCGCTCCGCGCGCACCCATAGGCTGAGGTTGTGACACAGCGGGGCGAACTCCTCACCTTTGCCGACGACGAGGTCATCGTCTGGCGCGGAGCCGATCAAACCCGCGCGGTCGACCTGCCGCCCGACAGCGAGGTGGTCGTCGACGGTGTCGAGGCCGTCACGCTTCCCCGCCGCGGGGAACTGTTGTCCCGCATCGCCACCGTGAACGACGTCCACTTCGGCGAGACCGTTGCGGGCCACATCGATGGGGCGGACGAGTTCGAGACGTTCGGCGTGCCCGAAGGTGCGGAGCCCTACCCCGAGGTGATGAGCCGGGGTGCCGTGCACGACATCTCGCAGTGGGACCCCGACCTCGTGGTTGCCAAGGGCGACCTCACGTCCAACGGCACCATGGAGGAGTACGAGCGCTTCAGCGAGGTGTGGGACGGTGCGTTCGGTGACCGGCTCATGACCGTGCGCGGAAACCATGAGAGCTACAACCACCTCGCCGTGGACGACACGCCCTGTCGTGAGCGCAAGCTTCCCGGAGTGACGGTTGCCCTGCTCGACACTTCCCGCAACGGACACGCCAACGGGACGCTCACAACGCACCAACTCGAGTGGCTTGATGAACTCGGGTCGCGCACGGACCGCCCGGTGCTCGTGTTCGGCCACCATCCGGTGTGGGACGCCGCCCACGACGAGCGCAGCGAGCACACCTTCGGGCTGTTGCCGGACGCCACCGAAGGGCTCATGGAGGTGTGCGCCCGGCGCCCGCAGCTGCGCGGGTACTTCGCGGGACACACCCACCGCAACAAGGTGGTGCGGGTGCCGGAACTGCCTGAAGTCCCCTTCGCCGAAGTGGCCTGCGTGAAGGACTACCCGGGGTCATGGGCCGAGTACAGGGTGTTTGAGGGAGGCATCCTGCAGGTGCACAGACGCATCTCGACGCCAGATGCCTTGGCGTGGACCGAGACGACCCGGCAGATGTACGCGGGCACCTACCCCTCCTATGCGCGGGGAAGGCGCGCGGACCGGTGCTTCGAGGTGTGTCGCATCTGACTGCCGCGGCAGTCCTCGCGTGCAGCGCGCCTGCGTAGGATCGCCGGCATGGAACAGTCATCGATGCGGGTCCGCGAGGCATTCGGAGAGGCGGCTGGGTTCCTGGTGTCTGCTGTCGACAGCGTGCCGCCGGACCGATGGGCCGGCCCCGGGGTGGGCGAATGGACCATCGCCGAGCTGGCGGTGCACGCCTCCCGCGCCGCCTCAACCCTCGTCACCTATGTCGACGGCGAAACGGACCTGTCCATCGAGTCAGCCGCTGACTACTACGCGGCAGCGCTCAAGATGCCCGATATCAGCAGCCGGGTAGCGGCGAGGGCACGGGAGCAGGCCGCTGCGATCGACGTCTCGATCCCCGACTACGTGAAGGCTGCCGTGGCCGAGGCCGAACTGGTTCTGTGCCGCACCCCTGCCAACGCCATCGTCGCCACACCTGTCGGCGGCATGCGCCTGATCGACTACCTGCCGACCCGGATCGTCGAGATGGTCGTGCACGGGATCGACCTCTCCGACGCAGTTGATGTGGAGCCCGGGGTGCCCGCCACGGCCATGGCCGTGACGCTCGAGACACTTGCCGACCTCGCGGTTGTTCGCCCCGAGGGGATCGACCCCGCTTCGATAGTCCGGGCCCTCACGGGTAGGGGCCGACTTCCGGAGTCCGCCAACCTGCTCGGCTGATCCGCCATTTGGCCGCGGTCGGGCTGGTGTCAGTCCTCGCGCTCCAGCAGTGCAAGTGGCTGACCTTCCTCCGCTCCGGGCGACAGCAGCGGCGACCACGAGTCGTCTGCGTAGAGCGTTTCGAGGAGGAAGGCGGTGACCAGGCGGTTCGTGATCCGCTGCGCCTCGTCGATCACGATCAGTTCGGGCGCACACCCCTCGAGGGCGTATTCCTGCAGAGCCTCGACCAGCGCTGCCGGAAGGTCGGGTTGGGACTCCGCGATGCCGAGGTAGTCACAGACGTCGGTGAAGCTCTGGTGTCCGGCGCCGTCTATGTCCGCCCTCACCAGCGGTCGCCCCGACACGAGCTCGGCTGGCCGCAGCGTGTCCTCTTCGATCGGAGTCGTTTCGTCGAGGGTGCCTGAGATGAGCAGCGTGGGTACGCCGACCGCCTCGAGAGTGGTGTCGTCGACGCCGCTGGACGCCGGTGCCAGGCCCACGATCGCGTCCAGGGAGTCGTCGCCCTCGGCCTGCCGGGATGCCAGCGCCAGCGCGGTGTAGCCACCGAAGCTGTGGCCGATCACCGCCACCTCCTCGCCGTCGACCACCGGGCTCACCTCCTCGAGGCCGGGCTGGCCGCTGGTGGCGGCATCGATCACCGCCTGCACATCGACCGGTCGGTCCTCGGCGACCTGGTCCGTCTCGTCGCGGCTGCCGAGAAACGTGTCGAGCGCCGTGTTGCCCACGTGGTCAGGTGCCATCACCACGAAGCCGTGCGAAGCCATGTGCTCGGCGAGAAACGACGACACGTAGCGCAGGCCGCCGTTGCCGTGGGAGTAGATCACCAGTGGGAATGGGCCGGGTGCCGGCGATGCTCCGGTCACGGCCCCGGCGGGCACCTCGATCCCCGGGAAGTCATACGTGGCTGGCTCGGCTGTGGCAGCAACGGCCGTGTCTACCGGGTACCAGACCTGCACGGGGAGCTGGCGGTCGCGGGCGCCCGTCGTCTCGACGGTCGTGGTGCCCACAGCCCATGGCCCCGGCTCCTCGACCTCGGCCGCGAGCGCAGCAAGGTCGGCTTTCGACTCCTCGCCGGACTCCTTGCCCGACTCCTCCGTGCCACCCTCTTAGGTGGCGCTCCCTTCCGCTCCGTCTGCACCATCGGTGTCAGCGTTGTCAGTGCATCCGCAGAGGCCGACGGCCATGGTTGCGGTGATCACCAGGGACATGCGCACGCGCCTCATCGGGCCGAGGCTATGGCAGATCGCAATGTGGCCGCCTTTCGTCGGTCGGTGCACCATGGGGCATGGCGACAGACACACAGCCCACCGCCGGACCGCTGGCGGACCTGCGGGTGATCGACCTCGCGACCGTCTTCGCCGGCCCGGGCGCAGCCCGCTACATGGCTGACTTCGGCGCCGACGTGATCAAGGTCGAGCGCCCCGGTGACGGTGATACCGCCCGGTCGATCGGTTGGCGTCACGTCGATGGCGAAACTCTCTGGTGGAAACTGGTGGGACGCAACAAGCGCACGATCGCGCTCGACCTGAAGGATCGGGCCGACCTGGCCCTCATGCAGGACCTGTGTGCCGAGGCGGATGTGCTCGTGGAGAACTTCCGCCCCGGCACTCTCGAACGGCTGGGCCTCGTGCCCGAGGAGCTCTGGAAACGGAATCCCCGACTGGTGATTACCCGCGTCACGGGGTTCGGCCAGGACGGGCCCTATTCACACAAGCCGGGATTCGCAACCCAGGCCGAGGCGCTGTCGGGATACGCAGCGATCTCCGGCGAGCCCGACGGCCGGCCGCTCCTTCCGCCGGTCGCGCTGACCGACGAGGTGGCCGCCCTTGCCGCCGCGTTCGCCACGATGGTTGCTGTCCACTCGGGTGTGGGCCAGGAGGTCGACGTGAGCCTCATCGAGTCGATGCTGCAGATGATGGGCCCGCTCGTGGCGCTCTACGGACTCACCGGCGAGACCCAGCCGAGGCTGGGTGCAGGCATTCCGTACACAGTGCCGCGCAATACCTACCGCACCTCCGACGGGCACTGGGTGGCCATCTCCACGAGCGCCGCCAGTGTGGCTGCGCGGCTGCTGGAACTGGTGGGTCTCGGCGATGACCCCGAGCTGGCCACCTTCGAGGGCCGCGCAGCCCAGCGGAAGCGCATCGATGCCGCCGTTTCGCAATGGATGGCAGCGCGGACTCGTGACGAGGCGCTGGCCGAACTCGACGAGGCACACGCCGCGGCGGCGCCGGTACACGACATGGCGGCGATCTATGCCGACGAGCACTTCGCCGCCAGGGGAGCCATCGCCGAGGTCGACGGCGTACCCATGCAGCAGCTGATCGCCAGGTTGTCGGCCACACCTGGCTCGGTTCGCTGGGCAGGACGCCCCGTCGACGCGGACGGCGAGTCGATCCGAGCCACCCACTGGACCCCCACCGCACACGATCACTGAGCCCCGTCCCCCGCGGGCTGTGCACGGTCACTCAGCCTCGCCCGGGGCGTGTGCAGGAACACTCAGCCTTGAATCCCGAGTAGCTCAGCGTCGTATCGACGCTGAGCTACTCAGGAAAGGAACTCGAGTGGCTCAGCACGCGGTGATGGCGGGTCGCTCCGCCGGGTGGTCGCCGACGCCTATTCGGCGACGGCGACCTCGATGCGGTCCTGGTTCCAAGCCTTGGCGGACTCGAGCGCCTGGTTGGCTGCGTCGAGTAGCTCGGGGCCATCGAACGCGTGGGCGGGGTAGCAGGCCACTCCCGCCCAGAGCGTGTGATGACCTGATGCACTCACGAGGTTGCGGCGGATCCGCTCGACGGTCCACACCGCACCGTTTTCGGGTGTGTCCTCGAGGATCACCGCAAACGTGCCATCGCGGAGACGGCAGGCGATGTCGGAGTCGCGCAGGGTGTCGTTGACCGCCTCGGCGACCGTGGCCGGCTCCGCCTGCAATGGCCCGTCGTCGGGCATCCCCTCTGAAACCTCGAGCACTGCGACCGCGACCGGTCGCAGGTGCCGGCGGGCCGATGCGAGCCTCGAGTCGAGTGCGACCTTCAGGTAGTCCTCGCTGAACAGGTCGGTCTCGGGGTCGTTCAACGCTGCGCCGTTGAGGCTCGGCCGCGTGTCGGATCCGTCTGCCGCTGCAGGGTCTAGGAAGGTCATGGGATCGGCCTCGTCGGTGGGACCCGCCGGGGCAGGGTGGCCGCCCCCGCTGCTGCCTGTGGAGAGGTCGACCTCGTCCAACTCGTGAACCGCAGTTGATGCGGGCTGCATGACGCCGTTGGTGCCGGTCTCGGTGGGAAGCAGGGCCATCAGACCCGCCACGAATCCCACCGCACCTGCGGCCATTCCCATGGAAGCGGTATCGCCGATCACCGCCCAGAGCCCGAGCGCCAGGCTCAGGGCGCCGACTATCACCGCCAAGGTCTTCGTGTTCAGCACGCAACTCCCATCGGCAGAAATGGCCCTCGTCTGAGTGGATTCATGACACAAGGCCGATCCGTATCACCGGCCGGTCCACCAAACCACGCTCACAGCGGGCGCGCAACCGCCGCCACGAACCTGTCGACTTCGTCGGCTGTGGTCGACCAGCTGGTGACCAGCCGGGCCTCCTTGCGATCGTCGCCGGGCGGTGATGACTCGATGTAGTACCCGGCCCCGGCCTCTCGGGCCGCGACATCGGTCTCGTGGTCGATCAGCGCGAACACGATGTTGGCCTCGACCGGGTACACGATCTCGACGCCGGCTCCGGTCAGGCCGTGTGCGAGCCTCGATGCGCACTGGTTGGCGTGGTCCGCGTGTGAAAGCCACGCCCCGTCGTGGAGCCAGGCATTGAACTGTGCAGAAGCGAAGCGCTGCTTGGAAAGCAGGTGGCCGGTGCGTTTGCGTAGGCGCTCGATGTCGTCACGCAGCTCGTCGGAGAACACCACGACGGCCTCGGCTCCCAGTGCACCGCCCTTGGTGGCGCCGAAGGACATGATGTCGACGCCTGCGCGCCACGTGAGTTCGGAGGGGCTCGCACCGGCTGCCGCGACCGCGTTGGCGAACCGTGCGCCGTCGAGGTGCACCTTCAGCCCATGGGCGTGTGCTGTGTCGCAGAGCGCGCCCACCTCGGCCGGGGAGTAGCGGGTGCCGGCTTCGGTGGCCTGGGTGATGGACAGCCCGCTCACCGCCGCGGTGTGCACGCCGCTGTCGCGACGGTGCTCGATGTGGTGCTCGATAGTGGCTGGTTCGAGCTTGCCGTGGTGGCCGGGAAGGGGGGTCACGGTCAGGCCCGAGCCGATCACGGTCGGTGCCGAGCACTCGTCGACCGCGATGTGCGCGAGTTCGTGGCACAGCACGGTGCCCCACACAGGGTTCGTCGCCGCGAGCGCCAGCGAGTTGGCGGCCGTTCCGGTGGGCACCGGGTAGACGGCGACGGGCCGCTCGAACACCTCGGCCATCGACTCCTCGAGGCGAGCCGAGGCTTCGTCCATGCCGTAGGCGGCGTCGAACCGCTCGGCCTCGACCGAGATGGCAGCGAGAACTTCGGGGCAGACGCCCGAGTTGTTGTCAGAGGTGAGGTTCACTTCGGCGGCCCGACCCAGCTCAGCTTCGCTCGGCGAGGGCAAGATCTGCGATCGTGCCCATGATGCGCGTGAGCTCGTAGTCCTTGGGTGTGAACACCTCGGCCACCCCCAACTCCAACAGCTCCGGGCGGTCCTCCTCGGGGATGATGCCGCCTGCGAACACCGGCGCCTGCACTCCCTCGGCGCGCAACACCCGCAGCACCTCGGGGATGAGCTCCATGTGCGAGCCGGAGAGGATCGACACGCCGATCACGTCGACGTCTTCGTCGCGCGCCGCTGCCGCGATCTGCTCGGGCGTCAGCCGGATGCCCTGGTAGATGACCTCGAAGCCGGCGTCTCTTGCTGCCACGGCGACCTGCTCCGCGCCGTTGCTGTGGCCGTCGAGGCCGGGCTTGGCTATGAGCAGTCGGGGTGGGCCGCCGGGCGATTCCCTGAGTCGCTTCGCGATGCCGGAGAGTCCGTCGTCGGCACCGCGCACGCCGACAGCGGCTGCGACGCCTGTGGGTGCGCGGTACTCACCGAAGACCTCACGCAGCAGCCCCGCCCATTCACCGGTGGTGCCGCCCGCGCGGGCGAGTTCGATGGTGGCGGGCATGATGTTCTCGTCGGTGCGGGCGACCCGCTCGAGTTCGCCGAGTGCAGCCTTCACGGCCTCGCTGTCACGATCGGCGCGCCACTGCTCCAGCTCGGCAATGGTGTCGGCCTCGACCTGGGGGTCCACCCGCAGGATGTTGTCCTCGCCGCCGAGGGGCGATTCGGCCGTCTCGGTGAACGCGTTGACGCCGATCACCTGCTGCTCGCCGGTCTCGATGCGGCGCATCCTCTCGGTGTGGGAGCGCACGAGGCGTCCCTTCAGTTCGTCGATGGCCTGGAAAGCACCGCCGAGAGCCAGCACCTCGTCAAGTTCGGCCTGCACCGACTCCTCGAGCTCGTCGCACAGCGACTCCATCACGACCGACCCCTCGAACAGGTCGGGGTATTCGAGAAGGTCGGTCTCGTTGGCGAGCACCTGCTGGATGCGCAGCGACCACTGCTGGTCCCAGGGGCGTGGGAGCCCGAGTGCCTCGTTCCAGGCGGGAAGCTGGATCGAGCGGGCCCGGGCGTCGCGCGAGAGCGTGACTCCGAGGGCTTCGAGAACGATGCGCTGGATGTTGTTCTCGGGCTGGGCTTCGGTCAGCCCGAGGCTGTTGACCTGCACGCCGTAGCGGAAGCGGCGGGCCTTGGGGTCGGTCACCCCGTAGCGCTCCTCGGTGATGCGATCCCACATGCGGGTGAACACGCGCATCTTGGCGGTCTCCTCCACGAACCGCATGCCGGAGTTCACGAAGAAGCTGACGGACGCCACGACGCCGGCCATGTTGTCGGGGTCGACCTGGCCGGAGTCCCGCACGGCGTCGAGCACGCCGATCGCGTTGGCGAGCGAGTAGGCGATCTCCTGGGTGGGGGTCGCGCCGGCTTCCTGCAGGTGGTAGGAGCACACGTTCATCGGGTTCCACCGGGGAACGTGCTCGTTGCAGAACGCGAACATGTCGACGATGAGCCGCCGTGACGCCTCGGGCGGGAAGATGTAGGTGCCGCGGCTCAGGTACTCCTTGACGATGTCGTTCTGGGTGGTGCCGCGCAGTTCGGTGGACTCGACGCCCTGCTCGGCGGCGTTGGCGACGTAGAGCCCGAGCAGCCACGCGGCCGGGGCGTTGATCGTCATAGACGTGTTCATCTCGCCGGGCGGGATCCCGTCCAGGAGTGTGCGCATGTGGCCCAGGTGGGCGACGGGTACCCCGACCTTGCCGACCTCGCCGCGCGCGAGCACGTGGTCGGGGTCGTATCCGGTCTGGGTGGGTAGGTCGAAGGCGATGGAGAGACCGGTCTGCCCCTTGGCCAGGTTGGTGCGGTACAGCTCGTTGGAGGCCTTGGCCGTGGAATGCCCCGAGTAGGTGCGCATCATCCAGGGCCGGTCTCGCTGCTCGAGGTGTGCGGGCGACTCGGCGGTGTCCGTCATGGGCACATTCTGCCTGCTTGGGCGGGCTGAAAACGAAAGAGGCCCCGGCCGGTGGCCGGGGCGATCACAGCAGCGGGGCGGAGCGAGGGTCACAAGGCGCCAGCACCTGGAGGGCGCTGGTGGCGATGCGTTTGGAGGGAGATTACGTGTCCCTCGCTCCATTGCCCCGGCTGTGTTTCGGTGGGGGCGAATCCACCGATGACCTGATTATGGCTACTTACGGTGCAAATGCCAACACCCATGGCGCCAAATTTTGTTATTTCATTGCGCCTGCCACTTTCAGTGACCTGACACGGCCGTCAAGTCTGAGTCGCTCACACTAAGTGACGAGTCGGGTTCAGCTGATGCAACGGGCCCGACCACAATGGAGCCATGATCACAGCCGCAACAGGCGCAGGACTGCTCGCCCAGGACGACTTCGAGTTCTTCCTGGGCGAGGACTTCTGGCCCTGGATGATCCTCGCACTCGGCGCGGCGCTCGTTGTGGGCAACGTGCTTGCACTGGTGCGCCCACCGGCCGATGTACGCGGCGGCTCGGCCGGCAATGCCCGCAAGGCCGGTGACAAGGGGTCAAGGGGTGGCGGATCGGTGGCCGCCGAGCGCCCACCGCTGGCCCGGAGCGTGGTGCTGATCGTGCTCGGCCTCGCAGCATCCGCCTGGGGTCTTGCCTCGCTGCTCGCCTGAAGGCCCGGCGTGACCGTCGCCTAGAGTCTCGTGCCGTGTTCGACGCGCTTCTCGAGACCCTGGACCTGAGTGTCCACTACGGCGGTGTCGTCGCCGTGGACCACACGAGCCTGCGAATAGGCGAGGGCGAGCTGGTTGGGCTGATCGGCCCCAACGGTGCAGGCAAGACCACCACGGTTGACGCCATGACCGGGTTCACCGCCCACACCGGTCGCGTGATCCTCGCCGGTGCCGACGTGTCGGAGGCGCAGCCCCACGAGCGGGCGCGGGCGGGCATGGCGCGCACATGGCAGTCCGTGGAACTGTTCGAGGACCTCAGCGTGCGTCAGCACTGTGAGGTGGCTGCGCACCGCGCCGGCTGGCGCGAGTTGTTCGTAGACGCTCTCGCTCCCTCCCGCACCCGTGACGGCGTGGCGGTGGAAGCGGCCCTTGATGCGATGGACCTCTGCGACGTCGCGTCGGAGAAGCCAACCGAGCTCCCACATGGCACCCAGAAGCTCGTGGGGGTCGCCCGCGCGCTCGCCTCGGAGCCGTCGGTGGTGCTGCTCGACGAGCCGGCAGCCGGCCTCGACTCCGCGGAGAGCCAGGAGTTCGGGCAGAAGCTGCGGAACATCGTTGACTCGGGTACCGCAGGCTTGCTGATCGACCACGACACGCAGTTGGTGCTCAGCGTGTGTGATCGGGTGTACGTGCTCGACTTCGGCTCCGTGATCGCCGAGGGCACTCCCGATGAGATCCGCAACGACCCGAAGGTGATCGAGGCATACCTCGGTGTTGGCGCCGAGCGAAAGGCCGAGTCGGCAAGCGAGGATCCCGCCCGGCCGCCGACCGTTGGCCGGTTCGCCGAAGCGGACGCCGACGCCGACCCCGATGGAGCAGGGGCAGAGTCGTGAAGGTGCTCGACGTGTCCGGGCTGGACGCCGGCTACGAAGGACTCGCCGTCGTGCGAGGTCTCGACCTGTCGGTGTCAGAGGGCGAGGTCGTAGCCCTCCTCGGCCCCAACGGAGCGGGTAAGACCACCACGCTGCTCACGATCTCGGGTCTGCTGTCGCCGATGGCCGGCACGATCGAGTACCTCGGCGAGTCGGTCGCCGGGCGCAAGCCGTACCGGCTCGCCCGCGAGGGCCTGGCCCAGGTGCCCGACGACCGGGGGCTGTTCCCGGGCCTCACGGTCGAGGAACACCTCGACGTCGGAGTGTCCCGCAAGATGCGCGAAGAGGCCAAGGGTCGGGTACTCGGTTGGTTCCCTGCGCTGCGGCCGCTCATGGACCGCCGCGCCGGCCTGCTCTCGGGCGGCGAGCAGCAGATGCTCGCCCTCGCCCAGGTGCTCCTGCGCGAACCCAAGCTGTTGATGATCGACGAGATGAGCCTCGGGCTGGCCCCGATCGTGGTCGAGAGCCTGCTTCCCACCGTGCGGTCGATCGCCGAGCAGTCCGGGTGCGGAATCCTGCTGGTGGAGCAGCACGCTCCGATGGCCCTCGAGGTCGCCGACAGAGCCGTGATGCTCAACCACGGTGACGTGGTGGCCTCGGGCAGCGCTTCGGAAATAGCGGCGGACTGGGAGACCCTGCTGCAGGGCTACCTCGGCTGAGCCGGGTCCGACCGTGCGATCCACTCTTCACAGGGCCGCCGGTACAATTCCCGTCCGGCTCGAGACGCGGGCCACGACCGCTACGGCGGAGAAGAAGGGACCCCCCACATGGCTGACCTGATCGCCATCGGATATGACGACATGACCACTGCCGAGCAGGCGCTCGACAAGGCCGAGGAGCTCGCGAAGGACCTCATCATCCAGCCCGACGCGCTGGCCGCGATCGTGCGCAAGGAAGACGGCAAGTTCCGCACGATCACCAACCAGCACGAGGTCGGCGCGGGTGCCACCTGGGGCCTTTTCTGGGGTCTGCTGTTTGGCGTGCTGTTCTTCATCCCCTTCTTCGGGATGGCGCTCGGAGCAGCGTTCGGCGCCCTCGGCGGCAAGCTCGCCAAGGACTCGATCGACAAGAACTTCCAGGAGCAGGTGCGCGAGGCCCTTCAGCCCGGCACTTCGGCGTTGTTCATGATCGTTGAGCAGATGACGGGCGACAAGGCCCTCGAGGGCTTGGCACCGTTCGGCGGCACGGTCATCAAGACCTCCCTCTCCAACGAGGTCGAGGAAGAGCTCCAGCGTGAGCTCACCGGTGGCAGCGCCGACGCCTGAGTCACTGGCTCGGCTGACGCCCACCTCATCGATGTTCCGTTGGTGCTGGACCACGCCAGGCGTGGCCCAGCACCAACAGATCGGTGGCCTGAAGCGGTCGCCGGTCGGTCCCCGACGGCGGACGTGTCAGGAGCCGCCGGTCATGCAGCCGAGGGTGGCCCGCGAGACCGACTCGGTGAGGGCGTCGATGTCGTCGCCGAGCAGCAGCTCGTCGAGGCCCGAAGCGCCGAATTCGTTCTCCAGGGAGTCGACGATGCAGTTGGCCACATCCGCGGGAAGTCCGGCTGCGGTGATCTCGTCTATGAGCTGTTGGCGAATCCCCGCGAACGAGCCGCCGTCACCCGCGTCTGCTGCGGCACATCTCGTGCCGGCAGCGGGCAACGTGAGGTCGACCAGGTACGCGACCACGGCGTCGTTGATGCAGGGGCCGGCCCGGAGGAAGGCCGTGTGGCCATCGCCCTCGTAGGTGAGCAGCACCGACTCGATCAGCGCGTCGTCCATTTGCTCTGACCATTCGTAAGGAGTGGCGGGGTCGCCAATCGTGCCGATCACGAGGATCGGCGGAGCGCCTGCGGCGGTCCACTCGGGCACGGGATTGGCGGCCAGCGGCCAGTCCAGGCAACCGATCGATCCGGTACGGAAGATGTCCCCGAAGGTCGGCGAGGCGGCTGCCAGCGTGTCGCCGTCCTCGACGGCCTGCTCGAGGCTGGGGCGGTAGCCGGAGTCGGCACAACCGACCATGGTCTGTGCGTCAGAGGAGTTGTCCCACGTGCCGTCGGGGTTGCGGCCGAGCTGCCGGTCGGCCAGCGACAGCAGGAACTCGCCGCCGCCATCCTCGAGGTCCCGGATCGAGCGCGCGAGCGGGCCCCAGGTGGTTGTGTCATACAGCGCCGTGGCGAGGCCAAGGTCGAACAGGTCCCGTGTCAGCTCGCGTTCTCCGCTGGGTGTGTCCACCGCCAGCGGCTCGGCGTCGAGCGCGGCCCTGGAAGAGTCAACCGTCGCGGCGGTGCTGCCGGAGAGGGCGCACTCGGGGTCGGAGTCGCAAGCCGACACGAAGTTCAGGTACGTCCGCTCGAACCCCTGGGCCTGCGCCACGCCCTGCTCAACATCCGTTGCCGAGGGTGACACGGACCCGTCGAGCACCATTGCGCGCACCTTGTCGGGGAACATGGTTGCGTAGGTGGCGCCGATCGCGGTGCCATAGGAGAAGCCGACGTAGTTGAGTTGGTCGTCGCCGAGTGCCTGGCGGATCAGGTCCATGTCGGCGGCTACATCGGCAGTCGACATGTGTTCGATCATGTCGGGGTGGTTGGCCTCGCAGCCCTGCAGGAACTCCTCCTGGTCCTCGACCGCCTGCTCCAGCTCGGCCTCGGTGTCGGGGCTCAGGTCGCCCTCGATCTGCTCGTCCTTCGCCGAGTCGGACAGGCATCGCACCGGCGTGCTCTCGGCAACGCCCCGCGGGTCCCAGCTCACCAGGTCGAACCGGGCCTGGACCTCGTCGGGCATGATCGCCGAGGCGTTGGCGAGGAACTCGATTCCGGAACCGCCGGGCCCACCGGGGTTGAACAGAAGTGAACCGATGCGCTCACTGTCGGACCCGGTCGCCTCCTGGCGCACGAGTTCGAGGTCGATCGATTCGCCGTTCGGGTCGCTGTGGTCCAGCGGCACGGCAAGGGTGCTGCATTCGAGCGGCGGAAGCAGCCCCGCCATGTCGCTGTCGCTGCGCAGCTGCGCCATCTCGCTCGCGCACCCACCCCACTGCAGGTCACCCGATGATGCGCTCGCTCCAGTGGACTCGCCGCGCTCGTTGCTGGCCTCGGCATCGAGTACCGAGTTGCGGTCCGAACAGGCGGAGGCCACCAGGGCCAGCGTGAACACGATCGCTGCTGCCAGCCGCACGGGCTTGCGGCGCATTCGGGGGCGTGTATTCGTCGGCACCATCCCGATGGTAACTAGGCAAGGGTGCGGTTCCTTCGGCGCGATGTGGTCGATCTGAGAGCCCTCGAAGCCCGCGTTGGCAGTGCCGGTGGGTGTCGCAGTCGGCAATGATGTGGCGGTGAACCGAAGCGCAGCCCTGGGTGTGGACGTCGGCACGACCAACGTGAAGGTCGTGCTGGTCGACGGATCGGGCGCGATCGCCTCGTCGGCGCGCCGTTCACTGACCACTCACACCGACGGTCACATCGGTGAGCAGGACGCCGGCGAGACCTGGCTGGCGACCTGCGATGCGATCGCCGAGGCCTGCGCCGGCGCTCCGCCCGTGGCGGCGGAGGTCGGAGCCATCGGCGTGTGCAGCCAGTATTCGTCGATCGTACCGGTGGGCGCGGCCGGCGATCCGGTGGCACCGATGGTGATGTGGACCGACAAGCGTGGCACGGACCTGAGCTGGGAGCTCCTCGCCGCCGACGGCGCCATGGACACCTGGGTGGACCATCACGGCATTCCACCGGTTGGCAACGGCCTCGCCCTGGCTCACATGCTTCACCTCCAGCACGAGCGCCCGGAGGTCCACGCCGCCACTGCTACATGGCTCGAGCCGATGGACTTCATCACCATGAAGCTCACCGGGGAGGTCGCGGCCAACCAGGGCACGATGTTCATGAGCCAGCTGTGCGACAACCGCACGCTCGGTGTCACCGAGTACGACCCCGAGCTGGTGACCCTCAGTGGTATCGACGCCGACCGCCTGCCGAGGCTCGCCGCATTCGATGAGCCCGTGGGCACGCTGCGCGCCGATGTGGCCGAGCAGGTCGGGTTGCCGGCCGAGGCGATCGTGTACGGCGGGGTAAACGACACCGTTGCAGCAGCTGTCGCAACCGGTGCGTTCGAGCCGGGGCGGGGCGGCCTGTCGATCGGCACCACGAGCGTGCTGATCGACACTCTCGACTCGAAGCGCGTCGACCTCGACCACGAGCTGCTGTCGATGCCGAGCCCGTTCGATGACACCTACGTGCTGTGGGCGGAGAACGGCATCGGTGGGCGTGCCCTCGAGCACATCCTCGTTCATGTGGTGCACGCGGTGGATGCCCTCGCCGACCACCAGACCGACGACGAGTTCGCGATGCTCGACGCGGCGCTCGGGTCGGTGGATGCGGGTAGCGGCGGCGTGCTGTTCCTGCCGTGGCTCAACGGCTCGCTGTCACCGTCGAGCTCGGCGACCATGCGGGGCGGTTTCATCAACATGTCGCTGGAGTCAACGCGCGCGTCGCTCGTTAGGTCGGTCACCGAGGGAGTCGCCCACAACCTCCGGTGGCTGTTGCCGTTCGCAGAGGACTTCACCGGCTCCCGGATGGACGAGATCGCCTTTCTGGGAGGCACGGCGCGGTCACACGAGTGGTGCCAGATCCTGGCCGACATACTTGACCGGCCGATCGGGTCGCTCCAGAACGCCGACTGGGCGGTAGCCGGCGGCGTGGCCGCGCTGGCCCGCAAACGCCACGGTGTGATCGACCGCGCGGATCTCGACACGCGACCCGAGCTAGCTGCACGCTTTGAGCCGCAGCCGGCCAACCGGCAGCTCTACGACGAGATGCACGAACAGTTCGAAGCGGCGTACACCGCGCTGCTGCCCATTCATGAAGCACTGAACGGCTGACGACAGCCGCGAGGAGACCAGATGACCGCTCATCCATACGCCGACCGCTTCGAAGTCATGCGGGCCATTCCCGCCGAGGGGCGAGACGAGTCTGCGATCCTCGCCGAGCTGGCCGAGATGGCGACCGAAGAGGACGCCTTCTGGGAGACCGGCAAGTGTTCCGGCACCATGTACTGCGGCGACCACGACCACTACGACTTCATGCAGCAGGCGTTCGGCAAGTTCGCCCACATGAACACGCTGCAGCGCGACATGTGCCCGAGCGCGACGCGATTCGAGGGCGAGATCATCGCCATGACCCTCGCTCTGATGCACGGCGAGGCCGTCCGGGGCACCGAGCCGGTCGGCCTGGTCACCAGCGGTGGCTCCGGCTCGATTGCTCATGCCGTGCTCGCCTACCGCGACCGGGCCCAGCAGGAGAGCGGCGTCATGGAGCCCAACTTCGTGAAGCCGGAGACGGGGCACCCGGCGTTCGACAAGGCGTGCCACCTGTTCGGCGTGGAGTTGCGCACTGTGCCGGTGGACCCGGACACGACCAAGGTCGACCCCGACGTGATGGCCGAGGCGATCGACGACAACACCGTCGCGATCATGGGTTCCGCCTGCAACTACGGCTACGGCACCATCGATCCGATCGGCGAGCTGAGCGACCTGGCGCTCGAGCGCGGCGTTGGCCTGCACGTGGACGGCTGCCTCGGCGGGTTCATCCTGCCGTGGGGCGAGAAGCTCGGCTTCGACATCCCGGCGTTCGACTTCCGCCACCCCGGAGTCACCACGATCAGTGCGGACACCCACAAGTACGCCTACGGCTTCAAGGGCACCTCTGTGCTGTTGTTCCGCGACAAGGCGCTGCGCAACTCGCAGTACTTCTACCTCGAGGACTGGACGGGCGGTAAGTACTGCTCGCCGGGCATGGACGGATCGCGCTCCAACGGCCTCATCGCCGCCACTTGGGCCGGCATGGTGCGCCTCGGTGAGAAGGGTTACCTCGACTACGCCAAGGCGATCTTCGAGACCGCATACGCGATGCAGGCCATCGTTCGGAGCTATCCGGAGCTACACGTGATCGGCGATCCGAGCTTCTGCTTCAGCTTCACTTCCGACGAGTTCGACATCTACCACGTGAACGATTTCATGCGTCAGCGTGGTTGGCGCTTCAACGGCCAGCAGTACCCCAACGCGATCCACATGGCCGTCACTCGTCCGCAGACCCAGCCCGGGGTGGTGGACACCTTTGCGGCGGACCTCGCAGAGGCAGTGCCGTATGCGAAGCAGCACGCTGATGAGCAACCCGCGAGCGGCGCCATCTACGGCGGGGTCGAAGGCGGCATGAACGAGGAAGCGGGCGTGTTCATCCGCTCGATCATGGAGGACCTCATGGACTCCCAGCAGGAGCTGCCCGATGGCTGACCTCAAGACCTAGAAGAACACGGCCAGCGTCTCCGACTTCATCGAGGCCGTCGAGCACGACGGTCGCCGAGAGGACGCGCACATGATGGTCGCAATGCTCGAGGAGGTGGGCAAGCACAAGGTCGGCCTGTCGGCATCCGACGGGCTCTACCCTCGCTGCCGTGGCCCATCCGCAGATGTTCGATGACGACGACCCCGTGCTGGTGCAGGTTCGCGAGACCGCCCTCGCCATGCCCGGCGCCGATGAGAAGGTCTCCCATGGTCGTCCGGCCTTCTTCACGAAGAAGGTGTTCGCCTACTACGGCGGATCGGTGAAGGTGGACGGTGAGTACGAACAGCACCCACATTGCATCGTTGTGCTGGCCGAGGCCGATGAGCGGCGTGCGCTGCTGGAACTCGACGCCGTCTACGAGCCGGCGTATCTCGCTCCGTCGGGTTGGATCGGCTTCGACATCGACGACTCGACCGACTGGTCAGAGGTCGCCGAGCTGCTGGATGCTTCCTACCGCCTGACCGCTCCGAGGAAGCTCGTGGCCGAGTTGGACGACGGTCCTGATTGAGACCCACGACCGGGTGACCCCATCAGGGTCACTGCTGTTGAGCGGGTGGCGGGAATGGAACCCGCGTCGTCAGCTTGGCAAGCCGAAGGTTGTGCAACGGCGATGTCGAGTGCCGTGCCGGTCGTGTTGGGCCAGGCGGCAGGGCTCGGTGAACGGGTTTGTCGTCGTCATGGCAGCGTCCAGATGACCGTGGTGACCAGCCAACCCAGAGTGGCGACACACGCCACGACCCCGACGATGAGGGCCCACCCTCGCAGGTACAGGGCCCGTTCTTCGCGCCGGTCGCAGCGGGTCCATTTCCCGAGCTGGGGATTCACGACATACGGCATCGTGAGGAACGTCATCACGACGACTGCGGACACGTTTGTCAACAGCAGGCGTTCCCAAAGGGCAAGGTCCGCGGGGAGCACCACGCCGAGCACCACCGACAGCACCAGCACGGTCGGGTACAACCCGAGCACGATCGACGCCGCAGTGCGTGTCCGGCTCGGTCGCGCCTCGGACGCGTCGTCGGATTGGTCGCTGTCGGACCCCTCGAACCAGGAGCCGAACGAGCTGTCGATTCGTCGTACGACGGGCGTGCCGAATCGGCGTCCATCGGCTCGTAGGTCGGCCCATGCCGAGGACTGCAACCAGGCCTCCATGGCAGTGGCACTCCCGTAACGGAACACGGCAGTCCATTCGAGCTGCACGCCGGGTACAGGCCGGAACAGCTCCGAGCCGCGGAACTCATCGTCGTCTCGTTGCGCCTGAAGGACTCTGTCGTACCAGGCGAGGAAGTCATCGGTGAGGGCAGCTTCCACGGGGTAGTCGATCACGAGGGTCGCGAGCGGAGCCGGATGCTCGGCCCCCGGGGCGGTGATCACCCTCTGGCTCGCAGGGCCGGCCGCCATTGCCGAGACGTCCTCCAGCATGGTCTGGCGCCGGGGCGAATCCATCCAGGCCCGCAGGTTCGCGATGGTGTCGAAGCGGAACAGGCCGGTCCATTCGCCACCCTCCTCAGATGGGGGAATGCTCCGTGCCTCGCGGCAGCCCGACGCGTTGGCAGCGTCTGCCACGAGTCCCTCCGCCCACCCTGCGAAGTCCTTCTCGCTGCCGGCTCGGACCGGGCGGCCGGCGATGAGTGTCACCTCGGACACAGCCGCGTCCGGTCCCGCGTCGCCTTGGGTCGTGCCGTCTGGCATAGAGGACATCGATGCACCGACCTCCTGGATCCGGGTGGCTCGCGTGGTCAACCAACTGTATGACGACGACGTTGTGATTCCGACGCCCCGGAGCCTCCCGCCGGTCGACGAACCGGCCCATGGCGGCGAGACAGTCGAACTGACGCTCGCGTGCCAAGAGGTCCACCTCGTTCGCGTCCACACCTGGAGGAGCCCGCAGGCGGTGATGTAGTTCGCGCCGCTCACGAACCCCTGAATCCCGAGGATCTTCTGACGACCACAACACCGCAACCGAGTTCTCGTCCAGCCGTCAGATTGCCAGACTTCTGACTACCAGCCGCCAGTCACTGCCGCCGCTTGCCCGCATGACTTGCGAAGCAGTTTCCTACTGCGACACCCCTCGCGAACAGCGGTGTCTGAGAGAGCGGGTGACGGGAATCGAACCCGCGATATCAGCTTGGGAATCCCCCGGGGTCAGACGGGCCCCTCCCGGCCCTCGCTGCGGTTCATCTCGGCCTGCACGTCGGCCTCGGTGATCGGCTTCGAGCCGTACGTGTTCCACGCCATGAAGGCCATTCCGATTCCCCACCCGAGGGTCACCCAGACCGGCCACGGATAGCCGGCGCCGGTGACGGCCCAGATGATCCAGAGGAACGCGTTGATGATGACGTAGGAGACTGCGACGGTCTTGAACGCCCGCTTGGCCTTGAGGCTCTCGAGGGCCTGGTCCCGCGATGTGATTGGTCCGCTCATGGATCCGACGGTATTCGAGTTCGGTTCGACTCACAACTAGTTCTGAGGTCGACCGGTTGCGCCGTCCACAAGACTCACAGCCGTGGCACCGACCCACTTGCCTTCCCAGCTCAACTCCCCGACCGAAACGGGCGTCTGGGCAGACTTGGCTACCAAGAGCTGAGATCCCGTTACTGGCCGGGATCTGATCGAGCGGGTGACGGGAATCGAACCCGCGTTATCAGCTTGGGAAGCTGATGGTGCGAAGCCGTCCTGTTCGGCCGGGAGGTCGTCGACCCTGTGGTGCCTGGTCTCTGGCCGGTGCCGCTGACGAATGTGCACTTCTGGTGTTACGGGGGACTGCGGGCCGATCGGAGCGGGCGCGTTGACGTCCGTGCGGCCAGCTGCGAGGGTCGCCCAGACCACGGAGGCACACATGACCACTTCCCGCACGATCGATGGACTGACCGTCTGCGTCACCGGCGCCTCTAGCGGCATCGGGCGCAGCATCGCAAGACACCTCGGGTCACTCGGCGCCCATGTGTTCCTGATGGGCCGAACCGCCGAGCCGATGGAGCAGACCGCGGAGGAGATCGCCGCCGCAGGCGGCCGGGCGGACGTGTCCGTGTTCGACGTCACCGACTCGGCGGCATTGCAGGAGTGGATCTCCGGCGCGGCCGATGCGACGGGTCGTCTGGACGTGATGGTGAACAACGCCGGGTTCGGTGACGTGGGTTCCACGATTGCCGATGGAGACGTCGAGATGTGGCGCTCGATGCTCGAGGTGAACGTGCTCGCCCTCGCCGTCGGCTGCCAGGCCGCGATCCGGACCATGCGCGACGGGGGAGGCGAGGGGAACATCATCAACATCTCCTCGGTGGCTGCGCTGCGCCGCGAGTCGGGCTTCTACGGCGCCACCAAGCACGCCGTGAACTGCATCAACTCGTCGCTGCGCCTCGAGCTCCAGGAGGAACCCATCCGGGTGACCTCGATCCTTCCCGGCGTGTTCGCCACGAACTTCACCCGCAACGTGGACCGCAGTCTTGTCGAGGGGATGGCCGCAATGGCCGGGGTCGAGGAGATCGAGTTCGACGACGAGGGCCGGGTCCCCGAGGACCAGATCGACGACCTCCAGAAGGGCATGAAGGCCATGGTCGGCAATGTCGAGTACATCGCGCAGGCCGTCGAGTACGTGATCTCCCAGCCGATCGAGCTCAACATCGAGGAGCTCGTGATCCGCCCGCAGAAGACCATGTTCTAGGGATGCGCATCGAGCCGACCCGTTCGATGGAGCCGATCCACGGCAACGTGGAGCAGGCTCCACGCTTCCCGCGGACCGCCCGTAACGCGATCAGGGCCAGCTGAGGGCCCTCGGAGGCCGCATCCCGCGCCAGTGTTGGGATCTGAGAGAGCGGGTGACGGGAATCGAACCCGCGTTATCAGCTTGGGAAGCTGAAGTTCTGCCATTGAACTACACCCGCGAGATCGCCAAAAATCCAGTGCTCCGTTGGATTGTGGGCGATTTGTGACCTATTGGAGTGTTCCCCGGAATACTAGGTGATTCTGGGGGTGTGCCTGCCGGGAGTCACGGCCGACGAAATTAGCAGACGGGCGTCAGGCCCCGGCATGGAACCCCTCGATGTGGGCGCAGGTGTGGGGCCACAAGCGCGTTCCCTATATCGCCGGTCCGCCTGCAAGCCGGTCCATCAGACCCAGTGCGGCTCCATTCTGGGCACACACACGCACCGGCTGACCCGTCCGTCTGTCCGTGTGACATGGGAATCCTCGTCTCGTCCTCACCCGTCTGCCGGGACAGCTACGGTGCTCGGCGTGATCCTGAGCGATGCCACCATCCGAACCGAGATCGGCGAAGGCCGAATCGTCGTCGACCCTTTCGACGACGCCATGGTGCAGCCCAGTTCGATCGACGTCCGCCTCGATCCGCGGTTCCTGGTGTTCCGCAACCACACCCGGGCGATCATCGACGTCAAGGAAGACCTCAGTGACCTCACCGAGCCGGTGGAGGCCAACGAGAAGGAGCCTTTCATCCTCCACCCGGGTGAATTCGTGCTCGGCGCCACCGCCGAGCGTTTCGCCCTGCCCGATGACATTGTCGGCCGCGTCGAGGGCAAGAGCTCGCTCGGTCGGTTGGGACTGCTGATCCACACGACAGCCGGGTTCGTCGACGCGGGCTTCGAGGGCCAGCTCACACTCGAGCTCTCCAATGTGGCGACCCTGCCGATCACCCTCTACCCGGGGATGAAGATCGGCCAGCTCAGCTTCCTGCGGATGGACCGCCCCGCCGAAGTCCCCTACGGCGCCGACTCACTCGGCTCCAAGTACCGCGGCCAGGTCGGACCGACACCCAGCCAGTACTGGAAGAACTTCGACCAGTAGTGCGCCTGGTGGGTCAGTCGGGAGCCGGGTCCTGCGTGAGCGTGTCCGACGGGCTGCGCCACGACCGCCAAGCGCCGGTCGACCACAGCGCCCACGCGATCAGCACCGGCTGGAAGAACAGCCGAGTGAGCCGGGCGGAGTCCGAATCGAGGCCGAAGGCGTCAGTGCCCTCCATGTACTGCGCGATGTTGCCGGGGAAGATCACCAAGAAGAACGCAGCTGTGACCCAGCCGACCTGAACGCGGCGCGACCGCCACCCGATCAGCGAGGTTCCCAGCGCTATCTCGACCACGCCCGATCCGAGCACGACCAGGTCCGCGTCCAGCGGGAACCATCCCGGCACCTGGGCCTGGAACTCCTCGCGCTGGAAGGTCATGTGACCCACGCCGGCGAACACGAGGAACGCGCCGAGCAGGAGCCTCGCGGCGGTGCGCACCCGCCCCGATGAGGTCGGCGTGTCGTTCATCGCAGTCCGTACCTCCTGTGGCGGGTCCTACGAGTCGTGGGTGTCGCCGGCGTCGATGGCGTCACCGGCACTGACTGCCGCAGCGATCGGCTCGGCGTTCTCGAGGGCTTCGAGCAGGTGCATGGCGAGGTCGCCGACCCTCACATCGTCTTCCTCGACGCCTTGGGCCTTCACGCCGTCGTCGATCATCACGTAGCAGAAGGGACACGCAGTGGCGATACGTTCGGCGCCCGTCGCAAGCAGCTCCTGGGAGCGCTCCACGTTGACCTGCTTGCCGATGTGCTCCTCCATCCACATGCGCGCACCGCCGGCGCCACAGCACATGCCCTTGGTGCCGTTGCGGTCGGCCTCCACGATGTCGATGCCCTCGAGCGAACCGATCACCTTGCGGGGCGCCATGTACACGTCGTTGTGGCGGCCGAGGTAGCAGGAGTCGTGGTACACGATGCGCTCGTCGAGCTTCGCGCCGGACAGGTCGAGGCGGCCCGAGTCGATGAGCTCCTCGAGGAACTGGCTGTGGTGCACGACCTCGTAGTGGCCGCCCAGCTGCGGGTACTCGTTGCCGAGGGTGTTGAAGCAGTGCGGGCACTGGGTGACGATCTTGCGCACGCCCATCTCGTTGAGCATCTCGATGTTCTGCATGGCGAGCATCTGGAAGATGTACTCGTTGCCCGAACGGCGGGCCGGATCACCCGTGCAGTTCTCCGACGGGCCGAGGATCGAGAAGCTCACCTCCGCTCGCTGGAGCAGCTTGGCCATCGATTGCGTGACCTTCTTGTTCTTGTCGTCGAATGCTCCCGCGCAGCCGACCCAGTAGAGGTACTCGGCTTCGAAGGGGTCGCCGCCGTCGATCACCTCGATTCCCTCGAGGTCCTTGGCCCAGTCGGCCCGTTCGGTCTGGGACATGCCCCACGGGTTGCCGGAGTTCTCCATGCCTCGGTAGGCGGCGCCGAGCTCCGTCGGGAAGTCGGACTCCATCAGCGACAGGTAGCGTCGCATGTCGAGGATCTTGTCGAGGATCTCGATGTTGACCGGGCAGTTCTCGTCGCAGGCCTTGCAGGTGGTGCAGGCCCAGACTTCGTCGGACGTGATCCGTTCGAACACCGAATCGGCGGATACCGTGATCTCGGCGTCGACGCCGATCGGGGGCGACACAACCGGATCGCCGGTGGCGTCCATGACCTCGCCGGTCTTGAGCACGATCTCGCGGGGATCCAGCGGCTTGCCGGTGGCGTGGGCGGGGCACACCGCCGTGCACCGGCCACACATCGTGCAGGCGTCGGTGTCGAGCAGCTGCTTCCAGGTGAAGTCCTCCACGGCGCTGGCGCCGAAGGACTCCATCTCGGTTTCCATGAGGTTGGGCATCGCCTTCATGGCGCCCTTCGGGCGGTCCTTGTCGCTCAGGTACATGTTGAGCGGCGAGGTGAAGATGTGGCGCAGCATCGTGACCGGCAGGATCAGCAGGAAGGCGATGAAGCTGAGCACGTGGATGATCCACAGCGTCTGGTGCAGCGTGGACAGGGCGCTCTCGCTCATGCCGTCGACGGCTTGGGCGAGCGGGTATCCGATGAAGGACCACTTCTCGATGTCCGGGGTGCCCTCCCATGCGATGCGGGCGCCCTCGGCGAGGAACCCGCTCACACCGATCAGCAGCAGCACGCCGAGAATCACTGCGTGCTCGGGCTTGGTCTTGATGCGGATGCGGTAGGGCTTCTGGATGTAGCGACGAACGATGGCCCACACGATGCCGGCGGTGAATACGACGCCGGCTGCGTCGCCCACGAATGAGTAGGCCTGGTAGGTGGTTCCGTGCAGGAACTTCGCGGACTCGGGCAGCTGGTGGTTGATTTCGAGCACGGTCGTGACGGCGAGGAGGATCAGGAAGCCGAAGTAGATGAGCGAGTGCATGATGCCGGCGGCTGGGTCCCTGAGCAGGGTCTGCATGTAGAGGCCCGCTCGCAGGTTCTCCAGGCGCTTCTTGGCGTTCTTCGGCGTGATGTCGCGGCGGTCGGGGCCGCCCCGGTTCCAGTTCTTCATCCGCTGAGCGAAGACGAACCCGCCGTAGACGATGACGATCGGCACCACCGTGTAGAAGGTGACCTTCAGCCAGGTGGGGATGTTGGCGAACACCTCGCGGGTCACTGGGCTGTCGTCGTGCCACTGGGTTATCGCGGCGAAGATGCCCGAACCCACGGTCACCAGCGCGACCAGCACACCGACCACGATGGCGATCTGGTAGGGCTGGAGGCGCTTGGGGCCTGGCACCTCGGGCTTCTCGGAGGACACGTCGGGGGCGGTCTCTGTTGCAGTCATAGCGACCAGAAACCTACCGCGGCGGTGACCCTGTACACATCCTCAGGCCGTGTGTCTTGTGGCGGCTCCCCACTCTGGGCCGGTTGGTGGGGTTGAATGGGCGAATCATCAGCGGGTGTCCGCAGGACATCCAGCGTGCCGAGACAGGGGAAACACATGCGGGTCATCGCCGTGGCAGGCGCCAAGGGAGGGGTGGGCAAGACCGCGGTGGCGGTCAACCTCGCCATGCTCTCTGCCCGCTCCGGGCGCCGGACGCTGCTGTGGGACCTCGACCCCCAGGCAGCCGCGACCCACTGTTACCGTCTCAAGGCAAAGGTCAAGGGCGGCGCCGGGCGGATGCTCGGCGGCAAGCGCGACCTCCAGGCGTTCGTCCGCCACACCGACTATGACGGCCTGGACGTCGTGCCGGCGGACAAGTCCTTCAGGGTGGTCGACACCGTGTTGTCGGCGCGACGCTGGCCCGACCGGGCCATACGCAAGCTGCTGCGGCCGGTGGCGGGCGACTACGACGTGGCGATCCTCGATTGCGCGCCGGGGCTCGGCGTGATGGCCGAGTCGGTGTTTGCGGCGGCCGACCTTGTGCTGGCCCCGATCGTGCCCGCACCCCTGGCGGTGCGCAGCCTCGACCAGATGTCGGACTTCATCGACGACAACAATGACGGACTGCCGCTGCTGGCCGTGCTGTCGATGGTCGATCGCCGAAAGGTTCTGCATCGCCAGATGCTTCAGAAGGTCGAGGATGACGAGCGCTTCTCCAGAGCCGCGGTGCCCCTGTCGTCCTCGGTTGAGCGGATGGGTCTGGAGCAGATCCCCGCTGTGATCGCGTCGCCGCGCAATCTGTCGGCCAAGGCGTTCCGCGAACTGTGGTCCGACGTCGAGGACCGCCTGGAGATGTCCTGAGCTACTTGCCGGCGGCCTGGGCGGCTACTGCGGCAGCGCGGGCCTTCACCTCTGCGGGGTCCATCAGGTAGCGCTGTTCGACTGGCATGTCAGCGGTCGGTGACATGTCGTCGCCGAGTTCGTAGCGCAGGGGCACACCCGTGGGGATGTTGAGCTCGGTTATCTCGTCGTCGGAGATGCCGTCCAGGTGCTTGACCAGAGCCCTCAGCGAGTTGCCGTGGGCGGCCACGAGCACCCGGTTGCCAGCCCGCAGGTCGGGCACGATCGCGTCGTACCAGTAGGGGAGCATCCGCTCCACCACGTCCTTCAGGCACTCGCCCACGGGAACGAGCTCGGGCGGCAGTGATGCGTAGCGCTCGTCGTCGTTGGGGTTGTACTCGTTGGTCGCTTCGATCGGCGGCGGCGGGGTGTCGTAGCTGCGGCGCCAGACCTTCACCTGGTCCGCGCCGTACTGCTCGGTGGTCTCTGCCTTGTTCTTGCCGGTCAGTTCACCGTAGTGGCGCTCGTTGAGTCGCCAGTTGCGGCGCACCGGGATCCACATCCGGCCCATGGAGTCGAGGGCGAGGTTGGCCGTGCGAATGGCGCGCACCTGCAGCGAGGTGTGCACCACGTCGGGATGGAAGCCGGCGTCGCGCATCATGTCACCGGAGGCCGCGGCCTCGGCGGCGCCGGCCTCGGTGAGGTCGCAGTCGTACCAGCCGGTGAAGAGGTTGAGCTTGTTCCACTCGCTCTGGCCGTGGCGGAGCAGTACGAGTTCTGGCATCGGGCCTCCCGGGGCCTGGCTCGCCACTTGCGGCGGCCTGTTTGTCGCCCTGTGATGCTGCCCCAGCGCGGCTGCCCGGGCCAACACCGGGCCTACACTCGCCGCGATGAGCGAGTCGAGCCCGCGCGTCACGGTCGTGATCCCGTGCCACAACTCACTGCGTTGGCTGCCCCGGACGCTCGACGCGGTCCTGGGGCAGGGCTTCGAGGACCTCGAGGTCGTGCTGGTCGACGACGGTGGCGATGACGACCTCGCCGGATGGGCCGCCCGGGTCGGTGATGACCGCGTGCGGGTGGTGCGCCAGGACAACGCGGGCGTCGCGGCCGCCCGCAACCGGGGCATCGACGAGGCCCGCGGTGAACTGGTTGCGTTCTGCGACTCAGATGACGTTTGGGTGCCCCATGCCCTCGAAGCCATGCTGCGCCGCTACGACGAGCTGTCCAGCGAGCCCAACGACCGCCCGGTGGGCCTCGTGTACGGCTGGTACCAGGTGGTGCTGGCCGACGGGTCGCCCACCGGCCGTGTGGAGGCCCATGAGGCCGAGGGCGACTGCTGGGAGTACTTCGTCACGGCCAATCCGGTCGGCATGTCGGCCACGCTCGTGCCCAGGGCGGTGTTGGACGAGCTCGGCGGATTCGAGGTCAACCGCGACGAGTTCCCAATCGACGTGGAGGACTGGGAGCTCTGGATCCGCATCGCGGCCGGCTACCGGGTCGGGCTGGTGCGCGACGTGCTGTACCACTACCGGCGCCACGACTCGAACTCCTCCACGGCGGTCGATTCGCTGGACCTGGCCTACCGTCGGTTGCTCACCAACGCCTTCGCGGGCGTATCCGCGAAGCGCCGCGAGCTGCGTCCCCGGGCCACTGCGCACATCGACAAGATCCTCGCCTGGCAGAGCCTGAACGACGAGCGTGACGCGACCAAGGCTCTGGCCTACCGCCGTTCTGCGCGCCGCCACGACCCGGCGGTGATGACGACCCCCGACTACTGGCGCCTGGGAGCGGCCGCCAGGGCCATGAGCCTGCTCGGCCAGGGCGGCTATGAAGCGTTGCGCTCGTCCGCCGGGAGCGCTCGCCGGCTGCTGGGCCTGCGCCGCGGCTGAGATTGCGGATTCCCCGTCTGCTTCTGTGAGGGCCGTTCTCTGTGGGCGCTCCCAGCCTCACTCACAAACCTGACAATTAGGCACTCAAGTTTGCTACGATGATCAGGCGCATCCGCCTTGTAATCCGGCGCAGATGCCCCTACAAATAGACGAACAACCCCCAAGAAGCCGGGCGCAGGACCACGCGACGCCGCCCGCGACAAGAAGAAACAGGAGCACCAGACATGCCCAAGGCCGTAGGAATCGATCTCGGCACGACCAACTCCGTCGTCAGCGCCCTCGAGGCCGGCGAGCCCGTCGTCGTGCCCAACGCAGAAGGCGCCCGCACGACCCCCTCGGTCGTCGCGTTCAAGGACGGCGAGGTACTCGTCGGCGAGGTTGCCAAGCGCCAGGCCGTCACCAACGCGGATCACACGATCCGCTCGGTGAAGCGCCACATGGGCACCAACTGGTCCACCGAGATCGACGGCAAGAAGTACACCTCGCAGGAGATCTCGGCACGCACCCTGCAGAAGCTGAAGCGCGACGCCGAGTCCTACCTCGGTGACACCGTCACACAGGCCGTGATCACCGTGCCGGCCTACTTCGACGACGCCCAGCGCACCGCTACCAAGGAAGCCGGCCAGATCGCCGGCCTCGAGGTGCTGCGAATCATCAACGAGCCCACCGCGGCGGCGCTCGCCTACGGCATGGATGCCGAGAGCGACGACCAGACGATCCTCGTTTTCGACCTGGGCGGCGGCACGTTCGACGTGTCGGTGCTCGAGATCGGCGACGGCGTGTTCGAGGTGAAGTCCACCCATGGCGACACCAGCCTCGGTGGCGACGACTGGGACGACCGCGTCATGGACTGGCTCGTTACCCAGTTCAAGAATGAGAACGGAGTCGACCTCTCCAAGGACAACATGGCGATGCAGCGCCTCAAGGAAGCTGCCGAGAAGGCCAAGATCGAGCTGAGCCAGGTGGCGCAGACCCAGATCAACCTCCCCTTCGTCACCGCCACCGACTCCGGGCCGCTGCACCTCGACATGACCCTCACGAGGGCCAAGTTCCAGGAGATGACCCAGGACCTGATCGACCGGTGCAAGAGCCCCTTCGAGCAGGCGCTCAAGGACGCCGGTGTGACCAAGGACGGCCTCGACCACGTGATCATGGTCGGCGGCTCCACCCGTATGCCTGCCGTGCAGGAACTCGTGCACGACCTCACCGGCAAGGAGCCTCACAAGGGCGTCAACCCCGACGAGGTCGTTGCCATGGGCGCCGCCATCCAGGCGGGCGTGCTCAAGGGCGACGTCAAGGACGTGCTGCTGCTCGATGTCACTCCGCTCTCGCTCGGCATCGAGACCAAGGGCGGCGTGATGACCAAGCTGATCGAGCGGAACACGACCATCCCCACCCGCAAGACCGAGGTGTTCACCACCGCTGAGGACAACCAGCCGTCGGTGGAGATCCACGTTCTTCAGGGTGAGCGCGAGATGGCCGACTTCAACAAGACGCTGGGCAAGTTCCAGCTGGTCGACCTCCCACCGGCCCCGCGCGGGATGCCGCAGATCGAGGTCACCTTCGACATCGACGCCAATGGCATCGTCAACGTGTCCGCCAAGGACCGTGCCACCGAAAAGGAGCAGTCGATCACCATCACCGGTCAGTCCTCGCTCTCGAAGGACCAGATCGACCAGATGGTGCGCGACGCCGAGTCCCACGCAGAGGAAGACGCTCGCCGCAAGGAAGAGGCCGACGCCCGCAACACCGGTGACTCGCTCGTGTACCAGACCGAGAAGCTGCTCTCCGAGCAGGGCGACAAGCTGCCCGACGACGACCGCTCCACGGTCGAGTCGGCCCTGGCCGAACTCAAGGAAGCCCTCGGCGGCACCGATGCCGACGCGATCAAGGGTGCGACCGAGCAACTCATGGAAGCCAGTCAGAAGGTCTCCCAGGTGCTCTATGAGCAGGCATCGGCCGAGTCCGCCGCCGGCGCCGAGGGTGCACCCGGGCAGGGTGACGCCTCGGGCGACGACGACGAGGTCGTCGATGCAGAGGTCGTCGACGCGGAGGTTGTCGACGACGCTGAGACCGAAGGTGACGAGGAAGCACAGTGAGCCCCTCCGACGGGCCGTCCCCGGAAGGGGCGGCACCGGATCCCGCCGAGGGGCCGACCGATGCCGACCCCTCCGACGGGCTGTCGGTGGAGGCCATGGAAGCCACCGAGCAGACCGCCGAGTCAGCCGTGGCAGAGGCCGTCGAGCTGGCGCGTCGTTTCGAGGGCGAGCGCGACGAGTACCTCGACCACCTGCGGCGGCTGCAGGCCGAGTTCGAGAACTACAAGCGTCGGACCGAGACGCAGGCCTCCGAGCAGCGGGCGAGGGCGGCGACTGACCTCGTGCGCGAGCTTCTGCCGGTGCTGGATGCCTGCGACGCCGCGCTGTCACATGGCGAGGACCAGGTCGAACCGGTCCGCGCCCAGTTGCTCGGGATCCTCGAGGCCCAGGGGCTCAAGCCCGTGGGTGAGTTGGGCGAGCCGTTCGACCCCAACATCCACGAGGCAGTGATGCACGAGGCCGGCGAAGGCGACGCGGTGGTCGCAGAAGTGATGCGCACCGGGTACCTGTGGAAGGACCTCGTTGTGCGTGCCGCGATGGTGAAGGTGCGCGGGTAGGAGCAGCCGATGGACGTTGACAGGGAGTGGTTCGACAAGGACTACTACGCGACGCTCGGCGTGGCGAAGGACGCGTCGGCCAAGGACATCACCAGCGCCTACCGCAAACTGGCGCGTCAGCTTCACCCCGACGCCAACCCGGGCGACACTGCCGCCGAGGAGCGTTTCAAGGAGGTCTCCGCCGCCTACGAGGTGGTTGGCGATCCCGACAAGCGCAGCCGCTACGACGAGGTGCGTGCCATGGGTCCGATGGCCGGTGGGTTCGCGCCCGGCGGTGGCCCCGGTCCCGGTGGCGGATTCGACGGGGTGGACCTCGGCGACCTGCTGGGTGGCATGTTCAGCCGCAACCGCAGCACGCGCCGTCCGCAGGGGCCCCAGCGGGGCCAGGACCTCGAGGCGGCGCTCACCATGCCGTTCGAGTCAGCCATAGCGGGTGCCACGACCACCGTGCAGGTCACCTCCGATGTGAGGTGTCCCGACTGTTCCGGCAGCGGAGCCGCGCCCGGCACGTCACCGCGACCTTGTGGCGTCTGTGACGGCCGCGGGGCGGTGGATGAGGACCAGGGCTTCTTCAGCTTCAGCCGCCCGTGCCAGGCATGCGGCGGCCGTGGTTCGGTCATCGAGACGCCTTGCCCCACCTGTGCGGGAGCCGGCGCCGTGCACCGCCCGCGCGAGATCAAGGTACGCATCCCGAGGGGCGTGCGCGACGGCCAGCGCATCCGCGTCAAGGGTCGTGGCGCAGCCGGGCTCAACGGCGGACCCGACGGCGACCTGTTCGTGCGGGTGCACGTACAGCCGCACGCGACGTTTGGCCGCAAGGGCGACCACCTGTCGATCACCGTTCCGATCACGATGGCCGAGGCAGCGCTCGGCGCGGATGTGTCCGTGCCCACCCTCGAGGGTGACCCGGTCACGATCCGGGTGCCTGCAGGAACCCAATCGGCAAAGACCTTCCGCGTGCGCGACCGCGGGGTGAAGACCTCGAAGTCCACCGGTGACCTGCTGGTCACCGTCGAGGTCGACGTCCCGGCCCAGCTCAACGACGCACAGCGCGAAGCACTCGAGGCGCTGGCCCTGGCGACTCCGTCCCCGCGGGCGACCACCGAGCCGGCGAGGTGAGCTGTGCACGACCCCCGCGCAGCACTTCGTTCCGTTCGCGACCCGAAAGCACGGTGTAGCGATGCCTGAGTTCCACCAAGCCGTCTATGTGATCTCGGTTGCCGCCGAGCTCGCTGGAGCCCACCCGCAGACCCTGCGCATCTACGAGCGCAAGGGCCTTGTAACGCCCGGGCGCACCAGCGGCGGCAGTCGCCGCTACAGCGAAGCCGACATCGAATTGCTCTGCCGCATCCAGGAGCTGACCAACGAGGGCCTCAACCTCGCCGGCGTGAAGCGCGTCATGAAACTGGAGGCCGAGCTCGCCGAAGCACGCGCCGACCTCGAGGCGTCCCGCGAGGCCCTCGCCAAAGAGGTGGAGTCAGTCCACCGCCAGTACAGGCGCGACCTCGTACCGTTGCGCCAGACCGTCGTGCCCTTCGGCCAGCGACGCCGACGGACCTGACCGGTGCACCACCCCCGGTCGGTGGCGACGGTGCTTGGCGTCGCCGCAACGCTCGCCGTCACTTGTGTGGCACTGGCCGCGCCGGCTTCGGCCACCCGCGCCGACGCGGCCACCCGCCAGGACCCGGGTGCTGCAGCTGAGGGCCAGGCCGCGCCCGCCGGCAGGGTGCTGCTGGTCGGTGACTCGATCATGCTCGGAGCTGCCCCCCAGCTCGAAGCGTCGTTCGCGCAGGCCGGCTACCAGGCCGTCGTTGATGCCGACGAATCGAGGTCCACTGCCGCCGGTGCCGTGACGGCGTCGCGTCGCCTCACCGAGGGCGCGGATGCGGTCGTGGTCATGCTCGGAGCCAATGACGCGGGCAACCCCGAGTCGTACCGACAGCGGGTCAAGGAAGTGGTGGCCGCCACCGCCTGGGTGCCCCACCTCTACTGGATGACCATTCCCGAGGTCCGCGGCTACTACCCGGCGGCCAATCAGGTCGTTCGCGAGGAGCTCGCCCTGCGCCCGGGCGCCGAGGTACTCGACTGGAACTCCGTCAGTGCCAGCGGCGGGATGACAGCAGGCGACGGGCTCCACCTGACCCCGGCGGGTGCCAACGCGATGGCGTGGTTCGTGACCGTAAACGTGCTGGAGGACCTGGCCGCGACCACGACCACCACGACCACCACGACCACGACGACCACCGAGCCGCCGGCGACGACCGCGGCGCCGAGCACGAGCCAGTCACCCTCCGCTGACATCCGCCAGACCGCCGAGCGGGCGGCGCAGACCGCTGCCGATTCCTCGGTGTGGGGCTTCGCAACCACCACCGCGTACGCATTTGCCGTAGTTCTCGCGGTGCTCGTGATCCTCGGTGCCAGCCTCGCAATCTGGGCCCTCTGGCGTACGCGGGGTTCGGCCTGACCGGTTCCTGAGACCCCTCGCAGACAGTTGGTCCCAGACAGGAACACGCCAAACTTGAGTGTCAAACACTCAAGTTTTCTGCTATCATGTACCCATGACGATTGACCCCAACACCTGGACCCTGAAGACCCAGGAAGCAGTGAATGCCGCCATGGGGGCGGCAAAGGAAGCCTCCAACGCCGAGGTTACGCCCGACCACGTCCTCGCCGCCCTGCTGCGCCAGGACGACGGCGTCGTGCTGCCGGTCATCCGCAAGCTCGACGCCGACCCCCTGGAGCTGCGCAACCGGGCGGACGAGGCCGTCTCGAAGCTCCCGACCGCCTACGGCACCGATACGCGCGTCGGGCGCGACTTCACGAAGCTGTTCGAAGCGGCCGACGCTTCGCGCGCGGAACTGACCGACGACTACCTGTCCACCGAGCACGTGCTGCTCGCCCTCGTGTCGGAGGACGCTGAGCGCAGCGACGCCGACAAGCGCCTGCCGGGCATCGGGCGCGAAGACCTCCTGTCGGCGCTGTCAGAGGTGCGCGGCTCACAGCGCGTCACCTCCCAGAACCCCGAGGACACCTACCAGGCGCTCGAGAAGTACGGCCAGGACCTCACCGAAGCGGCGCGTTCGGGCAGGCTCGACCCGGTGATCGGCCGCGACAGCGAGATCCGCCGTGTGGTGCAGGTGCTGAGCCGCCGTACCAAGAACAACCCGGTGCTCATCGGTGAGCCCGGCGTGGGCAAGACCGCCGTGGTGGAGGGCCTCGCCCAGCGCATCGTTGAGGGCGACGTGCCCGACTCCCTGCGCAACAAGCGTCTCGTCGCGCTGGACCTCACCTCGATGGTCGCCGGCGCCAAGTACCGCGGCGAGTTCGAGGAGCGCCTCCAGGCCGTGCTGTCGGAGATCAAGGAATCCGATGGCGAGGTCATCACCTTCATCGACGAGATGCACACCGTGGTGGGCGCCGGAGCCAGCGGCGAAGGAGCGATGGACGCCGGCAACATGCTCAAGCCGATGCTGGCGCGCGGTGAGCTGCGCCTGGTGGGTGCCACCACGCTGGACGAGTTCCGCAAGCACATCGAGAAGGACCCTGCGCTGGAGCGCCGCTTCCAGCAGGTGTTCGTGGGCGAGCCCTCGGTCGAGGCCTCGGTCGCAATCCTGCGCGGCCTCAAGGAGCGCTACGAAGTGCACCATGGCGTGCGCATCCAGGATCCGGCCCTCGTGGCGGCCGCCGTGCTGTCCGACCGCTACCTCACCGGCCGCTTCCTGCCCGACAAGGCGATCGACCTCGTCGACGAGGCGGCGTCCAGCCTGCGTATCGAGATCGACTCGGTGCCCACCGAGATCGATGTGGTGGAGCGCCGCATCCGTGGCCTCGAGATAGAGCGTGTCGCGCTGGAGAAGGAAACCGACGACACCTCGAAGGAACGGCTTTCCACGCTCGACGAGGAACTTGCCAACCTCCGCGAGGAGGCCGACTCGATGCGCGGCCACTGGCAGATGGAAAAGGACAGGATCGTCGCGATCCAGGAGATCAAGGAGCGTGCCGAGCAACTCCGCGCCGAAGCCGAGCGCTGCGAGCGTGAGGGCGACCTGAGCCGAGCTTCGGAGATCACCTACGGCCACCTTCCCGTGCTCGAGCGCGAGGTCGAGGTGGCGACCGCCGAGCTCGCCGAGCTCCAGTCCGACCGCAAGATGCTCAAGGAGGAGGTAGACGAGGAAGACATCGCCGAAGTCGTGTCCCGCTGGACCGGCGTGCCGGTCAGCCGCCTCATGGAAGGCGAGATGGCCAAGCTCGTTCGCCTCGAAGAGGTGCTGCACGAGCGAGTGGTCGGCCAGGACGACGCCGTGTCTGCGGTTGCCAACGCCATCCGGCGCAGCCGTGCCGGCCTGTCCGACCCCAACCGGCCGATCGGCAGCTTCCTGTTCCTCGGTCCCACGGGTGTGGGCAAGACCGAGCTGGCACGCAGCCTCGCCGACTACCTGTTCGACGACGAGCGGGCGATGGTGCGCATCGACATGTCCGAGTACATGGAGAAGCACGCCGTCAGCCGCCTCATCGGCGCCCCTCCCGGCTACGTCGGCTACGACGAAGGCGGCCAGCTGACCGAGGCCGTGCGTCGGCGCCCGTATGCCGTGGTGCTGCTCGACGAGGTCGAAAAGGCCCACGGCGACGTGTTCAACGTGCTGTTGCAGCTGCTCGACGACGGCCGCCTCACCGATGGCCAGGGCCGCACGGTCGATTTCACCAACACGGTGCTGATCATGACCTCCAACCTGCCGGGCGACCCGCGCGACTTCTTCCGGCCCGAGTTCATCAACCGCGTCGACGAGATGGTTCGATTCCGCGAGCTCGTCGAGAGCGACCTCGAGAAGATCGTGGGCATCCAGCTGGCACAGCTGCGCAAGCGGCTCGCCGACCGACGCATCGAGCTCACCGTGACCGACGAGGCCATGGCCAAGCTCGCACACGACGGCTACGACCCGGCGTTCGGTGCCCGGCCGCTCAAGAGGCTGATCCAGACCGAGGTGGGTGACCGTCTCGCCATGGGCATCCTCGAAGGCAAGCTCGCCGAAGGCGACTCGGTCACCCTCGGGGTGGCCGACGGCGACTTCACCGTCACCTGAAACCCGCCGGCGGGCCGCTGCGCACCCCTCGAATCCGTGGGACCTGCGACCTGGTAGAACGAATCGACGGGATGCCGGACGACGATTGGTGAGCACCGGGCTTGGCAGCGGCTGCCTGAAGCCTCCAAGCTTGGGTGGTGGAACCAGGGGGCGGTGCACACACGGCGGCCGGCAGCCGCGCCGAGGCCACCAAGGGGGGCGTGACCTCCGGCATGCTCGTGCGCCTCGGGCTGGTGCTCACGATCATCGTGTTGCTTCTCGCATCGGTGCGTTTCGCCCGTTACGACTGGGCACCAATACGCCTGGAGCTGATCCCGGATTCGGTGACCCGCGAGGTCTCCACCGACTGCACCGAGCAGATCGGCACCTACATCACCGACGACGGCCGGATCGTCGAGCCGGTCACGGTCGACGACGAGCAGTACATGTCGATGGTGGCGATGTACCGCGGCGTCGAGCGGGCCGATCTCCAGTCCGAGTGCATCTACCGGCCATACGTGTCCCGATTCGCCCAGCCGTGGGTGGCCTCGCTGCTTCCGTTCGGTGAGGCGACGTCGCTGGCGATCACCAATGTCGTGCTGATGGTCGCCGCCGTATGGGCGATGCTCGCCGCGCTGCGCGCCCAGCGGGTGTCCGCGCGCACGTTCGTGGTGGTGGGCACGCTGTTCGCCGTCGGGTGGAACACCCTCATGTCCTCGTCGGTGATCATGACCGACTCGGGAATCCTCGCTGCGATGACGTTCGCCTGGTGGCTGGTGGCCTCGCGCCGGCTCTGGTGGGCCCTCGCTTTCGTGGCGGTCGCCGTGCCGATCCGCGAGACCGTGCTGCTCATGGCGCCGGTCATCCTCGCGGCGGGCTTCGCGCAGGCCCGGGTGCGAGCCCGCAGCGACGGCTGGCCCGCCGCTGTGCGCTCCGGCTTCGGTGTTTTCGCCGTCGCCTGCGTGGTCATCCCGCTCGTCGCCCTGCTGGCCTGGGGTCAGTTCGCCCCGGAAGCCGACGCAAGCTGGGGGTCCAGCCCGCGCCTGTCGCTTCTCATCTCCAATGCGTTGTCGCCAAGTCTCGTGGCAGTGGTGATAGCCGGGTTCACCCTCTTCCTGCCGGCCTTGCTGTACCTGATCGGGCGCATCCGCTCCGATGGCTGGTTCGATGCCGTGACCGAGCCTGCGGCGGTCGGATTCATCCTCGTGTGCGCATTGTGCGTGTGGGTGCTGGCATCGGCCGACCTGAGTCCCCGGTTCCTGTGGGTCGGGTTCCCGTTCGCCGCCTCCATGACGGCGGACTGGCTCGCGCAGGGCCACCTGGGCCCACTTCTCGAACGCCTCGCTCCGGAGCGCCTCGTCGGTGCCGACGACCGCGCCCGTGCGGCGGGCTGACGTCGTTGCACAGCGTGCTTCACGGCTAACATCGGCCGTTCGCAATTTTCACGGAGTAGGTGATTTCGCGTGCCGGCAACGGTTGTCGTGGGGACCCAATGGGGCGATGAGGGCAAGGGCAAACTGACCGACCTCATCGCCAAGGAGATGCAGATGGTCGTGCGCTACCAGGGCGGCCACAATGCTGGTCACACCCTGGTTGTCGACGGCGAGTCCTTCGCACTCCAACTCGTGCCGTCGGGGGTGCTCTATGACCACATCACCCCGGTCATCGGCAACGGCGTCGTGGTCGACCCGTTCGTGCTCCTCGCCGAGATCGACACCCTGGAGAGCAAGGGAGTCGACTGCTCGCGGCTCAAGGTGTCCGGCAACGCCCACCTCATCCTGCCGTACCACCAGGAAATCGACATGCTCACCGAGCGGTACCTCGGCAAGAACAAGCTCGGCACCACCAAGCGCGGGATCGGTCCCACCTATGCCGACAAGTCCATGCGGGTTGGCATCCGGGTGCAGGACCTGCTCGACAAGAAGATCTTCCGCGAGAAGCTCGACGCCGTGCTCGCCGACAAGAACACAGTGCTCGCCAAGGTCTACAACCGGCTCCCGGTCGAACCTGCCGAACTGGCGGACCGGGTCATGGCCGAGGTCGTGCCCCGCCTGACCCCGTACGTGGCCGATTCGGTCTCGCTCGTGCACGAGTCACTCGAAGCCGGCCAGCACGTTCTGTTCGAGGGCGCCCAGGCAACCTTCCTCGACCTCGACCACGGCACCTACCCATACGTGACCTCTTCCAACCCCGTCGCCGGTGGTGCATGCACCGGGGCAGGAGTGGGCCCGCGCGACATCCAGCGCGTCGTCGGGATCGCCAAGGCCTACATCACCCGCGTCGGTGCGGGACCTTTCCCCACAGAGCTGTTCGACGCCGACGGCGACACGCTCGTCGACCGGGGCCACGAGTTCGGCACCAACACCGGACGCCGTCGCCGCCCGGGCTGGTTCGACGCAGTGATGATGCGCCAGGCGGTACGGCTCAACTCGCTGTCCGAGGTGGCCATCACCAAGCTCGACATCCTCGACACCTTCGAGACCCTCAAGATGTGTGTGGCCTACGACGTCGACGGCACTCGCCACGAGCACCTGCCTTACCACCAGAGCGACCTGCACACGGCCAAGCCGATCTACGAATCGCTGCAGGGGTGGCAGACCGACCTCACGCAGGTGCGTGAGCGAGCGGACCTGCCGGCGGCCGCGGTGACCTACCTGGAGTTCCTCCAGGAGCAGATCGGCGTACCCATCACGTTGGTCGGCGTCGGTCCGGGTCGTGACCAGTTCGTCCACTTCAACGCCTAGGGAGGCCAAGTGAGTGTCGTGAAGATCAACGCCATCGAGGTGCCGGAGGGCGCCGGTGCAGAGTTGGAGAAGCGCTTCGCCGCTCGTGCCGGGGCGGTGGAGAACTCGGCGGGCTTCGAGTCGTTCCAGCTGCTGCGGCCCACCGAGGGCGAGACCCGCTACTTCGTGGTGACCCAGTGGGAGAGCGAGGAAGCCTTCCAGGGCTGGTTGTCGAGCCGGGATTTCGCGAAGGGCCACGCCAATGCGGGTGGGTCCGACGCAGCGGCCCCCGGCGGCGGTCACCCCGGTGGCGGCCATCCGGGTGGGGACGAGAAGCCGGTCTCCACCGGGGCCTCACTGCTGTCCTTCGAGGTCGTCGAGCAGATCCCGGCTCAAGGCGCCTGAGCATGCGCGTCTGTGTCGTCGGCGGCGGCGGACGCGAGCACGCCCTCGCCGATGTGCTCGGGCGCACGGCCGAGGTCGTGGTCACACCTGGCAACCCGGGCATCCCTGGGTCGGTCGACACGCCACCCGAGGAGGTCCAGGCCGACCTGTTCGTGATAGGGCCCGAGGCGCCGCTGGTGGACGGTCTCGCCGACCGCCTTCGGGCTGCGGGGCGACTCGTGTTCGGACCGGGCGCGGATGGCGCACGGCTCGAGGGGTCCAAGGCCTGGATGAAGGAGCTGCTCGATGAGGCGGGGGTTCCCACCGCTGCGCACGGCACGTTCACCGAGAGCGGGCCCGCGATGGAGTTCCTCGACACAATGGCGCCGCCATTCGTGGTCAAGACCGACGGCCTCGCTGCCGGCAAGGGAGTGGTGGTCACCGAGTCGCTCACCGAGGCGCGCAACGCGATCGAGGACTACCTCTCGGGCGCAGCGTTCGGTGATGCGGGGCGCCGCCTCGTGATCGAAGAGGGTCTGGTCGGACCGGAGCTGTCCGTGCTCGCAGTGTGCGATGGCACCAAGGCGTGGCCCCTACCTCCAGCACAGGACTTCAAGCGGGCGCTCGACGGGGACCTCGGTCCCAACACGGGAGGCATGGGGGCATACTCGCCGGTGCCGGCGGCGCCGCCCGAGCTGCTCGACACCGTGATGGTGGACTTCGTCGAGCCCACGCTGGCCGCTCTGAGCGCCCGGGGCATCGACTACCGCGGAGTGCTCTACGCCGGACTCATGCTCACCGCCGACGGGCCGAAGATGCTCGAGTACAACGTGCGCTTCGGCGACCCGGAGACGCAGGTGGTGCTGCCCCGACTCGAGAGCGACCTCGCGGAACTCCTGGCCGGCGCCGCCGCCGGCGACCTCGGCGAGACGATCCGCTGGAGCGACGACGCAGTTGTGACCGTGGTGTGTGCCAGCGAGGGCTACCCCGCCTCCCCGCGCACCGGCGATGTGATCGAGGGAATCGAAGCGGCCGAGTCGATCGAAGGGGTCCAGGTGTTCTGTGCGGGAGTCGGCGGCGAGTCCGGATCACTTCTCACCTCCGGTGGCCGGGTGCTCAATGTGACCGGAAGGGCGCCCACGCTGGCAGCGGCACGGGCACGGGCCATGGAGGGGGTCAACCGCATCTCGTGGCCCGGCATGCAGTTCCGCACCGACATAGCGCTGATCGCCTCGGAGGCCGCGTCCTGAGCGGCGGCTCCGCCCGCGGCGGCCCGGCACCCGTGCTGGGCATCGTCGGGGGTGGGCAGCTCGCGCGGATGCTCACCGAGGCCGCGACGCCGCTGGGCGTCGTTGTCAGGGTGCTGGCGGCCGAGGGCGAGCAGGGCGCCATCGGCGTTGCATCGGATGTCGTGACCGGCTCCGCGGCCGATCCCGAAGCGCTCAGGTCGTTTGCCGGTTCCGTGGACGTGCTGACCATCGACCATGAGAACGTGGACCACGACACATTCGCGGTGCTGCAGCAGCAGGGCGTGGCCGTGCGGCCCTCGGTGTCCACGCTGGCCTATTCCGACAAGGCCCACCAGAGACGCAGTTTCGCAGCGGCAGGACTCCCCGTGCCTGACTTCGCGGTGGTGAACCCTGTCTCGGACCTCGAGGGTGCGACCCGCGAGAGCCGGGGGTTCGCAGCCCGACACGGCGGCCGGCTCGTCGCCAAGGCGTCGCGCGGGGGCTATGACGGCCGCGGCGTCTGGATGCTCGCCGAGGCCGACATCGAGTCCTTCCTGGCCGACTACGAGGGCGCCCCCCTCGTGTTGGAGCCACGCCTCGACCTGGACATCGAGCTCGCCGTGCTGGTGGCTCGCAGTCCGTCGGGACAGGTGCGCACCTGGCCGGTGCTCGAGACCGTGCAGGTGGACGGAATGTGCGACGAGGTCGTGTTCCCGGCTCCGCTCGACGAGGCAACCTCGAGCCGGGCCCGCGAGGTGGCCACCGCAGTCGCGGACGTGACAGGTGCTGTCGGCGTGCTCGCAATCGAGTTGTTCGTCACCGGGGGAGAGGTGCTGGTCAACGAGATCGCTCCGCGCGTGCACAACTCGGGACACATGTCCATCGAAGCGTTCGCCACCTCGCAGTTCGAGCAGCACATCCGCGCAGTGCTCGACTGGCCGCTCGGGCCCACGGATCCCACAGCTCCGGTCGCGGTGATGGCCAACGTGATCGGTCAGGCGGGTCGTGACCCGCTCGACCGACAGCCGCTCGCTCTGGAAATGGTGCCCGAAGCGCACTTGCACCTCTATGCAAAGACCCCGCGCGACAAGCGCAAGATCGGTCACGTGACCGTGCTGGGCGACGACCGCGAGGCCGTGAGGGCGGCCGCAGCCCGTGCGGCGGCTGTGCTCGCCGGCGATGACCCGTACGATGGCCGGTGATGAGCGACAGCGACGGTGAGACCAAGCCCCTCGTGGGAATCATCATGGGCAGCAGCAGCGACGCTCCTGTGATGGCAGAGGCCGCGGACGCGCTCGCCGAGTTCGGCATCGACCACGAAGTGCACGTTGTGTCGGCGCACCGCAGCCCGGAGAGGATGGTCGACTACGCCCGCAACGCCGCCGGTCGCGGCCTGCGCGTCATCGTGGCGGGCGCCGGCGGAGCGGCGCACCTACCCGGGATGGTCGCATCGTTGACGACCCTTCCCGTGATCGGCGTGCCGGTGCCCACGAAGCACCTCGGCGGGCAGGACTCGCTGCTGTCGATCGCCCAGATGCCCGGGGGAGTCCCGGTGGCCACGATGGCCATCGGCGGGGCGCGCAACGCCGGCCTGATGGCGGCGCGGATCCTCGGCACCTCGGACCCGGAGTTGGCTGAGGCGCTGGAGCAGTTCCGGCTGTCGCTCGTGGACTACTCGGTGAACCAGGACGCCGGGCTGGAGCGCTGACGCGACCGGCTGCTGGTCTCAGAACCTCTTCGACCAACCGCCGGCTTGTTCGGCATCGATCTCACCTGCCAACCACGCCTCGTCGGAGTCCTCGGACTCGGTCGGCGCGGGTGGTGGGAGGGGCTCCGGTGCCTCGTCGGCCTTGTCGGCCAGCCGTTGCTTGACCTGCTTGTTCGCCAGCCGTGGCCGTCCCGTGTGCTGCTTGCGCACGCCACCCGCCTCCAGCGCACATGAAATGCAGAGCGGAGCCTTGGCGAGGCCGAATGGGAACACCACGCATTCGGGGCAGAACTCGTGTCCACAGCGGCCACAAACGTGATCGGACACTGCCATCGGGTGTTGCACGCATGATCCCATGCCCTCCGATCGGCGTCCGGTGGCGCGTTCTTGAAGGATTCGGCAGCCTCCGGCGGACCCGTCGCGTGGCGACGGAGGCAGCTCCGGTCGCCGGGTTGGGCGAGAATGGCTGTGTGAGCGAACCAGGCCCAGTTCCCAACGTCCTCGCCAACCGCTACGCCAGCGTCGAGATGACGCAGCTCTGGTCCCCCGACCACAAGGTCGTGCTGGAGCGCCGGCTGTGGCTGGCCGTGATGCGAGCCCAGGCCGAGCTCGGCGTCGACATCCCGACCGAGGCGATAGCGGCCTATGAGTCCGTGGTCGACGAGGTCGACCTCGAGTCGATCGCAGCGCGCGAGCGCGTCACGCGCCACGACGTGAAAGCCCGCATCGAGGAGTTCTCCGACCTTGCCGGCCACGAGTACGCACACACCGGGATGACATCGCGCGATCTCACCGAGAACGTCGAGCAGTTGCAGGTGCGCCGGTCCCTGGAGATGATGCGTGACCGTTCGGTGGCGGCACTCGTGCGCCTGGCGGATCTTGCGGTCGAACATGGAGAAACCGTCGTGGTCGGTCGCAGCCACAACGTGGCCGCCCAGGCCACGACGCTCGGCAAGCGCTTCGCCAACGCCGGCCAGGAGCTGCTGGTCGCTCATCGAGCGCTCCAGGGCCTGATCGACACGTACCCGCTGCGCGGCCTGAAGGGGCCGGTGGGCACACAGCAGGACCAGCTCGACCTGCTCGACGGTGATGTCGATGCAGTCGAGCGGCTGGAGGCGGCTGTCGCCCGACACCTCGGGTTCGCCAACGTGCTCGGCAGCGTTGGTCAGGTATACCCGCGCTCGATGGACCTGCAGGTGGTGTCGGCGCTGGTGCACCTGGTGGCGGGGCCGGCCTCACTGGCCACCACGATCCGGTTGATGGCCGGCAACGAGTTGGTCACCGAGGGGTTCCGCGAGGGTCAGGTGGGGTCGTCCGCGATGCCCCACAAGATGAACTCGCGCAGTTGCGAGCGGATCTCGGGATTCCGCGTGATCCTCGATGGCCACCTCACCATGGCTGCGGGCATGGCAGGCGAGCAGTGGAACGAGGGCGACGTGTCGTGTTCGGTGGTTCGACGGGTCCTGCTGCCCGACGCGTTCTTCGCCGCCGACGGCGTGTTCCAGACGCTGCTGGACGTGCTCGGGGGTTTCGGTTCATACCCGGCCGTGATCGACCGCGAGCTGCGGCGCTACCTGCCGTTCCTCGCGACCACGAGCGTTCTCATGGCAGCTGTTCGAAACGGCGTGGGTCGCGAGGCCGCGCACGAAGCCATCAAGGAGAACGCGGTGGCCGTTGCGCTCGACATGCGTGAGCACGGCACCGAGGTGAACGATCTCGTTGAGCGCCTGGCCGCCGATCCCCGCCTCGGTCTCGACCAGCAAACGCTTCGGGAGGCGATCGGGGATCCGGTGCGATTCGTGGGTCGTGCCCCCGCGCAGGTCGCCGCCTTCGCGTCGGAGGTGGCAGGTATCGCCGCCGAGTTCCCCGAGGCCGCTGCGTACGAGGCGGGCGACATTCTGTGAGCACGCTGGCTGCCACACCTCCGCTGGACCTGGAGCACCTGCACCGGGGGAAGGTCCGGGACCTGTTCGATGCCGGCGACGGCCGGATCCTCATGGTGGCGAGCGACCGGCTGAGCGCGTTCGATGTGGTCATGGCGGAGCCCGTGCCCGACAAGGGCAGGGTGCTCACTGCCATGTCGTCGTTCTGGTTCGACGAGCTGTCCGATGTGATCGGCAACCATCTGGTGTCGACCGACCTCGCGGCCCTGCCCGAGCCGGCACGCCTCGACGAGTTGGCCGGGCGCGTGATGCTGTGCCGACGGGCGCGGATGCTGCCGATCGAGTGCATCGTGCGCGGCTACGTGGCCGGCTCGGCTTGGAAGGAGTACAGCCGCAACGGCACGATCCACCACATGGAGGCGCCCGCCGGCCTCACGGAGGCCGAGCGCCTGCCCTCGCCGATGTTCACACCGTCGACCAAGGCCGAAGTCGGCGACCACGACGAGAACATCGCATTTGATGTCGCCGTCGAGATGGTGGGCGGCGATGTGGCCGAAGCCGCCCGGGAGTTGAGCCTGGCCATGTTCGAGCGTGCTTCCGCCCGGGCAGAAGCAGCGGGCTTCCTGCTGGCCGACACCAAGTTCGAGCTCGGCTTCGTCACCGACGAGTCGGGCGCGGACCAGTTGGTGGTGGCCGATGAGGTGCTCACGCCCGACTCGTCAAGGTTCTGGGCGGCTGCCGACTGGTCACCCGGATCCACTCCCCACGGCTTCGACAAGCAGCCGGTGCGGGACTTTCTCGACGGCCTCGAATGGGACAAGACGCCACCTCCACCGGCGCTCCCAGCCGAGGTGGTGGACGCGACCGCGCAGCGCTACCGCGACGCCTACGAGCAGATCTGTGGCCTCTCGCTGCACGACTGGCCCGGCGCCTGAGCGCTGTCAGGGGCCCTGTCGGAGCATCCCTTCGGGGTGTGCCAATGTTGGGCCATGACCTTCGATGTCGTGGTTGAAGTGACCCTCCGCCCCGGGATCGCCGATCCTCAGGGAGCGACGATCGAACGTGCCCTGCCGGCGCTCGGCTTTGACGGCGTGAGCGACGTTGCGGTGGGCAAGAGCATCCGGTTCACGCTGGAAGGCGCGGACGAGGCGGCTGCTCGTGCCGAGGTCGACGACCTGTGCCACCGCTTCCTGTCGAACCCGGTGATCGAAGACACTGCGGTCACCCTTTCGGCGGCTTCCTGATGGCAACCAAGGTCGCAGTGGTGCGCTTCCCGGGCACGAACTGCGAGTTCGACGTCGTGGAAGCTGTCGAGCAGCTCGGTGCAACCGCCGAGCTGGTGTTCCATGACAGCACCGATCTCGGCGGCGCCGACTGCGTGGTCATCGCTGGTGGGTTCGCCCATGGCGACTACCTGCGGCCCGGGGCCATCGCCCGCTTCTCACCGGTTATGGACGAAGTGAGCGCACTCGCTGCCGACGGTGGGGCTGTCGTCGGAATCTGCAATGGCTTCCAGGTGCTCACCGAAACACATCTGCTTCCCGGTGCACTCCAGAAGAATGCAGGGCTGAAGTTCCGCTGCGGGCAGGCACGAATCCGTGTCGAGACGACCGACTCGGTACTCACCTCCGAGGCGACTGTTGGTGACGAGCTGTCGATCCCGATCAACCACTTCGAGGGCAATTACACATGTTCCGGGGAGACCCTCGCCGAGCTGCGGTCCGAGGACCGGATCGTGTTCCGCTATGTCGACAACCCCAACGGTTCTATTGACGACATAGCGGGTATCTGCAACGAGGGGCGCAACGTGGTGGGGCTAATGCCCCACCCCGAGCGGGCATGCCATCCGCTACTCGGCTCAACCGATGGCGTCCCCCTGATGCGCTCGCTGCTGGCTGCGCCGCTGGCGGTCGCGGCCGGCTAGCTGACGGCTCCGCGACCTATGCCGGCGGCCTTGAGGGTTGCTGCTGGCACACCCACCTCGCGCCAGGCTCCGTAGCTGATGCCCTTGCGGCCGCTGTACCCGGCTGCGACATCCACGAAGGCCTTCTCGATCTCAGCGAACTCCGACGCGTTTTCCGTGCTGGCCAGCTCGTTGCGGAGGTCGATCCGCTCCTGCACCAGATTGAGCCTCTTGAGCGGATCCGAGTCGGCAATGGTCGCTTCGATGCCATCAAGACGCTTGCGGATGCTCTCGGGTGTGCGCTTACGGCCGCGCTTGGGCTTGTTTTCCTCGAGTGCTTCGAGGTAGGCCTTCACAACGCGACCTTCGACGCGCCCGGCGGCCATTGCCTTCTTGTGTGAATCGGAAACCTGTCGCTTTGCCATAGTCGCGAATATATCCCCGCGCTCGGCGGATGCAAGGCGGCGCACCCGGTCAACGCCATTGACGGAATGCGCGGCGGTCCATTTGGGCAATAGAGTCAGTTGGGGTCCTCATCCCGAGCGGACGATGCGACGTGGTCTGATGCATGCCCCGGCGGCTTGTAGGTTTGGCCGCGATGTCGAGTGATGCAGCAGATGAGGCGACATACCGGGCCCTCGGGCTCACCGATGACGAGTACGACCTGATTGCGTCGACCCTCGATCGCGCGCCCAACCACCTCGAACTGGCCATGTACTCGGTCATGTGGTCCGAGCACTGCTCCTACAAGAGCTCGCGGATCCATCTGAAGCGCTTCCCCACGGAGGCCCCATGGGTATTGGTGGGTCCTGGCGAGGGAGCCGGGGTCATCGATGTCGGCGACGGAATCGCAGTGGCCATCCGAATCGAGAGCCACAACCATCCGAGCGCGATCGAGCCGCACCAGGGAGCTGCCACAGGTGTTGGCGGCATTCTGCGCGACATCTTCTCGGTCGGCGCACGACCGATCGCGGTCATGGATCCACTGCGGTTCGGCCCGCTCGAGGACGCGAGGTCGCGCTGGATCGCCGAGGGTGTGGTGTCGGGAATCTCCCACTACGGCAATTCCGTCGGGGTGCCGACGGTCGGCGGCGAGACCGTCTTTGACGAGACCTACGCTGACAACCCGCTGGTCAACGTGTTGTGCCTCGGCACCATGCCAACGGAGAGGCTGGTGCTCGGTCGGGCAGAAGGCACGGGCAACCTCGCGGTCCTGCTCGGCTCCTCGACCGGGCGCGACGGCATCGGCGGTGTGTCGGTGCTGGCCTCAGCGGGCTTTTCGGACTCTGAGGCCGACGCCGGTAAGCGCCCCAGCGTGCAGGTGGGTGATCCGTTCGAGGAGAAGCGGCTGATCGAGGCGTGCCTTGAACTGCTCGACCGCGACCTGGCCGTGGGAGTGCAGGACCTCGGCGGTGCCGGCATCACCTGTGCCACGTCTGAGACCGCTGCCAAGGGTGGCGCCGGCATGGACGTGGTGGTCAGTTCGATACCGGCGCGCGAACCCCACATGGAGCCCTTCGAGGTGATGACCTCGGAGTCCCAGGAGCGCATGCTCGCCATCGTGGAGCCGGCCAAGCTCGACGATGTGCTCGACATCGCGCGGCGCTGGGAGGTCACCGCCACGGTCATCGGCGACGTGACCGGAAGTGGCAAGCTCAGGGTGCTCGACGGCCCGGATGGCGAAGTGCTCGCGGAGGTGCCCGCCAGCTCACTCGAGCACGACGCTCCGCTGTATGACCGTCCGCGCGCCGAGCCCGCGGACCTTGCCCAGCGCCGGACCGACTCGGCTGATCGCCTCGATCCGGGTGACCCGGCTGCTGACCTTCTCGCCATGCTCGCAGGCACCGAGTGGGTCTGGTCCCAATACGACCACATGCTGTTCCTCAACACCGTCGCCGGGCCCGGCTCCGACGCGGCCGTGCTGCGCCTCAAGCACCCCACCACGGGTGCCGACACGGGGCGCGGCCTTGCGGTCACCACCGATGGCAACCACCTGTGGTGTGCGGTCGACCCCCGCGCGGGCGGTGCGATGACGGTCGTGGAGTCGGTCATGAACCTCGCGGTGGTGGGCGCTGAGCCAAGGGCGATGGTCAACTGCCTCAACTTCGGCAACCCGGAGCACCCCGAGGTGATGTGGCAGCTGTCCGAGGCGGTTGATGGACTGTCAGCGGCACTCGACGCATTCGGCGTGCCCTGCGTGGGCGGCAACGTGAGCCTCTACAACGAGTCCCGCGGCTCTGATATCGACCCCACGCCGATAATCGGGTTGCTCGGCGTGATCGCCTCGCTCGACGAGCCACCCCCGCCACCGACACTCGTCGACGGCGGTCGGCTGCTGCTGGTCGGCGACGCCCCGTCGGGCCTCTCGGGCTCTCGTTGGGCTGCGACAAGGGGTCACCGCGGCCGTGGTGAGCTGCCGGCGACCGACCTTGCCACCGCCGGCCGTACCGCCGCTGTCGTGCGGGACCTGGTTCGCCATCCGGCGGTGCTCGGTGCCCACGATGTCGCTTCCGGAGGGGTAGGCCTTGCCTTGGCCGAGATGTGTGCATCGGCGGGTATCGGAGCCACGGTGGCGAGGATCGCGGACCATGTGGAGCTGTTCTCCGAGGCGCCGGGGCGCGCTCTGCTCTGTGTCGACCCGGAGCAGGTGGCCGAGGTCGTCGCCACCATCGAGGCAGCCGGTGTGTCTTGTTCGCGCATCGGCGTGGCGGGAGGCGACTCGTTGTCGGTCAAGGGCCTGCTCGACCTGCCCGTTGCCGATCTGGTCGGCGCGTGGAGCGACACACTGCCGGACGCCCTCGGCTCGGGTACGACCCAGGGGTAACCGCCGCCGGGCCCGGCGCCCGGCTGGATCGCCGAGATGGTGGTCCGTAGCCTGTTGTGTACGCAGAATCGCCCTCTGGAGAGGGTGTGAGCCCAGGTGGGAGCAAGGCAATGAAACATCGGCG